>NZ_RHFI01000018.1:0-65846 GCF_003718685.1 Marichromatium sp. AB31 | reverse complement strand
AGTTTTCCTGGCGGCCATAGAGTCCTGGAACCACCTGATCCCATCCCGAACTCAGAAGTGAAACAGGACCTCGCCGATGATAGTGTGGGGCCTCCCCATGCGAAAGTAGGTCACTGCCAGGACCTTATCCCAAAACCCCCGAGCACCCTGTGCTCGGGGGTTTTACTTTGTGCGCCGAAAAAAGCCGCCAGCCGCCAGCCGCCAGCCGTCAGCCGCCAGCCGTCAGCCGCCAGCCGTCAGCCGTCAGCCGTCAGCCGTCAGCCGTCAGCCGGAAAGATTGAACCGCAAAGACCCAAAGAACGCCAAGGGGCGTCGGGGATGTGCGGCTGACGCCGCAGCGCGTGCGAGTGCATGATCTGCGCTCGGTTCCTGTCCCGGCAGCTGAAAGCTGCCAGCGGTCAGTAGGATTGAACCGCAAAGGCTCAAAGGACGCGAAGGAGTATCGGGAATACGCGGCTGACGCCGCGGCGCGCGCGAGTGCATCGCCGGCGTTCGGTTCTTGTCCCGGCGCGCCGTTCCTCAGCAGACGTTGACGCGAGTGTTGGGTTGCCACAAAACGGTAGCCCTACCGACGGCGCTGCACGAGGTAAACCGACTTCGTTAAGGGTATCAATGCCGTCTGACTGACGGCTGATCGCTGGCGACTGAAGTCTGTTAGACCGTCATCTACACTCACAATCCTTTGTGTGCTTGGCGCCTTTGCGGTTCACCATCTGGCTGGAGGCTGGAGGCTGGAGGCTGGAGGCTGGAGGCTGGAGGCTGGAGCCCCCGCCGCGCCGGATGACGACGGCGGGGTGAGCGTGGGCGGGGATCAGCGCTTGAGCTGGCTGAGATCACGCACGGCGCCGTAGGCGGCGCTGGTGGTCAGGGCGGCATAGGCCTGCAGGGCCTTGGAGACCTTGCGCTCGCGCTCGCCCGGCTGCCAGGCGGCCTCGCCTCGGGCTTCCATCGCTTGACGACGTGTGGCCAGGGTTTGCTCGTCGACGGCGAGGTGGATCCTGCGGCCGGGGATGTCGATCTCGATCTGGTCGCCTTCCTCGACCAGCCCGATCAGACCGCCCTCTGCGGCCTCCGGCGAGACGTGACCGATCGATAATCCTGAGGTGCCGCCGGAGAAGCGTCCGTCGGTGATCAGCGCGCACTGCTTGCCGAGCCCCTTGGACTTGAGATAGCTGGTGGGATAGAGCATCTCCTGCATCCCCGGTCCGCCCTTGGGACCCTCGTAGCGGATCAACACCACATCGCCGGCCTGGATCCGGTCGCCGAGGATGGCCGCGACCGCGGCGTCCTGACTCTCGAAGATCCGCGCCGGGCCGGTGAAGCGGAGGATCGAGGCGTCGACCCCCGCGGTCTTGACGATACAGCCGGCCTCGGCAAGGTTGCCGAAGAGCACTGCCAGTCCGCCGTCCTGGCTGTAGGCGTGCTCACGCTCACGGATGCAGCCGTTGGTGCGGTCGAGATCGAGCTCGGGCCACTGCTGGTCCTGACTGAAGGCCTGCTGACTCGGCACGCCGCCGGGCGCGGCGCGATACAGGCGCTCGGCCTCGGGGGCGGCATTGCGCTTGAGGTCCCAACGCTCCAGCGCCTCGCCCAGGCTGGGGCTGTGCACGGTGGCGACCTCGCGGTGGAGCAGTCCGGCGCGGTCGAGCTCGCCGAGGATCCCCATGATGCCGCCGGCGCGATGCACGTCCTCCATGTGATAGCGCTGGGTCGCCGGCGCGACCTTGCACAGGTTCGGCACCTTGCGGCTGAGCCGGTCGATGTCGGCCATGGTGAAGTCGACCTCGCCCTCGTGCGCGGTCGCCAGCAGGTGCAGCACGGTGTTGGTCGAACCGCCCATGGCGATGTCGAGACTCATCGCGTTCTCGAAGGCGCGGCGGTCGGCGATCGCGCGCGGCAGCACGCTGGCGTCGTCCTGCTCATAGTGGCGCCGGGCCAGCTCGACGATCAACCGCCCGGCCTCCAGGAACAAGCCCTTGCGTGCGGCGTGGGTGGCGAGCAGCGAACCGTTGCCCGGCAGGCTCAGGCCCAGCGCCTCGGTGAGACAGTTCATCGAGTTGGCGGTGAACATCCCCGAGCAGGAGCCGCAGGTGGGACAGGCCGAGCGCTCGATCTGGGCGACCGCCTCGTCGCTCTCCTCGGGATTGGCCGCGGCGACCATCGCATCGACCAGGTCGAGTCGCAGCTCGTCGCCGTCGCGCAGCACCTTGCCCGCCTCCATCGGCCCGCCCGAGACGAACACCGTGGGGATGTTGAGGCGCATCGCAGCCATCAGCATCCCGGGGGTGATCTTGTCGCAGTTGGAGATACAGACCATGGCGTCGGCGCAGTGGGCGTTGACCATGTACTCGACCGAGTCGGCGATGATGTCGCGTGAGGGCAGCGAGTAGAGCATGCCGTCATGCCCCATGGCGATGCCGTCGTCGATGGCGATGGTATTGAATTCCTTGGCCACGCCGCCGTTGGCCTCGATCTCGCGGGCGACCAGCTGACCGAGGTCCTTCAGGTGCACGTGTCCGGGGACGAACTGGGTGAAGGAGTTGACGACCGCGATGATCGGCTTCTCGAAGTCGCCATCCTTCATGCCGGTGGCACGCCACAGCGCGCGCGCGCCGGCCATGTTGCGGCCCTGGGTCGAGGTTCTGGAACGGTATTGGGGCATAGTGGGACAGACCTGAAGGGTTGAACTTGACACGCTTCGATTATACGCCCCTCATCAGCCACGGCTGAGGCGCGGGCGCATTGGCCGCGGCGAGCACGGTCGGGGTGGCGTGAGTGGCCAGCATGGCAGGGGACGTGTGCCCGGGCGCGCGTTGGCGTCCGGGCGGGAGGGGAGGTCGCGCGATCACCGCCAGGGCGCTCGCGCGTATCGCCTTACAGCGAGGCCCAGGAACTCCGCCGCCGTCGCCAGCGCAGGTGCGGCAGCAGCAACCCGAGGAAGACGCCGCCGGTGACCACGCCCGCGCCGATCAGGAACCAGCGCTGGTGAGTCTGGTTCTTGAGATCGCGGTTCTCCTGCTGCAGGTCGGCGCGCTCGCGGGTGAGTTCGCTGACCTGGATGCGCAGCCGATCGCGGTCTTCGGTGATCTCGAGGATGTTGGCCGAGGCGTGACGGACGGTCGCCAGCTCCTGCTCCAGGCGCTGTTTCTCCTGACGCAGTGCCGCATTGTCGTCGCTCACCTGCTCGTGCTCGGTCTGCAGCTTGCTCAGCTGGGCGGCGAGCGCATCGGGCTTCTGTTGCAGCTCGGCGAGCTTGGCCTCGAGCGTGGCCACGCGCTCACGCGCCGCCGGCTCGTCCTGCAGCTCGTGCTCCAGCACGTAGCCGGTGGTGCCGTCCTCGGTGCGCACGCGGGCATAGTTGGTGGCCCGGTTGACGCTCAGCACCTCGAGCGGGGTGCCGCTCGGCAGCATGCGGATGATGCGATAGCGGGTGCTCTCGCCGGTGCGCAGGGTGATCTCGAGCTCGTCGGTCACATAGCGGGTCTCGGCCTGGGCGATGGCGGCTTGACCGAGCAGCGTGGCCAGGAGCGTAAGGGATAGGAGCGCGATGCGTATCACGAGGCGTCCTCGACTCGGCTGGGGTTGATCTGCTGTACGCCGGGCGCCTGCCCGACATCTTCGATGGCTGGTGATCGCGCCCGACGGGGGCGGTGTTCGACCGACAGCACGGGTTGGCTTCAGGCCGCGGGCCCGAGCAGGAATTCGAGCAGTGCCTTCTGGGCGTGGAGCCGGTTCTCGGCCTCGTCCCAGACCACCGATTGCGGGCCATCGATCACCGAGGCCGAGACCTCCTCGCCACGGTGCGCCGGCAGGCAGTGCATGAAGAGCGCGTCCTTGGCCGCCCGCGCCATGATCGCGTCATCGACCTGGAAGGGGGCGAACAACGCCTGACGGTGCGCCTGCTCGTCCTCCTGGCCCATGCTCGCCCAGACATCGGTGGCGATCAGGTCGGCACCCTCGGCGGCCTTGGCCGGGTCGTGGACGATGGTGCAACGGTCGCTGGCGGCGGCGTAGATGGCACCGTCCGGGGCATAGCCCTCGGGGCAGGCGATGCGCAGCTCGAAGTCGAACAGCCGTGCGGCGTTGATGAAGGAGTGGCACATGTTGTTGCCGTCACCGATCCAGGCGACGCGCTTGCCACGGATGTCGCCGCGATGCTCGACGAAGGTCTGGATGTCGGCGAGCAGCTGGCAGGGGTGGAAGCGGTCGGTGAGGGCGTTGATCACCGGCACCGAGGAGTACTCGGCGAAGCGCTCCACCGTCTCCTGATCGAAGGTGCGGATCATCACCGCATCGACCATGCGCGAGAGTACCCGCGCACTGTCCTCGATCGGCTCGCCGCGCCCGAGCTGGGTGTCGCGTGGGGAGAGGAAGAGGGCATGCCCACCGAGCTGGAACATCCCGGTCTCGAACGAGACTCGGGTGCGCGTCGAGGACTTCTCGAAGATCATCCCCAGCGCCTTGCCGGCCAGGGTTCGATGCTCCTCTCCGGCCCGCTGCATGCGCTTGAGTTCGATGGCACGGGCGATCAGCGCCCGGGCCTCATCGCTGCTCAGGTCCAGCAGCGAGCGAAGGTGTCTGCAGTGCGGGGTATGACCGGCATCCATGGTTTCAGCTCTCCAGCGCCGTGGCGCTCAATCGGTTTCCAGGAAACGCTGGACGAGCCCCGTCAGCGTTTCGAGCAGTTGTTCGGCCTCGGACTGCTGCAGGATCAGCGGCGGCAGCAGACGGATGACGCGTTCGGCGGTGACATTGATCAGCAAACCGGCCTCGAGCGCCTGGCCGACCAGTGCGCCGCAGGGGCGATCGAGTTCGATGCCGATCATCAGTCCGCGACCGCGCACCTCGACCACCCCCGGGGTCCCGGCGAAGGCCTCGCGCAGGGCGCCCATCAGCCACTCACCGATCTCGCCGGCGTGGCTGCAGAGGTCCTCGTCGCGCAGCGTCTCGAGCACCGCGCGCGCTGCGCGCGCGGCCAGGGGATTGCCGCCGAAGGTCGAGCCGTGGCTGCCGGGGCCGAAGGTGTCGGCGGCCTCGCCGCGCGCCAGACAGGCACCGATCGGCACGCCGTTGGCCAGCCCCTTGGCGAGGGTGACGACATCGGGCTGGACACCGTCGTGCTGGTGCGCCAGCAGGTGTCCGGTCCGGCCCATGCCGGTCTGGATCTCGTCGTGGATCAGCAGCCAGCCCTCGCGATCGCAGATTGCGCGCAGCCGGGCGTTGTAGTCTGCGGCGGGGACATTGATGCCGCCCTCGCCCTGGATCGGCTCGACCAGGATGGCGACGATATTGGAGCGGTTGGCCGCCGCCGTCTCGATCGCCTCGATGTCGTTATAGGGGACACGCAGGAAGCCCTGGACCAGTGGCTCGAAGCCGGCCTGTACCTTGCGGTTGCCGGTCGCCGAGAGGGTCGCCAAGGTGCGACCGTGGAAGCTGCCCTCGGTGACCAGGATCGCCGGGTTGTCGATGCCCTTGCGATGGGCGTGCAGCCGGGCAAGCTTGATCGCCGCCTCGTTGGCCTCGGCACCGGAGTTGCCGAAGAACACCCGGTCCATCCCGGTCTGCTCGATGAGCAGATCGCCGAGGCGCTGCTGCTCGAGGACACCATAGAGGTTGGAGGTGTGGACCAGGGTTGCGGCTTGGTCGCAGAGCGCGTCGCGCACCGCCGGGTGGGCATGGCCGAGCCCGCAGACGGCGATCCCCGCGAGCGCGTCCAGGTATCGCCTGCCCTCGGTATCCCACAGCCAGACACCTTCGCCGCGGGCGAAGGTGACGGGCAGACGGTTGTAGGTGGCCATCAAGGAATCGCTCATTGCGGCAGGGCCCCGCTCGGTCTCCGGTGAAAAAACGAAAAGAGGCGGTTCCTCGGTGCGGAAACCGCCTCCAAACAAAGGCGAAGTGAGTGAATATAACGCGAATGCAGTGGTGGTTACAAGGAAACCACTCGGTGCGCGTGGGAGATGTGAAATCTTTGCAAGCCCATGAATCCTATCGGGAAAACGTGGGTGCTTGAGGTCGGTGCGCGCCCGGCGACGCCGGGCGCGGGGCGATCAGGCCGAATAGTTGGCCGCGACGAAGTCCCAGTTGACCTTTTCCCACAGGGCCGCCAGATACTTCGGACGGGCGTTGCGGTAGTCGATGTAGTAGGCGTGCTCCCAGACGTCGACGGTCAGCAGCGGCGTCTTGCCCTCGGTCATCGGGTTGGCGGCGTTGGAGGTGTTGACGATCTCCAGCGCACCCTCGGCGTTCTTCACCAGCCAGGTCCAGCCGGAGCCGAAGTTGCCCGCGGCCGACTGTTCGAACTGCTGCTTGAAGGCATCGAAGGAGCCGAAGGTCGACTCGATCGCGCTGGCCAGGGCGCCTGCCGGTTCGCCACCGCCGTTGGGCGAGAGACAGTGCCAGTAGAAGGTGTGGTTCCACACCTGGGCGGCATTGTTGAAGACGCCGCCCTGGGCGCTGTTGATGATCTCCTCGAGCGAGGCCGACTCGAATTCGGTGCCGGCGATCAGGTCGTTGAGCTTGGTGACGTAGGTCTGGTGATGCTTGCCGTAGTGGTAGTCGATGGTCTCGGCCGAGATCACCGGCTCGAGCGCGTCCTTGGCATAGGGCAAGGGTGGGAGTTCGTGTGCCATTGGGGTTCCCCTCCTGTATGGGTGCGGCTTGTCGATAGATGCGTGGGCCGTCACGGGGCATGAACCCCGTGACCGAATCCTGCGTGTCTCGGTCGCGGCTGGCGGGCCCGACCCGGACTTGGCTTCGCCTTGCGGCCCAAACTGAGGTCGGGCGGGCGCTTTTGCAACGGTCGGCGTCGCTGTGTGACCATCGCTGTGGATGGCCCGGGGGCGCGCTGCGCCCGCATTCCGGGCGCCCCGACTGTGAACCGAAAAGAACACGATGGAGTGAGCACGGATGTGCGGAATCTGCGGTGAGTTGCGCCTCGACGGCGCCCCGGCCGACCTCGGCGCGATCGAGACCATGATGGCGCGCCTGACCCGGCGTGGTCCCGATCATGGGGGCAGCTACAGCGACGGTGCCCTGGCCCTCGGGCATCGCCGTCTCTCCATCATCGACCTTTCGGTGCGCGCCAATCAACCCATGGTCGATGCCGAGCTGGGCCTCGCGCTGGTGTTCAACGGCACCATCTACAACCATCGCGAACTGCGCGCCGAGCTTGTCGGGCGCGGCTACCGCTTCTTCTCCGAGGGCGACGGCGAGGTCATCCTCAAGGCCTGGCACGCCTGGGGCGAGGGCTGCTTCGAGCGCCTCCACGGCATGTTCGCCTTCGGTCTGTGGGATGCGCGCGAGCGGGCGCTGATCCTCGCGCGCGACCGCTTCGGCATCAAGCCGCTGTATTGGTCGGAACAGACCGGGCGGGTGCGTTTCGCCTCCAACTCCCAGGCGCTGTTGGCCGCCGGTGGGGTCGATACCGCGGTCGATGCGGTGGCGCTCCATCATCTCTTCACCCTGCACGCGGTGGTGCCGGCGCCGCGCACCATCCTGCGCGGGGTGCGCAAGATCGAGCCGGGCCACTGGCTGCGTCTCGAGGCCGATGGCCGACGCAGCGGCGGGGCCTACTGGCAGCTGGAGGCGACGCGTCCGGCGCAGCCGCGCGACGAGGGCGAGTGGCTGGAGGCGATCCATGCCGAGCTGCGCCGCGCGGTGCGGGTGCGCAGCGAGGTCGCCGACGTGCCGGTCGGGGTGCTGCTCTCCGGCGGGCTCGACTCCAGCCTGCTGGTGGCGCTGCTCGCCGAGACCGGGGTGAGCGATCTGCGCACCTTCTCGGTCGGTTTCGAGGACACCCCGGAGGAGTCGGGCAGCGAGTTCTTCTACTCCGATCAGGTCGCCGCCCATTACGCCACCCGTCATCAGCGCTTTCAGGTGCCCAACGACCAGGTGCTCGAGCGCCTGCCCGAGGCGATCGACGCCATGGTCGAGCCGATGTTCGGCCAAGACGCAGTGGCCTTCTATCTGCTCGCCGAGCAGGTCTCGCGCGAGATCAAGGTGGTGCAGTCGGGGCAGGGCGCCGATGAGGTCTTCGGCGGCTACTTCTGGTATCCGCGGATGCAGGCCGAGGGCGCGGGCAGCCGGCTCGAACGCTTCGCCAAGCACTATTTCGACCGCGATCACGCGGAGTATCTGCGGCTGGTCGCGGCCGCCCACGGCGGCGCCGATCACACCGCCGAGCTGATCGGTCCGGCGCTCACCGCGCCTGGGGCCGACACCTTCATGGACGCGGTGCTGCGTCTCGATGTGACCACCCTGATCGTCGATGACCCGGTCAAGCGGGTCGACAACATGACCATGGCCTGGGGGCTGGAGGCGCGGGTACCCTTCCTCGATCATCGGCTCGTCGAGCTGGCCGCGCGCTGCCCGCCCGAACTGAAGCTGCGCGAGGGTGGCAAGTACCCGCTCAAGGCGCTGGCGCGCGGGCTGCTGCCGGCAGCGGTGATCGATCGCCCCAAGGGCTATTTCCCGATGCCGGCGCTCAAGTACGTGCGCGGCCCCTTCCTCGCCTTCATGCGTGAGTTGCTCGACTCACGCGCCTGTCGCGAGCGCGGGCTCTACAGGCGCGACTACATCGAGCAGCTGCTCGCCGCTCCCGACATGCACCACACCCGCATCCAGGGCAACAAGCTGTGGCATCTCGCGGCGCTCGAGCTGTGGCTGCAGCGCAATGTCGATGGCGCCGACGCCGGTTGAAATCGGCCCGGTCGGCCCGATCCTCGTGCCAGCGATGACAGGATCAAATCCGGTGCGAGGTGAGCGATGGACGTGTTGGAGCGTATTGGCGAGCAGGTCAAGAACAACCCGGTGGTGATCTACATGAAGGGCACGCCGCAGTTCCCGCAGTGCGGGTTCTCGATGCGTGCGGCGCAGGCACTCCAGGAATGCGGCGTGCCCTTCGCCTATGTCAACGTGTTGCAGGACCCGGAGATCTTCGAGCACCTGCCGCGCTATGCCGACTGGCCGACCTTCCCGCAGCTCTATATCGACGGCGAGTTGGTCGGTGGCTGCGACATCACCCTCGAACTGCATGCCGGGGGTGAACTCAAGCCGATGATGGAGCAGGCGGCGGCGCGCGCCGAGGGCGGCGCCGACTAGCGTTGTCCGAGCCCTTACTCGGGGGCGGGCAGTCGCTCGCCGCTCTCCCAGAAGCGCAGTGGATCGAACTCGTTCCAGCGGTTGATGATGGTGCAGAACAGTCGCGCGGTCTGCTCGGCGTCGTAGAGCGCCGAGTGCGCGTCGCTGTTGCTCCAGCCGAGCCCGGCGGCGCGTGCGGCGTTGGCGAGTACGGTCTGGCCGAACATCAGCCCGCTCAGGCTGACGGTGTCGAAGACGCTGAAGGCATGGAAGGGGTTGCGCTTGAACTCGGTACGATCGACCGCCGCCTTGATGAAGCCGAGGTCGAAGTGGGCGTTGTGCCCGACCAGGATGGCGCGGGTGCAACCGGTGTTCTTCACCGCCTTGCGGACCGGGGAGAGGATGCGGTTGAGCGCCTCGTGCTCGGGCACGGCTTCGCGCAGCGGATGGTCCGGGTCGATGCCGTTGAAGGCGAGCGCCCTGGGGTCGAGTTCGGCGCCGACGAAGGGCAGCACATGGCAATGGACCGCGGGCGCGGGTTCGAGCCGGCCATCGGGCGCCATGCGGATGACCACCGCGGCGATCTCGAGCAGGGCGTGGCGCTGGGCGTCGAAGCCCGCGGTCTCGACGTCGACGACGACCGGCAGGAAGCCGCGAAAGCGCTGTGCGATGCCGTCTGGAATCTGTTCTTCACCGTTCATCGCGACAGCATAAGTGGTTTGGTCGGCAACGCCAATCCTGTTGCCCATGCCGGCCCCGTCAGGGGGCTGCGCTGTGGTAGGATCGCGACTCGTTGCGTTGAATCAGGTGAAGGACGTCGAGATGGACACACGCGGGTTCAAGTGGCTGGGAATCTTCGGAGCGGCACTGCTGCTGGCCGGTTGCGCCTCCGGCGCGGCGCGCGTGAGCGATCCACGCGACCCGCTCGAGCCTTACAACCGGGCCGTCTATCGCTTCAACAGCGATTTCGACAAGGCCTTCATCCAACCCGCCGCGCGCGCCTATCGCAAGGTCACGCCGGAGCCGGTCGATCGCGGCGTGACCAACTTCTTCGCCAACGTCGCCGACATGACCTCGGCGGTCAACAACGTGCTGCAGTTCAAGATGTCGCGCGCCGGCAGCGATGTCGGCCGGGTGTTCATCAACTCCACCGTGGGTATCCTCGGGGTGTTCGACGTCGCCACCAACGTCGGGCTGCCGAGCTACAAGGAGGACTTCGGTCAGACGCTCGGTTACTGGGGGCTCGAGTCCGGCGCCTACTTCATGTTGCCGATCGTCGGTCCGAGCAGCATCCGCGACACCTTCGGCTTCGCCGGTGACGTGGCGCTCGACCCCTTCTTCAACCTCGAGAAGAATCAGGTCTATTGGGGGGCGATCGCGTTGCGCGCGATCGATCAGCGTGCCGACCTGCTCGATGCCAGCGATATCCTCGAGGAGGCCGCGCTCGATCCCTACAGCTTCCTGCGCGAGACCTATCTGCAGCGTCGCGAGAGCCTGGTCCACGACGGCAACCCGCCGAGTGGTGCAGGCGGTGACGACGTCTGGGACGAGATCGACTTCGACAGTCCCGCCGAGATCTGATCCCGCCATCCGGCGTCCCCGTTCGGGGACGCCGGAGCCTCTTCCAGGACGGCCCGATCAGGCCGTCTCGAGCCGCCAGCCCAGGGTCTCCCCGGCGCGCAGCGGCACCACACAGTCCTCGCCGAACGGATAGTGCGCCGGCACCTGCCAGGGCGTGCGGGTCAGCCGCACCCGTTCCTGGTTGCGCGGCAGTCCGTAGAAGTCGGCGCCGTGATGACTGGCGAAGCCCTCCAGCCGATCCAGCGCGCCGGCCTCGTCGAACACCTCCGCATACAGCTCCAGCGCCGCGTGCGCGCTGTAGGCGCCGGCGCAGCCGCAGTCGCTGAGCTTGGCCGTGCGCGGGTGCGGGGCGCTGTCGGTGCCGAGGAAGAAGCGCGGATGACCGCTGGTGGCGGCCTCGACCAGCGCCTCGCGGTGACGCTCGTGCTTGAGCACCGGCAGGCAGTAGAAGTGCGGACGGATGCCGCCGGCGAGCAGGGCGTTGCGGTTGTAGCGCAGGTGGTGCGGGGTGATGGTGGCGCCCAGGGTCTCCGGGCCCTCGCGCACCAGGGCCACGCCGTCGGCGGTGGTGACGTGCTCGAAGACCACCTTCAGCTCGGGGAAGTCGCGCAGCAGCGGCACCAGCTTGTCATCGATGAAGCGCTGTTCGCGCTCGAAGATGTCGACCTCGGGGTCGGTGACCTCGCAGTGCACCAGCAGCGGCATGGCGTTGCGCTGCATCGCCTCGAGGACCGGGGCGATGCGGGCGATGTCGGTGACGCCGCTGTCGGAGTTGGTGGTGGCGCCGGCCGGGTAGAGCTTGCAGGCGGCCACCGCGCCGCTGGCGCGTGCCCTGTCGATCTCCTCGGGCCGGGTGAGGTCGGTGAGATAGAGCGTCATCAGCGGCTCGAAGCCGCTCCCCTGCGGCAGGGCCGCCAGGATGCGCTCACGATAGGCGAGCGCGAGCGCGGTGTCGGTCACCGGCGGCTTGAGGTTGGGCATGATGATGGCGCGCGCGAACTGGCGCGCGCTGTGTCCCACCACATCGGCCATCGCCGCGCCGTCGCGCAGGTGCAGATGCCAGTCGTCGGGGCGGGTGATCTCGATCGTCTCGGTCATCGCGATCAGCCCGCCTGCGGGCCGGCGGCGAGGATCGCGGCATCGACCTCGTCGGTGAACTTGGTGAAGTTGTCGCGGAACATCCCGGCGAGCTTGCGTGCCTGGGCATCGTAGGCGGCCGGATCGGACCAGGTGGCGCGCGGGTCGAGGATCTCGGTCGGCACCCCGGGGCAGCTCTCGGGGATGTTGAGCCCGAAGATCGGGTCGGGACGGGTGGCCACGCCCTCGAGCTTGCGATCGAGCACCGCGTGCACCATGGCGCGGGTGTGGGGGATGGCGACGCGCTTGCCGACGCCATACGGGCCGCCGCTCCAGCCGGTGTTGATCAGCCAGACCTGGGTGCCGTGCTCGGCCAGGCGCTTGCCGAGCAGCTCGGCGTAACGTTGCGGGTGGCGCGGCATGAAGGGCGCGCCATAGCAGGCGCTGAACACCGGCGAGGGCTCGGTGACGCCCTTCTCGGTGCCGGCCACGCGCGCGGTGTAGCCGGAGATGAAGTGATACATCGCCTGCTCCGGGGTCAGCCGCGAGATCGGCGGCAGCACGCCGAAGGCGTCGCAGGTGAGAAACAGGATGGCGTCGGGGTGTCCGCCCATGCCGGTTTCGCTGGCATTGGGGATGGCGCTGATGTGATAGGCGCCGCGGGTGTTCTCGGTCAGCGAGTCGTCGTCGAGGTCGAGCCGGCGCGTCTCCATGTCCATGGTGACGTTCTCGAGGACGGTGCCGAAGCGGCGCGTGGTGGCGTGGATCTCGGGCTCGGCATCGGCCGAGAGCCGGATCATCTTGGCGTAGCAGCCGCCCTCGAAGTTGAACACCCCCTCGTCGCTCCAGCCGTGCTCGTCGTCACCGATCAGGGTGCGCGAGGCGTCGGCCGAGAGGGTGGTCTTGCCGGTGCCGCTGAGACCGAAGAAGAGCGCGGTGCGACCGTCCTCGCCGATGTTGGCCGAGCAGTGCATCGGCAGCACGCCGCGCCCCGGCATCAGGTGGTTCATCACCGTGAACAGCGACTTCTTGATCTCGCCGGCATAGCTGGTGCCGCCGATCAGCACCAGGCGCTTCTCGAAGTTGACCAGGATGCAGGTCTCGCTGTTGGTCTTGTCGAGTCCGGGGATGGAGTGGAAGTGCGGCGCGGCGATGACGGTGAACTCGGGCGCGAAGTGCTCCAGCTCTTCGGGTTTGGGCTGGATGAAGAGGTTGCGCGCGAACAGGCTGTGCCAGGCCTTTTCGGTGATCACGCGCGCCGGCAGCCGGTAGTTGGGGTCGGCGCCGACGAAGCAGTCCTGGACGTAGACGTCCTTCATCTGCAGGTAGGAGGCGAGACGATGATGGACCAGGTCGAAGTGCTCGATGTCGATCGGGCGGTTGACATCGCCCCACCAGATGTCGTCGCGGCTGCCCGCCTCCTCGACGATGAACTTGTCGTTGGCCGAGCGTCCGGTGTGATGGCCGGTGCGGACCACCAGCGGACCCATGTGGGCGACCTGGCCCTCGTAGCGCGCGAGCGCCTGCTCGTAGAGCTCCGCGGTGGGGAGGTTCCAATGGACGGCGTTGAGGTTGTAGAGGCCGTGTTGTTCGAGCGGGTGGTCGCTGTTCGGACGTCCGGAAACGCGCATTGCTGGCTCCAATCTGGGTTTTCTGGGCAAGGGAGGCTGGACAAGTGCTCGGATCTTGCCGCAACGGGATCGATAGGCGTGGAGCCTACACCAAATCGACCCCGCTGCGGACGCTCGAGCGGTGCGATACCCGCTTCCTTTGCGACGGATCAGGATCGCACCGGGGGCGTGGTCACGAACTGGCCGGTCGCGCGCCCGAGCCGCTGCTCGTCCCCTGATTTTTGCCGCTGCCGCTGGTGCGGCAGTGACCGGAGACCTTGACCCCGTCCTTGCGGGTATAGGGATCGACCCAGTGACATTCGCCCTTGCGCTCGCAGGCGCCCTTGTCGAGACCCTTGCAGGCCGAGGCGGCATGGCTCGTCGGGGCGGCCCCGAGCACGAGTGTGGCGGTGGCGATGGACAGCACGAGACGCGGGTTGATGCGCATGCTTCCCTCCGGTGCGTGTCGGTTTGAGTGAGACTCCCTGCCTTGCACGTGGCGTGAGCAAAGCTAGGTCGCGCTCAACCGCTTTGCAAGTCGCTCTTCCCGGCGGTCAGCGTCAGATAGCGCTGATGCAGATGCCGTACCTGCTCGGCGAGATCCTGCGGGTCGCCGCTGTTGTCGATCAGGTCGTCGGCGAGCGCGCGGCGACGGGCGCGCGGGATCTGCGCGGCGATGATGCGGGCGATCTCGTCGTCGGCAAGGCCGCTGCGCGCCCGCACGCGCTCGATCTGTGCCGACTCGGCGAGGTCGACCACCAGCACCCGATCGGCGAGACGCTGCTGTCCGGTCTCGAACAGCAACGGGATCACCAGCACCGCGTAGGGGGTGCGCAGCGCGGCGCGCTCGGCACACATCCGCGCCTCGATGCGCGGGTGCAGGATGGACTCGAGCCGCTGGCGGGCCTCGGCGTCGGAGAACACCAGCGCGCGCATCGCGGCGCGATCCAGGCTGCCGTCGGCGGCGATCATCTCGCGACCGAAGGTCGCGGCGATCGCCGCCAGGGTCTCGGGGTCGTCACGGGTGAGGGCGTGGGAGATGTGGTCGGCATCGATCACGCCGGCGCCGAGTCGCTCGAGCTGCGCGGCGACGGTGCTCTTGCCGCTACCGATGCCGCCGGTGAGGGCGATGGTCAGCATGGCGCTCATCCCAGTCCGCTGAGGCGCAGGTAGGCGCCGGTGATCTGCTCGCCCCACAGCAGTGCGACCCAGCCGGCGACGGCGAGGAAGGGACCGAAGGGCATGGCGCTGTCGCGCCCCTGGCGGCGCAGCGCGATCAGCACGCCACCGATCAGCGCCCCGGAGACCGCCGAGAGCAGTATCACCAGGGGCAACGCCTGCCAGCCGAGCCAGGCCCCGAACAGGGCCAGCAGCTTGAAGTCGCCATAGCCCATGCCCTCCTTGCCGGTGAGTAGCCGAAAGGCGTGATAGAGGCTCCACAGCAGCAGGTAGCCGGCCGCCGCGCCGATGATCGCCGCCTGGGCATCGGTGAACACCCCGAACAGGCTGAGGATCAGCCCGAGCCACAGCAGCGGCAGGGTGATGCGGTCGGGCAGCAACTGGGTGTCGAGGTCGATCACCGCCAGTGCGACCAGGCCCCAGGTCAGCACCAGCGCGGCGAGTAGCTGCACGCTGGCGCCGAAGTGCAGCGCCGCGACGAGACCGAGCAACGCGGTGAGCAGCTCGACGGCCGGATAGCGCCAACCGATCGGCGTCTTGCAGGCGCTGCAGCGTCCGCGCAGCAGCAGGAAGCTCAGCAGCGGGATGTTCTCGTGGGCGCGGATGCGGTGACCGCAGTGCGGACAGCTCGATGGAGGGCGTGCCAGTCCGGGCGGCGGTGTCGCGTCGTCGGACTCGCCGGCGAGTTCGGCGCACTGCGCGCGCCACTCGTGTTCGAGCATCCGTGGCAGACGCAGGATGACGACGTTGAGGAAGCTGCCGAGGATCAGTCCGAGCAGCGTGACGGTGACATAGAGCAGCATGGGGGACTGCTGGAATGGCTCTAGCCAGGGCATGGTCGAGTCCTTGCTGGGGCGGGTCGGGAGAGGCGACGCCGGGGCGTCGCCACGGGATCAGACGACGGAGGCGAGCTTGAAGATCGGCAGGTACATGGCCACCACCAGGCTGCCGACCAGGCCGCCGATGATCACCATGATCATGGGTTCGAGCAGGCTGCTGAGGCTGTCGACGGCGTTGTCGACCTGCTCCTCGTAGAAGTCGGCGACCTTGCCGAGCATGGTGTCGAGCGCGCCCGACTCCTCGCCGATCGAGGTCATCTGGATCACCATGTGGGGGAAGAGGTCGCGCTGACGCATCGCCAGCTGCAGCGACTGACCGGTGGCGACCTCCTCGCGCATCTTCAGCACCGCGTCCTGGTAGACGATGTTGCCGGTGGCCCCGGAGACCGACTCGAGTGCGTCGACCAGCGGCACGCCGGCGGCGAACATGGTCGAGAGGGTACGGGCGAAGCGGGCCAGCGCGGCCTTGTTGAGGATCGGGCCGATCACCGGGATGCGCAGCACCAGTCGGTCGATCCCCTCGCGCAGCCCGCGGCTGCGCTTATAGAGCGCGGCGAAGCCGTAGCCGGCGCCGCCGAGGCCGAGGAACACCGCCCACCACCACTGCTGCAACAGGTCGGAGAGGCTGATCACCAGCAGGGTGAAGGCCGGCAGATCGGCGCCGAAGCTCGAGAACAGGTCCTTGAACTGAGGGATGACGAACAGCAGGATCACCACGGTGACGATCACCGCCACGGCGATCACCGCCGCAGGATAGAACATCGCCTTCTTGATCTTGCCCTTGATCGATTCGGTCTTCTCCTTGTAGATGGCGATCTTGTCGAGCAGCACGTCGAGCACGCCGGCCTGCTCGCCGGCGGCGACCAGGTTGCACACCAGATCGTCGAAATAGAGCGGATGCTTGCCGAGCGCCAGGGCCATCGCGGTGCCGCTCTCGATGTCTTGCTTGATCGCCAGGATCATGTCCTGCATCGAGGGGTTGTCGTGACCGCGACCGACGATGTCGAAGGCCTGCACCAGGGGCACGCCCGCGGCCATCATGGTGGCGAGCTGGCGGGTGAACACGGCGATGTCGGCGGTGGTGATCTTCTTCTTGCGGGCGCCGAGCAGCGGCTGGGGCTTCTTGCGCACCTTGGTCGGGTTGACGCCCTGACGGCGCAGCTCGGCGCGCACCAGGTTCATCGTCGCTGCGCGGCTCTCGCCCTTGATGCGGGCGCCCTTGCGGTCGACCCCCTCCCAGAGGAAGACGCTGGCCTTCTCCTTGTCCTTGGCCTTGTTCTGGGGGGGCTTGGGTTTCTGTTTCGCTGCCAGCGCCATGGGTGCTTACTCTTTGGTGACGCGGTTGAGTTCTTCGAGGCTGGTGAGACCGTTCTTGACCTTGCGCAGCCCCGATTTGCGCAGATCGGCGACGCCCTCGCGCCGCGCCTGGTCGGCGAGCTGCATCGAGTTGCCGCCCTCGAGGATCAGCCGGCTGATCTCCTCGGAGATGGGCATCACCTGGAAGATGCCAACGCGCCCCTTGTAGCCCTTGGTGCAGCGCTCGCAGCCGACCGGCTTGTAGATGGTCAGCCCGGCCTCGACCTCCTCGTCGCTGAAGCCCTCGGCGCGCAACGCCTCGGGCGGCAACTCGTGCGGCTCGCGACAGTGCAGACAGAGCCGGCGCGCCAGTCGCTGGGCCATGATCAACAGCACCGAGGAGGCGATGTTGAATGGCGCCACACCCATGTTGGCCAGACGGGTGAGGGTCTGGGGGGCGTCGTTGGTGTGCAGGGTGGAGAGCACCAGATGGCCGGTCTGGGCGGCCTTGACGGCGATCTCGGCGGTCTCGAGGTCGCGGATCTCGCCGACCATGACGATGTCCGGGTCCTGGCGCAGGAAGGCCCGCAGCGCCGCGGCGAAGGTCAGCCCGGTCTTGGGATTCATGTTGACCTGGTTGATGCCAGGCACCTGGATCTCGACCGGATCCTCGACGGTGGAGATGTTGATATCCGGCTCATTGAGGATGTTGAGCGCGGTGTAGAGCGAGACGGTCTTGCCCGAACCGGTCGGGCCGGTGACCAGGATCATGCCGTAGGGTTTCTTGATCGCCTTGAGGAAGGTGTCGCGCTGCTCGGGTTCGAAGCCGAGCGCATCGATGCCGACCTGTGCCGAGGAGGAGTCGAGGATACGCAGCACCACCTTCTCGCCGTAGAGGGTGGGCAGGGTGTTGACGCGAAAGTCGATGTCGCGCGAGCGACTGAGCTTGAGCTTGATGCGCCCGTCCTGGGGAATGCGCCGCTCGGCGATGTTCATCCGCGACATCACCTTGAGTCGGGCGATCAGGCGGTTGGCGATGGTCTGCGGCGGGTTGGCCACCTCCTGGAGCATGCCGTCCTGGCGGAAGCGCACACGGAAGAACTTCTCGTAGGGCTCGAAATGGATGTCCGAGGCCCCGGCGGTGATGGCGTCGACCAGGATCTTGTTGACGTAGCGCACGATCGGCGCCTCGTCGATATTGGCCTCGCTGCCGTCGTCGCGCTCCTCGTCCTCGTCCGGGGCGATCTCGAGCTTTTCCAGGTCGGCGTCCATGATCTCGCTCATGGTCGTGTCCTGGGCCTCGATCGCGCTGTCGATCGCCGCCTGGAGCTTGTCCTCCTCGACCAGCACCGCGTCGGTGGCCAGCCCGGTGTTGAAGCGGATCTCTTCGAGCGCCTGGTCGTTGGTGGGGTCGGAGACGGCGAGGAACAGCCGGTTGCCGCGCCGCAACAGCGGCAGTGCGTGGTGTTTGCGGATCAGTCGCTCGTCGACCAGATTGGTCGGCAGCTCGGAGACCTCGACCGAGCCGAGGTCGAGCAGGGGGACGCCGAACTCGTGTGCCGCCGCAACCGCGATCGCCCGGCTCGAGAGCAGCCCCTGGCCGACCAGGTGGCCGACGAAGGTCCGCCGCTGACGGATCGCCTCTTCCTGGGCGTCGGTCGCCTGTTGCTCGCTGAGCAGCTCGTCCCTGACCAGACGCAAGGCCAGTCCCGAGAGCTTGACGTTGGCGGCATCTAGCGACATGGGATCGAGGCTCCGATGGGATGGTGGCACCGTCGCCCGCGCGTGCTCGGACGGTGCGGCGAACGAGGCTGGTGGCGGGCGGGAGGGCGCGGGATCACTTGTTCTTGTGGTCCTGGTTGACCTTGTAAGCGTCCCTGATGTTGGTTGCGATCAGGCCGTCTTTCTGCTCGCTCGGCTGGAGGTAGAACTCGAACACGAAATCCCGACTCATCAGGTGTCTGTCCTCGATCCCGTGATCGACCTCGCTCTTGTGGAAGAACACCGAGCTATAGGGGGATTGTGGGTTGCGGGTGTCGGTGACCCACAGATCGGCGGAGATCCGGTTGAGTACCCGCATGAAACCGTAGCCCTTGTCCTTCAGCCAGTTGACGCAGACGCCGCGCACGCACGAGCCGGCCTCGCCCCACTGATTGTCCTTCTCGTAGTGGATCGGCAGCAGGTCGGGGATGGTAAAGCCTGAGTAGAAGGCGTCGACCTGTTGCTGCAGCTCCTCCGAGATGTGCTTGAAGCCGATCAGCTCGACCCGGCACCCCTGGTTCTGCAGTGCCCGCACCAGCGGGAGGAAGTCGCCGTCTCCGGTGACCAGCAGGATGTGGTCGAGTCGCTCGGCCTGCAGCATGGCATCGACAGCCAGGTCGAGATCGGCATCGGCCTTGCTGTTGGTGATGTTGCCGTCTTCGTCGCGATAGTGACGCACGTGCTTGAGGTTGACCTTGTAGCCGAACTCCCGGATCAGCTGATGGTACTCATGACACTTGCGCTTGTAGTCCTCGTCACCATCCTTGTCCGCGCGCTCGATATCATAGGCGATATAGGTGTTGAGGCGCTGCAGTCTCCCTCCTTCGCGCGCGGCAAACCGTCTCAGCACATCGTAGCGCATCTGGTAGCCGCCGTTGTAGCGGATGTTTTCCGCGTCGATGAAGACACCGACCCTGGGTTGTGGGCTCATGTTGGATGGTTTGCTCGTTGTCTCGACCAACTGTTTGAATGGTCTCAGGTGTGAGTGCTGAGTCCCTTCGTGGACGCCGGGCACGGCGCTTGGGTGCATCCGTGAAGTCGCCCTGCAAAGCGGCGAGGGTATGGTGGACGACCCGCTGCGGTGAGAGGCCGCTGGAGGCCTGTGACCGTGATGCCGGGTGAGGGCGCGGCTGGTTCGGGACGGCAAGACGCCATCCGCCCCCGAGTCACCTCCGCGGGCTCGGGGATGCTTCCAGGGTGCCTGGCACCCGGGTGCATCGGGTCACAGCGCAGGGGCTGGGGTCGTGCCCCGAGGGGCGGTCGTCCAACTGGGCAGACGGACCGATGGTGTGGTGTTTGCTCGAATGAATCAAGACGGCGTCCGGCAATCGTGTTCCCGGACGCCGCCCCGAACGCGCCCGGTGCTCCCGGGCGCGGCGCGTCCATGCGCCTCGGCGGCGGTCCTCAGCGGTTGAGTCGGCCGTCGATGAGCTCGTTGACCACGGTCGGGTCGGCGAGCGTCGAGGTATCGCCCAGCGAGTCGATCTCGTTGGCGGCGATCTTGCGCAGGATGCGGCGCATGATCTTGCCCGAGCGGGTCTTCGGCAGACTCGGCGCCCACTGGATGAGGTCGACGATGGCGATCGGGCCGATCTCGCCGCGCACCAGCGAGACCAGCTCCTTCTTCAGCGCATCGGTCGGCTCGACCCCGGCCATCGGGGTGACATAGGCATAGATGCCCTGACCCTTGACCTCGTGGGGGTAGCCGACCACCGCGGCCTCGGCCACGTGCGGGTGCAGCACCAGCGCCGACTCGATCTCGGCGGTGCCGAGACGGTGGCCGGAGACGTTGAGCACGTCGTCGATACGTCCGGTGATCCAGTAGTAGCCATCGGCGTCGCGGCGTGCGCCGTCACCCGAGAAGTAGTACCCCGGGTACTGCTTGAAGTAGGTGTCGATGAAGCGCTGGTGATCGCCGTAGACGGTACGCATCTGCCCCGGCCAGGGACGGGTGATGACCAGCGCGCCCTCGCCCTCGCCCTCGATCGGGGTACCCTCGGCGGGATCGACCAGCGCCGGCACCACGCCGAAGAAGGGGCGGGTGGCCGAGCCCGGCTTGAGCGCGGTGGCGCCCGGCAGCGGGGTGATCAGATGACCGCCGGTCTCGGTCTGCCACCAGGTGTCGACGATCGGGCAACGCTCCTCGCCGACGATGTGGTAGTACCACTCCCAGGCCTCGGGGTTGATCGGCTCGCCGACCGAGCCGAGGATGCGCAGCGACTTGCGCGAGGTCTGCTTGACCGGCTCCTCGCCGGCGCGCATCAGCGAGCGGATCGCCGTGGGCGCGGTATAGAAGCTGTTGACCTGGTGCTTGTCGACGACCTGCCAGAAGCGCGACATGTCGGGGTAGTTGGGGATGCCCTCGAACATCAGCGAGGTGGCGCCGTTGGCCAGCGGACCATAGACGATGTAGGTGTGACCGGTGACCCAGCCGACGTCGGCGGTGCACCAGTAGACCTCGCCCTCCTGGTAGTCGAAGGTGTACTTGTGGGTCATCGCGGCATAGACCAGGTAGCCGCCGGTGGTGTGCAGCACGCCCTTGGGCTTGCCGGTCGACCCTGAGGTATAGAGGATGAACAGCGGGTCCTCGGCGTCCATCTCGGTCGGCTCGCAGGTCGGCGCGGCCGCGGCGATGGCCTCGTGGTACCAGATGTCGCGACCCTCGACCCATTCGACCTCGCCGCCGGTGCGTCGCACCACCACCACGGTGTCGACGTTGGGGCACTCCTGCAGCGCGGTGTCGGCATTGCGCTTGAGCGGGATGTGACGGCCGCCGCGCACGCTCTCGTCGGAGGTGATCACCACCTTGCACTCGGAGTCGAGCACGCGGTCGCGCAGCGAGTCGGGCGAGAAGCCGCCGAAGACGATCGAGTGCACGGCGCCGATGCGCGCGCAGGCGAGCATCGCCACCGCCGCCTCGGGGATCATCGGCAGATAGATGCACACCCGATCGCCCTTCTCGACGCCGCGCGCCTTGAGCGCGTTGCCGAGCCGCGAGACCTCTTCGTGCAGCTCACGATAGGTGATGCTGCGATCCTCGTTGGGGTCGTCGCCCTCCCAGATGATGGCGACCTGATCGCCACGGGTGTCGAGATGGCGGTCGAGGCAGTTGTAGGTGACGTTGAGCTTGCCGCCCTTGAACCATTCGACGTGCAGGTCGTCGGCCTGGTAGCTGTAGTCGAGGACGCTGTCCCACTTCTTGAACCAGGTGACGAACTGCTCGGCGTGCTCGCCCCAGAAACCCTCGGGGTCATCGACGGAACGTCGATACATCGCCTCGTAGGTGGCAGCGTCGATGTGGGCGTTGGCGGCAGTCTCCGCCGGCACTGGATAGACCTTTTGCTCCGACATGGATGTCGTCTCCTCTTATCGTGGTCTCTTCTTGTAGGGTGATTCGGTGCCGGCGAACTGCTTGAAGCAGCGTCGATACCGTGAGGCCGGCGTCTTGTTGTGGGCACATGGTAAACGGTCACACCTGAGGCATCTAGCCATTCGCTGGGGCGCGTCTGTCATGTGCTCCAGCGCGGATGACGATCGTGGACCCTTGCGCGATGTCATGTTCCTTTCGTGTTCTCTGCCTCGCCACTGTCTCGTCCCGGACTCAGCACAGAAAGGTGCCGAGCGCCACCCCCTTGCCGTCGTCGCGGTAGGCCGCCTGGGCGAGGAACAGCTCGGCGGCGGCGAGCGCGTCGCCGAGCGCGTCGTGGGCGCCGTGACGGGGCAGGTTGTAGCGGTCGCAGAGCGCGTAGAGACGCAGGTCCGAGCCGCGAAAGGGGATCTGGCGACGCTCGAAGGTGCGATGCGCCAGCACCTGAGTATCGACCACCGGGGTCAGCAGCCCCTGGCGCCACAGTCGTCTGCAGGCGCTCGACAGGAAGCCGAGCTCGATGCTGGCGTGGTGCGCGATCAGCACCCGTCCGGCGAGCGCCGCGAGCAGCTCGGCGAGGACCGGCTCGAGCTCGCCGCCGCAGGCCGCCTGATCGTCGGTGATCTGATGGATCACCGCGCTGGCCTCGGGGATCGCGCCGCCGACGCGCACCAGATGACGGCGCGCGGTGGCGAGGTCGATGGCCGCGCCGCGTACCACCACATGGCCGACGCTGAGGATCTGGTCGTTGCGCGGATCGAGTCCGGTGGTCTCGAGGTCCACCGCGAGATACTCGACCTCGCGCCAGTCGGTGCGTGGGCGTGGCGTCGGCTGGGCGAGGTGCTCGCGCAGCGGCCCCTGGGGCGCGCGGCGCAGTCGCCAGCGCCGGCGCCATTCGATCAGTCCTGGCATCCGGCGTCCTCAGGTGAAGCGGCCCGCCTGATGGCGTTGTCCGAGTGACTCCTGCATGGTGTTGATCAGCAGGAAGGCGTCCTTGAGATGACCGCGTTCGAGCGGCGAGAGCTCGTCGGGCGAGAGGAAGTTGTCGGCCTTGGTGCCGTTGCGCAGTTGATGGGCCTGGTGGCGCATGCGCAGGGTGGCGATGAACTCCGAGGCATCGACCAGATTGGCCGCGCCGTCGCGGCTCAGCGCGCCGCACTCGGCCGCCGCGCGTAGTCGCTCGCGGGTGTTGGTCTCGGCGAGTCCGGCCGAGAGCGCATAGACCCGCGCCAGATCGATGATCGGCACGGTGCCGCGATGCTTGATGTCGAAGGTATGGTCGTGGTCGCCGCCGTGGATCAGCACGATGTTACGGAAGAAACCGAGCGGCGGGCGGTACTTGAGTGCGTTGGCGGCCATGTAGGCGATGAAGATGCGGTTGGCGCGGGTGCGCTCGAGCATGCGCTGCTGCAGCGGCTCGAACAGGCCCGCCGGGTCGTGCAGCGGGCGCAGGTCGAAGAACACGCTGGCGAGCATCAGCGCCAGTGGCTCGGGTTTGACGATCCAGGTGGCGAAATAGTCGTGCCAGACCCGCAGTGGTTGGCGCCACTTGGGGTTGGAGGCCATCACGTCGCCCGGGCAGTAGATGAAGCCGCAGGCGTGCAGACCGTCGTTGACGAAGCGGGCGAGTGCGGCGAAGTAGGCGTCGTGCTCGGGGCCGGCCTCGTCGGCGAGCAGCAGGGCATTGTCCTGATCGGAGTGCGAGGACTGCTCGCGCCTGGCCTGGGAGCCGCCGACCATCCAGCAGTAGGGGACCGGCGGCGCGCCGAGTTCGGCCTCGGCCAGCTTTAGGAGGCGCCGGGTGATGGCGTCGGTGATGGTGCTGATCGCCTGCCCGGTCTGGTTGGCGGTGGCCCCGGCGGTGACCAGGTGGACCTGCAACTCGGGGATGCGCGAGCCGATCTCCACCAGGGTCTCGAGGGACTCGGCGCGATGGATGTCGCCGACCAGATAGACGGCGTTGGCGCTCTGGAAGCGGGTCAGGTCGGTGCTCGAGACCAGTCCCATCACCCGCCCGCGCTCGATCACCGGGAGGTGATGGACGTTGAGCCGGGTCATGGTCAGCAGTGCCTCGAAGCCCAGGGTGTCGGGTTCGATGCTGTGCAGTCGCTCGGTCATGATCTCGCGCACCGGTCGCTCGCTCGACAGCCCGGCGGCGAGACAGCGACTGCGCAGGTCGCGATCGGTGATCATCCCCGCCAGGTGCTCGCCCTCCATGATCAGCAGCGAGGAGACGCGGTGCTCGGACATGATCCCCGCCGCCTCGCGGATGCTGGTCTCCGGGCCGGTGCTGATCGGTGCGCGGTTGATCATGCTGCGCACCCGTACCGTCATCAGTCCGGTGCCCGCCGGCGGGGTGTCGCACACTACGTCGAGGGCCTTGCGCAGGCGGTTGGAGATCGACTGCTCGAAGTGTTCGGCGAAGCCGGCATGGCGCTCGCGCAACGCCTGTAGTTCACCGCAGGGCAGGGCGTAGACCAGGGTGTCCTCGACGGCGGTGGCGCGGTAGTGATCGCCGTCGTCGCGACAGCGCAGGTCGTACAGATCGCCCTCGGCGAGCTTGCCGATCAGTTCGTCATCGTCGTTGCGCAGCTCGATCGCGCCGCG
This sequence comes from Marichromatium sp. AB31, assembly GCF_003718685.1. Lineage (NCBI taxonomy): Bacteria > Pseudomonadati > Pseudomonadota > Gammaproteobacteria > Chromatiales > Chromatiaceae > Marichromatium > Marichromatium sp. AB31. The sequence continues at coordinate 41,448 of NZ_RHFI01000018.1, read as the reverse complement.
TCGCAGGATATAGAGCCGGGGGCTGTCCTCGTCTTCCGGCGGAAAGGCGCTGTCACGACGGAAATAGCGTACCTGGAGGCGGCGCGGAAGCTGTACCAGCGCCTCCTCGGGCAGCTGGTCGAAGGGCGGCCGGCCGGCGAGGAATTCCTGGATCTCGATCAGTTCGATGTCCATGGTCGATGTCCCGTGCCCGTGATCTGAGTGGCTCGGCCGGGTGGTTGGCGGCGTGCGCCGGCCCGGCGTTGTCGGTGTCCGTGCTGGGCCGCCCTGTCGCAGGATGCCGCGACAGGGCGAAAAAGCCCCGCCGAAGCGGGGCTTGAGTCAACGCTCAGGGATTGAGCGCGGCGTCCATCAATGGCCGCCGGCCTCGCCGGCGCCACGCGGGATGCGCACGTCCTCGACGAGGTGCTGGATGTGCTCCGGCGGCGGTGCCGTGAGCTTGGCGACGATGATGGCCACGGTGAAGTTGACCACCGCGCCGACCGCGCCGAAGGCGTTGGGCGAGATCCCGAAGAACCAGTCCTGACCCATGCCCATCTCGGGCATCAGGAAGGAGGTCCCGGGGACGAAGAAGATGCCCTTGTGCTGGAACACGTAGAGCAGGGTCACGGTGATACCGGCGATCATGCCTGCGACCGCCCCGGCCTTGTTCATCCGGGTGGCGAAGATCCCCATCATCAGCGCCGGGAACAGGGAGGAGGCGGCGAGCCCGAAGGCGATGGCCACGGTACCGGCGGCGAAGCCCGGCGGATTGAGGCCGAGATAGCCGGCGACCATGATCGCCACCAGCATCGACACGCGTCCGGCCATCAGCTCGTTCTTCTCCGAGATCTTCGGCATCATCACGCCCTTGAGCAGGTCGTGGGAGATCGCCGAGGAGATCGCCAGCAGCAGTCCCGCTGCGGTTGAGAGCGCCGCGGCCAGACCACCGGCGACCACCAGTGCGATCACCCAGGCCGGCAGGCCGGCGATCTCGGGGTTGGCGAGCACCATGATGTCGCGGTCGACCTTGACCATCTCGTTGCCGGCCCAGCCGTAGGACTCGGCCTCGGCGGCGAACTCGGCCTCGGCGTCGTTGTAGTACTGGATGCGACCGTCGCCGTTCTTGTCCTCGAACTGCAGCAGGCCGGTCTCCTCCCACTTCTTGAACCACTCGGGACGCTCGTCATAGAGCAGGTTGCCCTCGACGCTGCCGATCGGACCGATCTGGATGGTGTCCATCAGGTTGAGTCGCGCCATGGCACCGACGGCCGGGGCGGTGGTGTAGAGCAGGGCGATGAAGACCAGCGCCCAGCCGGCCGAATAGCGCGCGTCACGCACCTTGGGCACGGTGAAGAAGCGGATGATGACGTGCGGCAGACCGGCGGTGCCGATCATCAGCGACAGGGTGTAGGCGAACATGTTCAGGGAGTTGCCCATGGTCTGGGTGGTGTACTCCTTGAACCCGAGGTCGGTGACCACCTGATCGAGCTTGTCGAGCAGCGACATGCCGGTGGCGACACCGTTCTGAATGTATTCGCTGCCGAGCCCCAGCTGGGGCAGCGGGTTGCCGGTGAGATTGAGCGAGATGAACACCGCCGGCACGGTGTAGGCGAAGATCATTACCACATACTGGGCGATCTGGGTATAGGTAATACCCTTCATGCCGCCGAGCACGGCGTAGATGGCGACGATGCCCATACCGATATAGAGACCGGTGTCGTAGGGCACCTCGAGGAAACGCGAGAAGGCCACGCCGATCCCCTTCATCTGGCCGATGACATAGGTGATCGAGGCGAGGATCAGACAGATGACCGCGACGATGCGCGCCGACTGCGAGTAGTAACGATCACCGATGAACTCGGGTACGGTGAACTTGCCGAACTTGCGCAGATAGGGTGCGAGCAGCAGCGCCAGCAGCACATAGCCGCCGGTCCAGCCCATCAGGAAGACGGATGCGCCATAGCCGTTGAAGGCGATCAGCCCGGCCATGGAGATGAAGGATGCCGCCGACATCCAGTCGGCGCCGGTGGCCATGCCGTTGGCAACCGGGTGAACGCCGCCGCCGGCGACGTAGAACTCGCCGGTGCTACCGGCGCGGGCCCAGATGGCGATGCCGATGTACAACGCAAAGGTCGCGCCGACAACGCCGTAGGTCCACATATCAAGAGGCGTCATGATCTGTGCTCCTTACTCTTCGCCGACGTCGAACTTCTTGTCGAGCCTGTTCATGTTCGCCGCATAGACGAAGATCAGTACCACGAAGGTATAGATCGAGCCTTGCTGGGCGAACCAGAAGCCGAGCTTGTAGCCCCCAAGGGAAATGGCATTCAGGGGTTCGACGAGGATGATCCCGAACCCATACGAGACCACGAACCAGATGGTCAGCAGTACCGCCAGCAGGCGTAGATTCGCCCGCCAGTAATCTGCCCGTTTTTCAGGTGTCATTTCGATGTCACTCCGTAATCGACAAGTGGATTGCGTAATTGCTCGGGGTGACGGGGCGTTGACCGGCAGCCGCGCGCAAGCACGGGCCCGATGGTCAGACCGCGACAGATGCCCCCTCATTCTCTTTCTTCTAGTGTGTGTGTGCCGTATCTGTCAGTTCAGGCGCACGCTTTGCATTGTCTGGTTGCCTTTGCCGCAATGTCAACGATTCGAAGTGACATCGGATTCAATGGTGATCATTGTGACGCGGGTGCAGCATTCATCACGGCACGCTGGTGATCGTGGCCGAGACCACGCCACGGTTGCCAAGCGTGGCCAGGTTTTTTACTCTCAACCATTTCCCCGGCGTTCGCTGGGAGCAGGGGACGGATTGCGCCGCGCCCGCTCCCCCGAGCACGCTCCGGGCACGCCGCCTCGCCACCACCGGGGTGTCTGCCCGTCTCGTCCATCGTCTCCCGACGCCTGCACGGAGCGCACGTCCGAGGCCGCGCGCGGGTGCCGGCGCCCGCTCGTCTACAGCAACCAGTCAATACAGAGAACGAGATGCACTACTTGAGTACCCGCGGGGGTGTCACCTCCATCGGTTTCGCCGACGCGGTCACCATGGGCCTGGCCACCGACGGTGGTCTGTTGGTCCCGGCCGAGTTGCCCCGGGTCGATGCCGCGACCCTGCGTGCCTGGTCGCAGTTGAGCTTTCAGGAACTCGCCCTCGAGGTGTTCACCCCCTTCGTCGGCGATGAGATCCCGCGCGAGGACCTGCGCGCGCTGATCGATCGCTCCTATGCCGGTTTCTCCCACCCCGAGGTCACCCCGGTGGTCGAGGCCGGCGGGGCGCGCATCCTCGAGCTCTTCCATGGCCCCACCGCCGCGTTCAAGGACGTGGCGCTGCAGTTTCTCGGCAATCTCTTCGAATACCTGCTGGCGCGTGACGGCGGTGAGCTCAACATCGTCGGCGCCACCTCGGGCGATACCGGCTCGGCGGCGATCTACGGGGTGCGCGGCAAGGCGCGCATCCGGGTCTTCATCCTCCACCCCAAGGGCCGGGTGTCGCCGATCCAGGCGCGCCAGATGACCACGGTGCTCGACGACAACGTGCACAACATCGCCGTCGAGGGGACCTTTGACGACGCCCAGCGCATCGTCAAGACGCTGTTCAGCGACCTGCCGTTCAAGCGCAGCCACCACCTCGGCGCGGTCAACTCGATCAACTGGGCGCGGATCCTCGCCCAGATGGTCTACTACTTCTACGCCTGGGGTCGGGTCAGCGGCGGCGATCCCGAGCGCGCGGTCAGCTTCTCCGTGCCCACCGGCAACTTCGGCGACGTCTTCGCCGGCTATCTCGCCCGCCGCATGGGGCTGCCGGTGCGCCGGCTGGTGATCGCCACCAACCGCAACGACATCCTCACCCGCTTCGTCGACAGCGGGGTCTACGCCGCCGAGTCGCAGGTCCACCGCACCCTCAGCCCGGCGATGGACATCCAGCTCGCCTCCAACTTCGAGCGCTATCTCTACTTCCTCCACGACGGCGACTGCGCACGGGTGCGCGCGCTGTTCGAGGGGCTGCGTGAGCACGGTCGCATCGAACTCGACGCCGAGCGCCACGCGCGGGTGCGCGCCGACTTCGACGCCCGCGCCGCGAGCGACGCCGAGACCCTGGAGCAGATCCGCGCCAGCTACGAGTGCGACGGCTATATCTGCTGCCCGCACACCGCCGTCGGCCTCCATGCCGCGCGTGGCATGGACGACGCCATCTGCCTGGCCACCGCGCATCCGGCCAAGTTCAACGAGGCTGTCGAGCAGGCGATCGGTCAGGGCGCGCCACTGCCGCCGTCGCTGCAGGGGTTGATGGAGCGCGAGCAGCGCTGTGTCGAGCTGCCGGCCACGGTCGAGGCGATCAAGGCCGAGATCGAGCGCACCCTCGCCGCCACGGGGGCGGGTGCATGAGCGAGTCGGCCGAACGCTATGTCCAGATCATGGACACCACCCTGCGCGACGGGGAACAGACCCAGGGAGTGTCCTTCTCGCCGGCAGAGAAGCTCAATCTCGCCAAGACCCTGCTCGAACAGGTGCGGGTCGATCGCATCGAGGTCGCCTCGGCGCGGGTCTCCAGCGGCGAGGCCGACGCGGTGCGTCAGATCCTCGGCTGGGCCGAGGGGCGCGGACTCGCCGAGCGGGTCGAGGTCCTCGGCTTCGTCGACCAGGGGCGCAGCATCGACTGGATCCGTGATGCCGGCGGACGGGTGCTCAACCTGCTGACCAAGGGCAGCGAGCGTCACTGTCACGGCCAGCTCGGCAAGACCCTGGAGCAGCACGTCGGTGATGTGCGCGCCTGTGTCGCCCGCGCCCAGGAGGCGGGGCTTGCCGTCAACCTCTATCTCGAGGACTGGTCGAACGGCTATCGCGACACCCCGGACTATGTCTATCGCTTCGTCGAGCAGCTCGCCGACAGCGGGGTGGGGCACTTCATGCTGCCCGACACCCTCGGGGTGATGACCCCGGAGCAGGTCGAGGCGGCGATCGCCGACATGGTCGCGCGCTTCCCCCGGCTGTGCTTCGACTTCCACCCCCACAACGACTACGGCCTGGCCACCGCCAACGTGCTCGCCGCCGCGCGCGCCGGGGTGAGCGCGCTGCACTGCACCGTCAACTGTCTCGGCGAGCGCGCCGGTAATGCCTCGCTGGCCGAGGTCGCGGTCAACCTGCGCGATCAGCTCGGCTATCGCACCGGCATCGACGAGACCCATCTCGCCCGCGCCAGCGAGCTGGTCGAGTACTTCTCGGGCAAGCGCATCGCCGACAACGCGCCGATCGTCGGCGCCGACGTCTTCACCCAGACCGCCGGCATCCATGCCGACGGCGATCGCAAGGGCAGTCTCTACCACTCGCGGCTCTCGCCCGAGCGCTTTGCCCGGCGACGCAAGTACGCGCTCGGCAAGCTCGCCGGCAAGGCCTCGCTGGCGAAGAACCTCGAACGACTCGACATCGAGCTCTCCGAGGAGCAGCAGCAGACGGTGTTGCGCCGTATCATCGAGCTCGGCGACTCGAAGAAGACCATCACCACCGAGGATCTGCCCTTCATCATCGCCGAGGTGCTGGAGAGCAAGGATTACGACCATGCCGAGCTGCTTGCCTGCTCGGTGGCCTCGACCATGGACTTGGAGTCGACCGCGAGCATCAAGGTCCGTATCGAGTGCGACGTCTATAACGCCGTGGGCAGCGGCAACGGTGGCTTCGACGCCTTCATGAGCGCGCTCGCGCGGGTGGTGAAGAAGCGCGGCCTGACCCTGCCGCGGCTGACCGACTACGAGGTGCGCATCCCCAAGGGCGGGCGCACCGATGCCCTCACCGAGTGCAGCATCGTCTGGCAGACCGACCTGGGCGAGCTACGCACCCGCGGGGTACATGCCAACCAGGTGTTCGCCTCGATCGCGGCGACGCTGCGCATGCTCAACATCGTCATCCACCGCGCACTCAAGCAGGCGGCGGCTGCCGAGTCCGCGACGACGGGCGACTGAGCCCTGTCTCGTCGGCTGTCGTCGCGCGCGGCGGCAGCGGCGTCAGCCAGCCGATCCCCATCATCAGCCCGCCGACGGCGAGGAAGGAGACGATGCGCTCCACCCCGCCGCGCGCGGCCAGATCGATCGCAAACAGCTTCACCACCGCCAGCGTCAGCACCGCCGCCGCGCCGAACCAGAGCGCGCGCGAGCGCCAGCGCCGCGCCCCCAGCAACAGCACCACCGCGCACAGCCCCCAGCTCACCGACAGCACCATCTGCGTCGGTGCCGAGTCGAGCAGCGCCGCCACCCGGTAGTCCACCCCCCAGGCATGGTGCAGTGCGCGCAGCAGTACCAGATTGAGCCAGCCGAAGCCGAGCACCCCGAACAGCGCGGTGACGGCCCGCCGGCCCGGCGCGCCGGGGGCGATCAGCCCGTGCGTCTCGAGCGCGCGCCACCAGCGCCACAGCGCGATGAGCACCAGCGCGGTGACGAGATCGAGCGGGTTGACGAGCGGCAGCCGAGGCCAGGGCGCGCTACCGCCGGCGATCCCGGTCGACCAGATCGACCAGAGCGCCAGCCCGAGCGCGAGCGGCGCGGCGAGCGCGCCGACATGGACCCGCGCCCAGGTCAGCGGCCAGGGTCGCGCCCGCGTGGCCAGCAGTAGCGCCACGGCCGGGAGCAGCGCCAGCGCCGCGGCGTGCCAGCCGGGGGCGGGCTGGTGCGCGACCAACGCCCACCACAGCCAGCCCCAGTCGAGCACCAGCAGGGTCGTCAGCCCCTGGGCGAACAGGCCCCAGCCGATTCGCGGGGCGAGTGCGCGGCGCTCGACCCGCCACAGCAGCAGATAGCCGAGGGCGACGAAGGCCGGCCAGGCGAGCGCGCCGCCGGCGCCGAACGGTTGCTCCAGCCGCTCGGCGCTGGCCGCCAGCGCGACCAGCCCGAGCAGCGGCAGCCCGCCGAGCAGGGCGTCGAGTCGCGCCCAGCGCAGCCGGGTGGCGGCGAGTTCGGCGAGCAGCGCGCCGAGCAGGGTATAGCCGATGAGTCGCGCCGGCAGCACCGCGCCGGGGTCGAGGCGCCACAGCTCGGCGGCCCCGGCGCCGAGCCACCACAGCGCCCCCCAGCCGATCAACCAGGGCGCCAGGGCGCGGCACCAGGGGCGGGCACGCTCGAACCAGTAGGCGCTTACCAGCCCGGCGAGGGCGATCGTCAGCGCGCCGAGCACCTCGGCGCCGAGGAAGGGGCGCGGGTCGGCGGCGGTCTCGGCGAAGGGCAGCGTCAGTGCCGCGCCGAGCTGGAGCAACAGCGCGAAGACCAACACCCGCGTCTGCTCCTGACGGGCGCCGATCCAGGCCATGGCCGCGCCCTCGAGCGCCCAGAAACCGGCGGTGAGTTCGGCCTCGAGGGCGAAGACCGGGGTCAGCGACAGCAGGATCACCGCGAGCGCGAGGAAGGTCTGGGCGAGTAGCGTCGTGGCAGGATGCCCGTCGCGTCGCAGCCAGCCGGCGAGGACGAGATAGAACAGCCCCATCGCCAGGGTCGAGTAGGCCTCGCCCCAAGGCAGGTGGGCGACCAGCGCGAGCTGACAGGCGAGGGTCAGCAGCGGGGTGCCGAACACCAGGGTGGCGTCGACCGGGGTGGCGGAGCCCGGCGGTCGGTGCCGGGCGTGGAGCACCGTCACGGCGACATAGACGAGGAAGAAGTAGATCAGGAAGGGCTCGACCCGATGGAACAGTGCCGGCTCGTAGCGCAGCACGCCCCAGACGATGCCGATGACGAAGGTGAAGGCGAAGCCGAGCAGGTTGAGCGCGCGCCAGCCGCGCGCCCAGGCCAGCGCCAGCACCAGGGTGTCGAGCAGGGCGTAGTAACCGAACAGCACCACCGGGTCGCCGCCACCGTCGGCGCTGATCAGTGGCGCGAGGAAGCCGCCGATCAGGCCGAACCAGGCGAGGCTGCGCGCCTCCTGGGTGAGCGCCAGGGCGAGACAGACGAGCGCGATCAATGCCAGCAGCGCGAAGGCGGCCACGGGCCCGAGCAGCCCGGCAAGCACATGGGCGCCGTGGACGTCGAGATAGAGGATGCCGATGGCTGCGCCCTGGAGCAGCAGTCCGTAGTCGCGATTGCGCGCGCACACCCGCCAGCCGAGCCCGAGCAGCCCCAACGCGGCCAGCGCGATGGCGCCGAGACGCAGCTCCAGCGACAGCCGCAGCCACTGCTGGTCGACCGCATACTTGATCAGGAAGCCGGTGCCGACGAACACCAACAGGATGCCGATGCGCACCAGCGGATTGGCACCGAGCAGGCGCTCGCGCAGGCGCCAGGGGGCGCGTGGGGCAGGCGTCGGGCGGGGCGGGGTTGGCGGCGGGGCGGGCAGGTCGAGCGACAGCGGCTCGGAGTCGGGGGCTTGCGCCGGTTCCGGCTGGGGCTCCGCGGGCGATGGGGTCGCACGCCCCAGCTGCTCGCGCAGCATCCGCTCGAGCAACTGCTGGCGGGCGAGCACGAAACCGAACAGTGCGCCGATCAGCGGCGCGGCGAGCCCGTCGAGCCCGGCCTCCGCCAGCCATAGCCCGCCGGCGAGACCGACCAGGGTCAGGATCAGGGTCAGGGCCATGCCGGGTTCCTCGTACCGCCGTGTATGCCGACACGTTAGCCCGGCGCTCGGAGCGGGGCAATCGGGGCGGCAGCTATCAGCCACCAGCCACCAGCTACCAGCTACCAGCCACCGTTGCCGCCAGTCGCCAGCTGTCAGTGGACGCTTGTGCTCAACGACGGTGGTCAAGGACTGTCCGCCCTTTCACTGGCGGCTGGCGACTGGTAGCTGGCGACTGGCGACTGGTAGCTACCCGCCGGCAAACTGCTATGATGCGCCGGCGGTCTGGCCGCCATCGTGTTCGCGCCCGCTCGGGCCCCTTGTTGCGGAGAGACGGATGAATCCGGAAAAGGTCGTCTTCGGCTTCTTCATCGTGCTCGCCCTGACGCTGAACTTCGGGTTCTTCGTCGGCGAGATCGACAATCCCGACCATCATCACGCCTGGGAGCTGTTCGCGGTGATCGTGGTCAACCTCGTTGCCACCGTGCTTAAGTTCGGCGACCGCACCCAGCTCGGCGCGGTGCTGCTCGCCACCAGTCTGGTGGCGATCCTGCAGCTCGTCGCCGCGGCGCTGGTGTGGACGGCGGTGGTGCACGTCGGTGAGGGCGGCATGACCCCCTCGGCGATGGCCAGCATCGTCTCGCTCGCCGGCGGGGCGATGATCGCCAACGTGGTCTCGGTGGTGCTGTTGCTGATCGAGACGGTGATGCTGCGCCGCTGAGCGGTGCGGCGCCGCGACCGGGGGAGCCGTCGCATGGATACCATCGTCTTTCTCGTCTTCCGGCGGATGCGCGCGCCGCTGCTGTCGCTGATCCTGGTCTATGCGGTGGCGATGGCCGGGCTGGCGTTGATCCCGGCGCAGGACGCCGCCGGCGAGCCGGCGACGATGAGCCTGTTCCATGCCTTCTATTTCGTCAGCTACATGTCGACCACCATCGGTTTCGGCGAGCTGCCCAATACCTTCACCGATGCCCAGCGGCTGTGGGTCTCGGGTTGCGTGTTCGCCACCGTGGCGGTGTGGATCTATGCCATCGGCACCCTGATCGCGCTGCTGCAGGACGCGACCTTTCAGCGCGCGATCCGCGAGCGCCGCTTTCGCGCCCGGGTGCGCGGGCTGTGCACCCCCTTCTATCTGGTCTGCGGCTATGGCCAGACCGGCAGCGCCCTGGTGCGGGGGCTAACCGATCGTCATCTGCATGCGGTGGTGGTCGATATCGATCCCGAGCGCATCAATCTGCTCCAGCTCGAGAACCAGCGCGAATACGTCCCCGCGTTCTGCGCCGACGCGCGCAGTCCGGCGCACCTCGAGGCGGCCGGGCTCAGGCATCCGCTGTGTCAGGGGGTGGTGGCGCTGACCAACGTCAACGAGACCAACCTCAAGATCGCCATCGCCGCCAAGCTGATGCACCCCGAGGTGACGGTGATCTGTCGCGCCGACTCGCACGAGGTCGAGGCCAACATGGCCTCCTTCGGCACCGACCACATCTACGACCCCTTCGATACCTTCGCGCTCTACATGGCCACCGCCATCCAGGCGCCCTGTCTCACCCTGCTGTTCGACTGGCTCTCGGGCTTCGGCGGCGAACGGCTCAAGGAGCCGCTGTTCCCGCCGACTCGGGGGCGCTGGGTGATCTGTGGCTATGGTCGCTTCGGCAAGGCGATGTACAAGCATCTCAAGGAGCAGGGGATGGAGGTGCAGGTGATCGAGGCGCTGCCACACAAGACCGGGATCCCCGAGGAGGGTGTGGTGCAGGGCCGCGGCACCGAGGCGGTGACCCTGGAGCAGGCCGGGATCCGTCGTGCCGTGGGGTTGGTGGCGGGCACCGATCACGACGCCGACAACCTCTCGATCGTGATGACCGCGCTGATGCTCAACCGCGGGCTGTTCGTGATCGCGCGCGAGAACCAGCACCACAACCATCAGTTGTTCGCCCGGGTCGGTGCCCATGCGATCATGCACCCCAGTCTGATCGTCGCCAATCGCATCGGTATCCGGTTGGTCAACCCGCTGCTCTCCGACTTCGCCACCCTGGCACGGCTCGAGGACGAGCCCTGGGCCTGCGAGCTGGTGAGCCGGGTGCTGGGGTTGGTCGGGGAGTGCGCCCCGCACGTCTGGGAGATCGTCCTCGAACCCGGGCGCGCCTTCGCCGTGTGTGACGCGATTGCGCGCGGCGAGCCGCCGACCCTGGAGATCCTGTTGCGCGACCCGCAGGCGCGCGACGAACGCCTGCCGGTGATCCCCCTGCTGCTGGCGCGCGACGGCGCCCGGTGGTTGCTCCCGGGGCCGGAGACCGAACTCGAGGCCGGCGACCGGCTGCTCTGCTGCGGTCGCGAGTGGGCGAGCAGGCGCATGGGTTGGACGCTGCAGAACCTGCATGCGCTCGACTATGTGTGTGGTCGCGAGAGCTGGCGCGAAGGGCCGGTCTGGCAGTTGCTGGCCCCATTGCTGCGGCGCGCCCGCGATCATTGACCGCCGCGCCGGGAACCCCGACCGATGCCGCTCGTCTGATGCTGGATGAGAGCCCGGGGACGCATCGCGCGTGCCTTGGCTCGGCTGGAGATGATGGCATACTGGATCGATTGAGACGATTGCCACCGACTAGGAGAAAGGCCTATGCACCCGGTGATGACCCGACTGGGCCAGGACCATGCCCGTCTCGTCAAGCTGCTCGACCTGTTCGAGACCCTGCTCGACCGCTTCCACGCGGGTGAGGAGCCCGACTACGACCTGATGTCCGAGATGCTCGAGTACATGGACGGCTATGCCGATACCGTCCATCACCCGACCGAGGACATCATCTTTCGTCGAGTCCTCGACAAGGGCGCCGGGCAGCACGAGGTGTTCGACGTGCTGATGCGTCAGCACGCGAGCCTCAGCCAGATCAACAAGCGCTTCCGTCAGTCGCTCGACGGCATCCTCAACGAGGAGGTGCTGTTGCGCGAGGACGTCGAGGCCAATGGTCGCGAGCTGGTCGCGACCATGCGCGCACACCTCTCGCTCGAGGATCGCGAGGCCTTCCCGATCGCCCTCGAGGTGCTCGACGAGGCCGACTGGGACGCGGTGGCGGCCGAGGCGCCCTCCGCCGAGGATCCGCTGTTCGGCGCCCCCGATCCCGAGCGCTTCCAGGCACTCTACCGACTCCTTTCCGAACAGGCCCAGTCCGAGACCCCTTGATGAAGTTCGTCGATACCCCCGCTTACCGCCATGACACCCCCGAGTCGCTCGGGGTGCTGCTGATCAACCTGGGCACGCCCGACAGCACCAGCGTGCCGGACGTGCGCCGCTATCTCGCCGAGTTCCTCTCCGATCCGCGGGTGGTGGAGATGTCGCGCGCGCTGTGGCTGCCGTTGCTCCACGGCATCATCCTGCGCACCCGCCCGGCGCGCTCGGCGCGTGCCTATGAGTCGGTGTGGACCGAGGACGGTTCGCCGCTGCTGGCGATCTCGCGGCGGCAGCGCGACGGCATCGCCGAGCGGCTGGGCGCGCGGCTCGGGGGGCCGGTCAAGGTTGCGCTGGGGATGCGCTACGGCAACCCCTCGGTGGCCTCGGCGCTGGCCGAGCTGCGCGCGGCCAATGCCCGACGCATCCTGGTGCTCCCGCTCTATCCGCAGTACTCGGCCACCACCACCGGCTCGGCCTTCGACGCCGTCACCGCCGAGCTGCGGCGCTGGCGCTGGCTGCCGGAGCTGCGCTTCATCAACCAGTACCACGACGATCCGGCCTATATCGATGCCCTGGTCGCCAGCATCCGCGCGTACTGGGCCGAGCACGGCGAGCCCGAGCGGCTGCTGTTCTCCTTCCACGGCATCCCCAAGGACTACTTCGACAAGGGCGACCCCTATCACTGTCTGTGTCGCAAGAGCGCACGGCTGGTGATCGAGTCGCTGGGGCTGGCGGAGGATCGTTGGGGGATGTCGTTCCAGTCGCGTCTCGGTTCGAGCGAGTGGCTCCAGCCCTATACCGAGACCACCCTCAAGGAATGGGGCGCGGCCGGGGTGAAGTCGGTCCACGTGCTCTCGCCCGGGTTCTCCGCCGACTGCTTGGAGACCATCGAGGAGATCGACGAGGAGAACCGCGAGTACTTCCTCGAGGCCGGCGGCGAGCACTACGGCTACATCCCCTGTCTCAACGACGCCCCGGCGCATCTCGATCTGCTCACCGAGCTGATCCTGCGCCACTGCGCCGGCTGGCCCGGGCTCGACGCCCCGACCGAGGATGCCGAGGCGCTCGCCGAGCGTCTGGCCCGCGCCCGCGCGCTCGGCGCCGAGTACTGACCGCGGAGGTCCCCATGGACGACGCCCATCCACTGCCCACCGAGATCCGCCTGCACCAGCGCTCGCGGGTGCTGGAGCTGGCCTTCGACGACGGGGCGCGCTTCCGGCTGCCGTGCGAGTACCTGCGGGTCTACTCGCCCTCGGCCGAGGTGCGCGGTCACTCCCCGGCGAGCGCCAAGCTGCAGCTCGGCAAGGAGCGGGTGAACATCACCGCGATCGAGCAGATCGGCGCCTATGCGCTCAAGATCCGCTATGACGACGGTCACGACTCCGGGCTCTACGACTGGGGTTATCTCCATCGCCTCGGTCGCGCCTGGCAGCCGCTGTGGCAGGACTATCTCAAGCAGCTGGAGGAGGCCGGCGCGCACCGTGAGGGTCCCGACCCCTTCGAACAATTGCAGGCGCGCGGCGAGGTACCGGCAGAGACGGCGGCGACGGCGCGCGACTGACACCCGGGAGCGGGCGCGGCCCGCAGGAGTGGAGGCACATGGATGGAGGCCTGATGCGTCGCCGGACAGTGGTGCTGTGCGCGCTGCTCGGCGCCCTCGCGGTCGAGGCCGCGCCACCCGAGGCCCAGGGCTGGCGCGCCGAGGTGGTGACGCGCGGGCTCGAACACCCCTGGGCGATCGCCTGGCTGCCCGACGGCACGGCGCTGATCAGCGAGCGACCGGGCCGGCTGCGTCGGCTCGCGACCGACGGCCGGCTCGACCCGAGGCCGATCGAGGGCGTGCCCGAGGTGCTCGCCGAGGGGCAGGGCGGTCTGCTCGACGTCGCCCCACACCCCGACTTCCGTCGCAACCGGCTGGTCTATCTCAGCTATGCCGAGGGTACGGCCCGCGCCAATCGCACCGCCCTGGCGCGCGCGCGACTGGTCGACGGCGCGCTGCGCGATCTCGAGCGTCTCTATGCCAACCCCGACACCAAGCGCGACACCCAGCACTTCGGCTCGCGCATCCTCTGGCTCGACGACGACAGCCTGCTGCTCAGCATCGGTGACGGCGGCAACCCGCCGATTCGCTTCGCCGGCGGACTGATCCGCGAGCAGGCGCAGCGTCTCGACAGCCACTTCGGCAAGATCCTGCGGCTGCGCGCCGACGGCAGCCCCCATCCCGACAACCCCTGGTTCGCTGCCGGCGGCGCGCGCGCGGCCATCCACAGCCTCGGGCATCGCAACATCCAGGGTCTCGCCCGCGACCCGGCGAGCGGGCGGGTGTGGGCCAACGAGCACGGCGCGCGCGGTGGTGACGAACTCAATCGCATCATCCCCGGCGCCAACTACGGCTGGCCCGAGGTCACCACCAGCCACGAGTACTGGGGACCGGCGATCTCCAGCGTCCACCAGCGCGTCGACGTCACCGCGCCGCTGCTCGAATGGACCCCCTCCAAGGCGCCGAGCGGGCTCGCTTACTACAGTGGACGGCACTTCCCGGCCTGGCGCGGCGACCTGTTCAGCGGCGCGCTCAAGTTCGGCGAGGTGCGGCGTATCGACCTGGAGGACGGCGCGGTGGTGGGCGAGGAACGGCTGACCATCGGCACTCGGGTACGCGACGTGCGCGAGGGCCCCGATGGCCACCTCTACGTCCTCACCGATGCGCCCGACGGCGCGTTGCTGCGGATCGTCCCGGATGGATAGCGCGCGGGGCTAGCGTTCAGCGATCAGCCGCCAGCCGCCAGCCGCCAGCCGCCAGCCGCCAGGGGATTGAACCGCCAAGACCCAAAGGACACGAAGAAAGCGACCAGCCTTCAGCAAACAGCCTCCAGTGTCGGTATGCGGTCAACCGCGACGCGACGAGACAACCCTGCCCCCTCACTGGAGGCTGGCGGTTCGAACCAGCTTCCAGCGATCAGCTTCCAGCCTCCAGTCGGGGAGACTGCGCCTTGCCCGGTCTGCGGATCTGCAGACCGTCCGCTTGCTTTGCGTCCTTCGCGCCTTGGCGGTTCAATCTTCTGGTCGCTGGTCGCTGGTCGCTGGTCGCTGGTCGCTGGTCGCTGGTCGCTGGTCGCGCCTTTCGCTGGGCACGCGACGCTTTGCCCAGCCTACGCACTGATATGAGCCTTCAGCTTTGATCCAGCGGGGAGGGTTTGGCGCTTGTGGCTGGCGGCTGGTAGCTGGAGGCTGAGGGCCTTTCTCTCTGGAGACCGTCGCCGCGGGGCGCGGCGACGGTGGCCCGGCCCGAGGGGCCGGGTGGGGGATCAGCCGCGCTTGCGGCCGGCCACGCGCAGGCGCAGCGAGTTGAGGCGGATGAAGCCGGTGGCGTCGGTCTGGTCGTAGGCGCCGGCGTCCTCCTCGAAGGTCGCGATCGACTCGTCGAACAGGCTGTTGGTCTCGGAGCGACGGCCGAGCACGCTGACGTTGCCCTTGTAGAGCTTGAGACGGACCACGCCGTTGACCACCTGCTGGCTCTCGTCGATCGCCGCCTGCAGCATGCGCCGCTCGGGGGCGAACCAGTAGCCGTTGTAGACCAGGCTGGCGTAGCGCGGCATCAGCTCGTCCTTGAGGTGCGCGGCCTCGCGATCGAGGGTGAGCGACTCGATGGCGCGGTGCGCCTTGAGCATGATGGTGCCGCCGGGGGTCTCGTAGCAGCCGCGCGACTTCATGCCGACATAGCGGTTCTCGACGATGTCGGCGCGCCCGATGCCGTTGGCCCCGCCGATGCGGTTGAGTTCGGCGAGCACCTCGGCCGGGCTCATCGCCTTGCCGTCGATGGCGGTGATGTCACCGCGCTCGAAGGTCAGCTCGATCTCGGTGGCCCGGTCCGGGGCCTGCTCGGGCGAGACGCTCCAGCGCCACATCGCATCGCCGGGCTGGGTCCAGGGGTCCTCGAGGTCGTAGCCCTCGTAGGAGATGTGCAGCAGGTTGGCGTCCATCGAGTAGGGCGACTTGTTGCCCTCGCGCTTCTGCTCGACGCCGATGCCGTGCTTGGCGGCGTAGGCCATCAGCTTCTCGCGCGAGAGCAGGTCCCACTCGCGCCAGGGGGCGATGATCTTGATCTCGGGGTTGAGCGCGTAGGCGCCGAGCTCGAAGCGGACCTGATCGTTGCCCTTGCCGGTGGCGCCGTGGGAGATGGCGTCGGCACCGGTCTCGGCGGCGATCTCGATCAGGCGCTTGGCGATCAGCGGACGCGCGATCGAGGTGCCGAGCAGGTACTCGCCCTCGTAGACGGCGTTGGCGCGGAACATCGGGTAGACGAAGTCGCGGACGAACTCCTCGCGCAGGTCGTCGATATAGATCTCCTTCACGCCCGCGGCCTCGGCCTTGGCGCGCGCCGGCTCGAGCTCCTCGCCCTGACCGATGTCGGCGGTGAAGGTCACGACCTCGCAGCCGTACTCCTCCTGCAGCCACTTGAGGATCACCGAGGTGTCGAGTCCGCCCGAATAGGCCAGAACGACTTTCTTGACTGCGCTTTGCGCCATCGTCTTGCTCCAGAATCGTGAAGGGGTGTTTGCAGGGGCCGGGCGAGCGACTCGCCCTCCCCGGTGGCGGATACCAGTGGCGCGCGGTGCCATGATCGGCCCGACGGTCGCGTCCCGGGTAATCCGCCAGTATAGAACGTCGAGCGGGATCAAGGGGAGGGGCGGAGGGCGGCTTCGGTTCAGTCGTCAGTCTCCGGCTACCAGCCGCCAGCCGCCAGCCGTCAGTCGTCAGTCGTCAGTCGTCAGTCGTCAGTCGTCAGTCGTCAGGGGGATTGAACCGCAAAGGCCCAAAGGGGCGCGAAGGGGATGTTCGGTTGGCAAGGTGCTTGCGGCCAGCCGCCGGCCTCCAGCTACCAGCCGTCAGCCTCCAGTGGGGAAGGCTTGGCGCCGTTGGCTGGAGACGGCAGGCTGGCGACTGGTAGCTGGTAGCTGGTAGCTGGTAGCTGGTAGCTGGTAGCTGGCGGCTCTCTCTAGGGCCGCACCGCCAGCACCGAGCAGGGGGGCTGGTCGAGGATGGACTCGACGGTGTTGCCGATCAGCAGGCCGGTGAGACCGCGTCGTGCGGCGGTGCCCATCACCACCAGGTCGGCGTCGAGCTGACCGGCGAGCAGGCGGACCTGCTCGGTGGCCAGTCCGCGGGGCAGATGCAGACGGGGGGTGAGATAGTCGTGGGCCTCGGTGCCGAGGATCTCGCGCAGCATCATGTTGAGCGCCTCGAGTCCGCGCCGGTGACGGATACGCTCGCTCTCGACATAGTCGCGCGGAGAATGGTCCGGTGCATCGGACCAGACACGGAACAGCAGCTCGGCCGGGGCGTCCCAGACGTGTACCAGGTGGAGCGCGGCGAAGTCCGAGAGTGCCAGCGAGCCGGCGAGGGTGAGTAGCCGGCGGTTGAGCGGGGTGTCGATCGAGTCGGGCTGCGCCGGATCGTAGTCGAGCGCGAGCAGGATATTGTCGTAGTTGTCGCGCTCGCGTGGCTGCATCAGCCACACCGGGCAGGGGCTGTTGCGCAGCAGCTGGCGATCGTCGCCGCCGAGGAAGCGTTCGAGCCGCTCCGGGGGCTGGGCGGGGTTGATCACCAGGTCGTGACCGCGCTGTTCGATCTCGCGCAGTGCCTCGCGCGCGAGGGCGCCGACCCGCACCTCGATGCGCAGCGCGCAGCAGTCGTGGTGGGCCGCCAGCCGGACCTTCAGCGCCCGTTCGATGCGCGCGATCGTCTCCTGCACGGGTTCGTTCGCCGGTGGTGCGGTCAGCACCGCGAGCACGCTGAGCCGGGCCTGGTTGTTGTGCGCGAGCGTCAGCGCGCGCGCCAGCGCATGCTCCGGCCCGACGCCATCGGCGATGACATAGAGGATGTTCTTGAATCGTTTCATCACATGCCCTCGGCAGCTCCGCCCGCAGGTCGTCCCGGCGCGCAATCCTCACTCAGCCGTTGCGCCGCGCTGCGCGCGGCGTCGGCATAGGGGATGAATACCAGATCCGCCCCCTGTTGTGCGAACCATTGCGCGTCGGCGTCGCTGGTGGCCGAGAGCGCGACCCGGCCTCCATAGCCCTGTTGGCGCAGTCCCTGGAGCAGCAGGCGGTTGATCGCGCGTTCGCGCACCGTGCTCACCACCCAGCGTGCGCGGCTCAGCGGCAGGGTGGCGATCAGCTCCGGATCCTCGATGTCGCCGTAGTGGACGTGGTAGCCGGCGCGTGCCTGGCGGCGCACCACGTCGGGATCGAAGTCGACGGCGAGCACCCGGCGACCGCGCTCGCGCAGCCCGTCGGCCATGACCGCGCCGAAGCGCCCGAGGCCGAACAGCAGGATCTCGGGTTCGCCGGTCTCCTCCGACTCCTGCTCGATCTCGCGATGCGGCACCCGGCGCTCGAACCAGACCAGATAGGGCGCGAGCCGCTCGTAGAGCGGGTGCGAGTAGAGGATCAGATAGGTGGAGACGCTGATGGTGACCAGCCCGACCAGGGTGATCAGTCCCAGGGTCTCGGGGGCGAGATGCCCGAGGGCGAGTCCGAGCGCGGCGAGGATCAGCGAGAACTCGCTGATCTGCGCCACCGTCAGCCCGGCGAGGAAGCCGGTGCGGCGGCGATAGCCCATGTAGCCCATGATCGCCATCACGATCAGCGGGTTGCCGATCAGCACGAACAGCGACAGCACCGCCGCCGCGCCGAGCTGGCCGCCGATCAGCCCGAGTTCGAGCGTCGCGCCCAGCTCGATGAAGAAGAACAGCAGCAGGAAGTCGCGCAGCGTCACCAGCCGCGCGGCGATCTGCTCGCGATAGCGGGTCGAGGCGATCGACACCCCGGCGAGGAAGGCGCCGACCTCGCGGCTGAAGCCGAGGGCGTCGCCGGCGAGTGCGCCGAGCACCGCCCAGGCGATGGCAAACAGCATCAGCAGCTCGGTCGAGCGCGCCAGTCGGTGCAGCAGCCAGGGCAGCACATAGCGCATCAGCAGCGCCACGGTGGCGAGCATCGCCGCCCCCTTGAGCAGGATGGCGAGCGCCTCGCGCACCGGGTGGACGTCGCCCTCGGCCTGGCCGACGGCGGTCAGCGCGATCATCACCAGCACCACCACGATGTCCTGGACGATGAGAAAGCCGACGGCGATGCGCCCGTGCAGCGCGTCGACCTCGCGTTTGTCCGAGAGCAGCTTGACGATGATGATGGTGCTCGAGAAGGTCAGCGCCACCGCCACATAGAGCGCGGCCACCGGCTCCAGCCCGAGCAGCCGGGCGATGACATAGCCCACCGCCGAGGTGAACAGCACCTGGCCAAGGCCGGAGGCCAGCGCCACCGGGCCGACGGTGCGGATGATGTGCAGGTCGAGCTTGAGCCCGACGACGAACAGCAGCAGCGCGATGCCGAGTCGGGCGAACAGCTCGATCTCGCTGCTGTGCGCGACCAGCCCGAAGCCTGCCGGTCCGAGCAGGATGCCGACGGCGATGAAGGCGACGATCAACGGTTGGCGCAGGCCACGCGCGAGCGCGCCGGCGATGGCGGCGACACCGAGGATCAGACCCATCTGCAGGAAGAGGTCATCGCTCATCGGCATGCCCGCCGCTGTGCGGCTCGAGGGTGCTCCTGGGGTTGGGCGGGCTGCAGGGTCGGTCCATGGTCCACCTCGGATGGGTCGCTCTCTCCCCATCGGACCGGTCGCGATCGCGCCGGTTCCCACATCGGTCACCGCCCCTTCACCCCATCTTCACTCGCCATCAACGCCGCGGCAACAGTGTTCGGTGATCCTGTGCGTCAAGCTCATCCAGGCAGGCGATGCGATGACCGAGATCACCCGCATGTCCCCTCTGAAATATCGCAGCATCTTCATCTCCGACGTCCATCTGGGCTTCAAGGGGTGTCAGGCCGAGTTCCTGCTCGATTTCCTCGCCGCCACCCAGTGCCGGCAGCTCTATCTGGTCGGCGACATCGTCGATCTGTGGGCGTTGCGCGGCGGACTCTACTGGCCGGAGGCCCACAACCGGGTGGTCGCCGCGATCCTCGACAAGGCGCGCACCGGCACCGAGGTGATCTATGTGCCGGGCAACCACGACGAGGTGCTGCGCGCCCACCTCGGGCTCGACTTCGGGCGGGTGGCGGTGCGCGACGAGGTGGTCCACACCACCGCCGACGGGCGCCGTTTCCTGGTGCTGCACGGCGATCGCTTCGACGGTGTGATCGAGCACGCGCGCTGGCTCTCGCGTCTGGGCTCGCACGCCTACGACCGGCTGCTCGCGCTCAACGCCCAGCTCAGTCGGTTGCAGCGGCTGCTGGGGCTGCGCTACTGGTCGCTGGCCGGTTATCTCAAGCGCAAGGTCAAGAATGCGGTCAACTATATCGGCGACTTCGAGCGGGTGGTGGCCGAGGAGGCCGTGCGCCGCACGCTCGACGGCATGATCTGCGGTCATATCCATCATGCCGAGATGCGCGACATCGCCGGCGTGGCCTATTGCAACTGCGGCGACTGGGTGGAGAGCTGTACCGCGCTGGTCGAGCATCACGACGGTCGGCTCGAACTGCTGCGCTGGACCGATGCCTGTGCCGAGTCGCTCGGCGACGAGGAGGGGCGTCCGGCGGTGGCGCTGGCGCGGGTCGGCTGACCCGCCGACCCTGGCCTATCATGGGGCGAGATCCCGACCAGAGGAGATGCGCCATGCCCACACTGCAACTGCACACCAATGTCACCGTCGCCCCCGAGCGTCGCGCCGAGCTGCTCGCCCGGCTCTCGGCCGCCGTAGCCGAGTTGCTCGGCAAGCCCGAGTCCTATGTGATGGTCCTGCTCGATGACGGCTGCGCACTGAGCTTCGGCGGCAGCACCGAGCCGACGGCGCTGCTCGAACTGCTCAGCCTCGGGTTGCCCGAGTCCGAGACCCCACGCCATGCGCGCGCGCTCTGCGCGCTCTGCGAGACGCTGCTCGGCGTCCCCGAGCGACGGGTCTATATCGACTTCCGCTCGCCGCCGCGCCATCTCTTCGGCTGGAACGGCGGGACCTTCCAGGACCCGCGTCGCGACTGACCCTTGCCGCCATCTCCGCGCGCCATTGAACCGCCGTCATCCAGCAAGCATCTAATAGGTGCGGTGTAGCTCGGTTGCGGCGATCGGAACGATTGTCGCCCACGCCGCCCCGTCTCGCCCGCCCCGCCGCGATGCCCGGGGCTATCCCCCGCCCACCCCGGGCGGTCCCTGCCGATCCTTGCGATGGAGGAGTGGAGTCATGGAGGCCCGCGAACTGTCCGACCGGGGCCCCGGTCGCCACCTGGTGCGGTTGCGCGACGGCAGTCGCTGTCTGCTGCGCGCGCTCGGCCCGGAGGATCGCGATTTTCTGCTCGCCTGTTTCGCCGGGTTGTCGCCGGGGTCGCGTCGGCTGCGCTTCTGCGGCATCAAGCGCGAGCTCAACGAGCGCGACCTCGCGGTGCTCGCGGCCATCGACGGACACCATCATCTAGCCATCGGCGCCATCCGTCTCGACGAGCGCGGGATGCCGGGCGAGCCGCTGGGCGTGGCGCGCTGTATCCGCACCGCGCCCGGCGCCGACAGCGGCGAGCTGGCCGTCGAGGTGATCGACGCGGCGCAGCGTCGCGGCGTCGGCACCGCGCTCCTGCAGGCGCTCATCGGTCACGCCCGTGCCGTCGGCATCCGCCGGCTGCGCTGCGAGGTGCTGGCGGCCAACGTCGGCATGCGCGCGCTGGCTGCGCGCCTCGGCGGGCGGCCGCGCTGGCGTGGCGGCGCGCTGCTCGAATACGAGCACCAGCTCGGCGGCGTCGAGCGGCACGAGGTCGTGGCCACTGGCTGGCGTGCGACCTTTGCCCGCTATCGTGTGTGGATGCAGCCGCGGCCACGCTCGTTCGGTGCGCGGCGCTCGCGCGTGCTGGCGCGGCGCGCGGCTCAGAGCGCGCGGCGCAACCGTGCCCAGTCGAAGGCCGGACCGGGGTCGGTCTTGCGCCCCGGGGCGATGTCGGCATGCCCGACGACACGCTCGGGGGTGATCCCCGGATAGCGCCGCCGCAGCGCCCGCGCACAACGTCCGAGCTGGTGGTACTGAGCGGCGGTGAAGGGCTGGGTGTCGGTGCCCTCGAGTTCGATCCCGATGGAGAAGTCGTTGCACGCCTCGCGCTCGCCGAAGCGCGAGCGTCCGGCGTGCCAGGCGCGGCGCTCGCAGGGCACGTACTGCACCAGGGCGCCGTCGCGCCGGATCAGCAGGTGGGCGGAGACGCGCAATCCGGCGATGGCAGCGAAATAGGGGTGGGCGTCGGGGTCGAGTCGATTGCGGAACAGTGCGTCGATCCACTCCCCGCCGAACTCGCCCGGCGGCAGGCTGATGTTGTGGATCACCAGCAGGTCGATGGTGGTCGCCGGCGGTCGCTCGTCGCAGTTGGGCGAGGGGCGGGCGAGGGCGCCGTCGAACCAGCCGTCGGTGTCGATCTCGGGGTCGGTGTCCATGGTTGCTGTCTGTCTTCTGTTCGTGTCCGGTGGCTGCGTGTTCGGTGTACGCGAAGCACTGATCCTGGTCATTGGGGCGCTTGAAAAGCCTCCGTGTTGGCGATGCCGTGTACCTTGGCGTGCTATAGTGGCCAAGCTGTATACGAAGCCCCGTTAGGTCTCAGGGATGGTCGTCGGGGAGCCGTCTCGTCCTGATCCGATAGGGAACCGCCGTGCAGCAGACTGCACCCGCGCTCAAGATCGCCTTCGTCAACCCGCCCTATCTGGAGCGGTTCTCGCGTACCCAACGCTCTCCGGCGGTGACCAAGAGCGGCACCCTCTATTTCCCGATGTGGCTCGCCGCCGCTGCCGCGCTCTGCGCCGAGTCGGGCCACGAGATCGATCTCATCGACGCCCCGGCCAGCGGTGCCGACACCGAGGCGGTGCTGGCGCGTCTGGCGCGCTTCGCCCCGCGGCTGCTGGTGGTCGAGACCAGTACCCCGAGCATCGCCAGCGACCTGGCCTTCTGCGCCCGCGCCCGCGCACGCCTGCCGGCGACCTGCGTGGCGCTGGTCGGCACCCATGCCTCGGCGCGACCGCAGGCGTGTCTGCGCGATGAGCCGGCGGTCGATCTGGTGGTGCTCGGCGAGTACGACCTCGGGGTGCGCGACCTGGCCGCGGCGCTCGCGTGCGACGAGCCGCTCTCCACGGTCGCCGGGCTCTGTTATCGCGACGGCGACAGGCCGCGTCTCGGTGTCGCGCGCGCGGTATTCGAGGACCTCGATCGGCTGCCGCCGATCAGCCCGATCTATCGTCGCTTCCTCGACATCCGCGACTACTTCAACCCCAACGCCATCCACCCGATGGTGACCATCAGCACCAGTCGCGGCTGTCCCAACCACTGCACCTTCTGCGTCTACCCGCAGACCATCACCGGGCACCGGCTGCGACGGCGCTCGGCGGGCCACGTGGTCGACGAGCTGGCGTACATCCGCAGAGCTTTCCCCGAGGCGCGCTCGGTGTTCTTCGAGGACGACACCTTTCCCGCCGACCGCGCCCGCTGCGCCGAGATCTGCGAGGAGATGATCCGTCGCGGTTTCGACCTGCCGTGGTCGGCCAACGTGCGCGTCGATGTCGAGCCCGAGACCCTGCGGCTGATGCGTCGCGCCGGCTGTCGCAACCTCTGCGTCGGCTTCGAGAGCGGTGACCAGGCGCTGCTCGATCGCGTGCGCAAGCGTATCACCCTGGCGCAGTCGCGCGCCTTCATGCGCGAGGCCCGCGCGCTCGGGCTGATCGTCCACGGCTGCTTCATGGTCGGGCTGCCGGGCGAGACCCCGGAGACCATGCGCCGGACCCTGGAGCTGGCCATCGAGCTGGCCCCGGACACCGCCCAGTTCTACCCGATCATGGTCTATCCGGGGACCGCCGCCTACGACTGGTATGCGCGCGAGGGGATGCTGGTGACCGAGGACTTCTCGCGCTGGCTCACCCCCGCCGGGCTGCACAACACCGTGGTGCGCAGCGCAGCGCTCGACGCCGAGGCGTTGGTCGCCTTCTGCGACCAGGCGCGGCGGCGTTTCTATCTGCGTCCGCGCTATCTGTGGCGGCGTCTCGGGCTGGTGGCGCGCGATCGCGAGGAGTTCCGCCGCACCTGGCGTGCCGGGCGCACCTTCCTGCGCCATCTGCTGCGCGGCTCGGACATCGAGGCCGGCCATGGCTGAGGCCGCGCCGCGGGTCTCGGTGGTGGTCCCCGCCTATCAGGCCGAGGC
Source organism: Marichromatium sp. AB31 (assembly GCF_003718685.1). Taxonomy (NCBI): domain Bacteria; kingdom Pseudomonadati; phylum Pseudomonadota; class Gammaproteobacteria; order Chromatiales; family Chromatiaceae; genus Marichromatium; species Marichromatium sp. AB31. Next base: position 17,568 of record NZ_RHFI01000018.1, on the reverse strand, counting down.
GACCCTCGGGCGTTGTCTCGACGCACTCCTCGCCCAGCACACCGCCGCCGATGACTACGAGGTGATCCTGGTCGACGACGGTTCGCGCGATCGCACCGCCGAGATCGCCCGGCGCTATCCGCTGCGCTACGTCCATCAGGCCAACGCCGGTCCGGCGGCGGCGCGCAACCACGGCGCGCGGCTGGCCCGTGGCGAGCTGCTGTTGTTCACCGACAGCGATTGCGTGCCGGCGCCGGACTGGATCGAGCGGATGCGCGCGCCCTTCGCCGATCCCGAGGTGATGGCGGTCAAGGGGGCCTATCGCAGCGATCAGCCGCAACTGGTGGCGCGCTTCGTCCAGCTCGAGTTCGAGCAACGCTTCGCGCGGCTGCGCCGACGCGCGCGCATCGACATGGTCGACACCTATTCCGCCGGTTATCGGCGCGCGGTCTTCGTCGCACTCGGCGGCTTCGATCCGCGCTTCCCCAAGGCCGACAACGAGGACACCGAACTCTCCTACCGGATGGCCGCGCGCGGCATGCGCATGGTGTTTGCTCCCGACGCGGTGGTCAGCCATCTCGGTCACCCCGATTCGGTCTGGCGCTATGCGCGGCTGAAGTTCTCGCGCGGCTACTGGCGGATGGTGGTCTACAAGCGCCACCCCGGCAAGATGGTCGCCGACAGCTACACCCCGCAGACGCTCAAGCTGCAGATCCTCGCCATCCTTGCGCTCGCCCCGGCGCTGGCGCTCGCGCCCTGGTGGCCGAGGGCGGCGCTGGCGCTCGGCGGTGCGACGCTCGCCGCCTTCCTGCTCAGCGCCACGCCCTTCCTCGCCGCCGCCTGGCGGCGCGATCGCCGGTTGGCGCTGGCCGCGCCGGCACTGCTGCTGGTACGCGCCGCCGCGCTCGGCGGCGGCGCCGTCGCCGGGAGTCTGCTGGGGCGTCTCGGCGCGGGCGCGGGGACGGCTCGATGAGACGCACCCACCGCAGTGTCTGCCGGATCTGTCACGGCGGCTGCGGTGCCCTGGTGACCGTCGAGGACGGACGCGTGGTCAAGGTCGTCGGCGATCGCGACTCACCGATGAACCAGGGTTGGATGTGCGTCAAGGGGTTGCGCACCCCGGAGATCGTCAACCACCCCGACCGGCTGGAGTGGCCGCGGCGCCGCCGCGCGGGCAAGGCCGGCGGCTGGGAGCGGGTGAGCTGGGAGGCGGCGCTCGACGAGATCGCCGAGCGCGTCGCCGCGATCCGCGATCGCCTCGGCCCCGAGGCGATCGCCCTGGGGCAGGGCACCGGGCGTCATCACTACATGCACGTGGTGCGCTTTGCCAACGCCCTGGGTACCCCCAACTGGTACGAGCCGGGGCTGGCGCAGTGCTTCATCCCGCGGGTGACGGTGAGCAACCTCACCTACGGCGGCTATGTCACCGGCGACTACTACGGCGACACCCCGCCGGCCTGCATCCTCTTCTGGGGCAGCAACCCGCTGGTCTCCAACCCCGACGGCAAGATCGGCATCGCCATCCGTCGCGCCCTCGATCGCGGTGCGGTCGGCATCGCCGTCGATCCGCGTCGGCACGAGACGGCGCGTCGCTGCGAGCTGTGGCTGGGGCTGCGCCCGGGTACCGACGCGGCGCTGGCGCTGGCGATGATCCAGGTGATCATCGCCGAGCGGCGCTACGACGCCGAGTTCGTCGCGCGCTGGACCCAGGGCTTCGACGCGCTGGCCGCCCATGTCGCCGACTGTACCCCGGCCTGGGCGGCACCGATCACCGGGGTCGCCCCCGAGCTGATCGTCGAGGCGGCGCGCCGCTATGCCGCGCTCCGTCCGGCGGTGCTGGAGTGGGGCGTGGGGATCGAGCAGAACGTCAACGCCCTGCAGACGGTGCGCGCGCTGGCCTGTCTGCGCGCCCTGGTCGGCAGCATCGACGTGCCCGGCGGCGAGCTGCTGTCGATGCAGCGGATGCGCGCCTATCCGACCCTGGCCGAGCAACTGCCGCGCGAGCAGGCGCGCAAGCGGCTCGGCGCCGAGCGCTTCAAGCTGCTCGGTGGCTGGCGCGCCTACATGCCCTCGGCGCACATCCCCACGCTGTTCGCCGCGATGCGCACCGGCGAACCCTATCCGGTCAAGGGGCTGCTGGTGTTCGGCAACAACGCGCTGGCGACCGTGGCCAACGCCCGCGCGGTGCGCCGCAGCCTCGAGTGTCTCGACCTGCTGGTGGTGAGCGAGCTGTTCATGACGCCGACGGCGGAGCTGGCCGACTTCGTGCTGCCGGCGGCCTTCTGGCCCGAGGTCGAGCAGGTGATCGGCTATCCGCTGGCCACCGGCAACCTGGTCTACCACCAACCGGCGCTGACCCGACGCGGCGAGTGCCGACCGGACGAGTGGATCATCGACCAGCTCTCGCGGCGGCTCGGCCTGCCCGACAGCGAGCGTCCCTTCGAGGCGGTGATGGCCCATCAGCTCGAGCCGACCGGGGTCGGTCTCGATCAGCTGCGTCGCCAGGGCGTGCTGCGGCTGCCGCATCGCTACCGCAAGTACGAGACACGCGGCTTCCGCACCCCGTCGCGGCGCATCGAGCTCTACAGCAAGGCGCTCGAACGACTCGGCTACGATCCGCTGCCGAGCCATGTCGAACCGCCCGAGAGCCCGCGCAGCCGCCCCGACCTGGCGCGCGACTATCCCTATGTGCTGATCACCGGCAGCCGTCGGCGCGAGTTCTTCAACAGCGAGCACCGTCAGGTCGCCGGGCTGCGTCGCCGCGCGCCCGACCCGCGCGCCCAGCTCCACCCCGAGGTGGCGCGCGCCGAGGGCATCGCCGACGGCGACTGGATCGCGATCGCCACGCCGCGCGGTCGCATCCGCATGCGCGCCGAGGTCACCCCCGAGATCAATCCCGAGGTGGTGAGCATCGATCACGGCTGGTGGTTCCCGGAGGCGCCGAGTGCGCTCGCCGGGGCGTGGCGCGCCAATGCCAATCTGTTGACCTCCGACGCGCCGCCCTACGACCCGGCCTTCGGCACCTATCAGCTGCGCGGACTCCTGTGTCGCCTCGCCCCCGCGAGCGCGCCCGCCGCCGACGAGATCGACGAGCCCGACGATGATCCAGCACGCGCTTGAGCGTCTCAACCTCTTCCTCGGCGCGCGGGTCGGCGGCCAGCGGGTGCGCTGGTTCGTGCTCGCGCTGGTGGTCACCGACCTCGGCTGTCTCGCACTCAGCCTGTGGCTGGGCTGTCTCTCGCACCATATCGGTGGGGGCGGGCCGGTCGACGGGGCCACGCTGGGGCTGGTCGGGATGCTGCTCGGTGCCCTGGTGTTCGAGCGCGTCGGACTCTATCGCTACGAGCCGAGCATGATGCGGCTGGTGGAGATCCGCAAGATCATCCGCGCGGTGGTGATCCTCGCCCTGGTGCTCACCGCCTTCGCCTTCTACACCGGCGAGCAGGCGGCGCGGCTCGCGCTGCTCCACGCCATGGGCTGGCTGCTGGTCACTCTGCTGGGCGCGCGCGCCCTGGTCTACCGGTTGCAGCAGTCGCTCTACTCGCGTCGTTTCAACGTCAGCCGGGTGCTGATCGTCGGCGCCGGCGAGGCCGGGCGGATGCTCTACAAGCACATCCGCGAGGCCCCCGAGCTCGGCTACTGGGTCTCGGGCTTCTATGACGAGGACCGTCGCGCCCTGGCGCTCGCCGGCGAGGCCGCCGCCGGGCCCGAGGCGCCGGCGCTGATCGCCGAGGCCGACGCGCTGCGCGCCTTCATCGAGCGCGAGCAGGTCACGCTGGTGCTGATCAGCACCCCGATCCGCAGCGCCGGCGAGTGTCACCTCCAGCAGTTGATGCGCCTGACCGAGGGGCTGGCGGTGCGGATCTGCTTCATGCCCTATCTCAGCGGCTATTTCGCCAAGCAGATCCAGTTCATGGACATCAACGGCATCCCCATGGTGACCCTGGGCGCGATCCGCCCCCGGCCCGCCGAGCAGATCAGCAAGCGCCTGCTCGACCTGACGCTGGCGGGGGCGGCGCTGTTGCTGCTCGCGCCGCTGATGATCGCGATCGCGCTGTGGATCCGTCGCGACTCGCCGGGGCCGGTGCTCTTCGTGCAGGAGCGGGTGGGCAAGGACGGCGCGCGCTTCCCGATGTACAAGTTCCGCACCATGCACCTCGACAGCCCCAGGTTCGCCTACTCGCCGACCGTCTCGGACGACCCGCGGATCACCCGCGCCGGGCGCTTCCTGCGCCGCACCAGCCTCGACGAGCTGCCGCAGCTGTTCAACGTGCTCGAGGGCAGCATGAGCCTGGTCGGCCCGCGCCCCGAGATGCCCTTCATCGTCGAACAGGAGTACGAGGAGATCCATCGCGAGCGGTTGCGGGTGAAGCCGGGGATCACCGGGGTCTGGCAGATCAGCGGCGACCGCGACAAGCAGATCCACGAGAACATCTCCTACGACCTGTTCTATGTCGAGAACCGCTCGCTGCTGCTCGACGCCATCATCCTGGTACGCACCCTGTTGTTCGCCGTCTCGGCGATGCGTACCTGCTAGCCGCGCCACCGGAGCCGCCATGGAGACCGCGACCCCAACCCTCAACGCCCTGCTCGCCGAGCACGCCAGGCGCACCCCGGAGCGCCCCTTCATCCATCATCGCGACGGCACGCTCGACTATCGCCGGACCCAGGCGCTGGTCGAGTGTCTCGCCGGCGCGCTGCACGCGCTCGGACTGGGACCGGGGGCGCGGCTGGGGATCGCGCTCGGGCGGCGGCCCGAGGGGGTGCTCGCCTTCCTCGCCGCGACCCGGATCGGCGCCCTGCCGGTGGCGCTCAACCCGGCGCTGGAGCCGCGTCTGCTACTCGGGTTCGCGCGCGCGCAGCGGCTCGCCGCGCTGCTCGCCGAGGGCGAGACGCTGGCGGCGCTGGCCGCCGGGGAGGTGCCCGAGGGGATGGCGCTGATCGACCGCGCCGGCCGTCATCCCGGCTGCCTCTCCTGGCCCGAGCTGCTCGGCGCCACGCCCATCGCCTCCCCGCCCGAGCCCGAGTCGGGGCAGGTCGCCTATCTCAACTTCACCACCGGCACCACCGGATGGGCCAAGGGCGCGCTGGCGACCCACGCCAATCTCTACTGGAACACCCGCGCCGCGATCGAAGCCTTCGCGCTCGGCCCGGACGACGTCCATCTGTGCATGTTCGCCGCCTTCGCCCATCCCCACGAGCTGTTCTGTCGCGCGCTCCAGACCGGCGGCGCGCTGGTGCTGCTCGAGGAGATCAACCCGCGCGCCATCGCCGGGACGATCCGCGCGTTCGGGGTGACCTGCATGATGGGGCTGGCGCCGATGTACCGGATGATGGCCGGGGCCTGCGCGCGCGCCGATCTCGCCAGCCTGCGTCTGGCCGAGAGCGGGGGGATGTATACCAGCCCGGAGATCAACGCCGCCTTCGCCGCGCGCGGCGGGGTGCCGGTCATGTCGGTATGGGGCAGCACCGAGACCAGCGGGGTGGCGCTGGCCAACACCGCCGAGGGCTATCGGCTCGACGGCAGCATGGGGCGGGTGTGTCCGCACTATCAGGCGCGCGTCGTCGACGAGCAGGGGCGCGAGCTGCCGCCGGGCGAGGTCGGCGAACTGCAGCTACGTGGTCCGGGGCTGGTCTCTGGCTACGACGGCGGGATCGCGCTGGCCGGCCACCAGGGCTGGTATCGCAGCGGTGATCTGGTCCGGCGTGACGACGACGGCTTCTATTATTACGTCGAGCGGATCAGCGGCATGATCAAGGTCGCCGGGCTCAAGGTCTATCCGCTGCAGCTCGAGCTGCTGCTCGGCGCCCATCCCGGGGTGCGCGAGGCGGCGGTGCTCGGTCGCCCCGACCGCCGCAAGGGCGCGGTGCCGGTGGCCTTCGTCGTGCCCGAGCCGGGAGCCGAGCTCGACGCGGCCCGACTGCGCGCGCACTGCCGCGCCCAGGGGTTGCCCAACTACATGGTGCCGAGACGCTTCGAGCTGGTCGACGACCTGCCGCGTATCGGCAGTGGCAAGATCGACAAGCGGCCCCTGCGGACTCTGGTGGAACGCGGGTCCCTGACCGACGGGTGACGACGATGAAGGCATTGATGGCAACGGCGGTCTGGGATCCCAGACCGGGGTACGCGCCGAGCGCGCGCGAGCTGGAGCGGCGTCGCGCCGACTGCGCCAGCCAGGTGTGGCGCGATCCGAGCTTCGCGCTCGCCGAGGTCGCGGTCCCGGAGATCGGCGACACCGAGGTGCTGGTGCGGGTGGTGTGCTGCGGCATCTGCGGCTCGGACAGCCATCTCTACCAGACCGACGCCGAGGGCTATCTGATGTTCTCCGGTCCGGCGGCGCTGCCCTGCATCATCGGCCACGAGTACGCCGGGGTGGTCGAGCGCGTCGGGCGCGCGGTGCGCGGGTTGCGCGAGGGCGATCTGGTCGCCGCCGAGAGCATCGTCTGGTGCGGCTGCTGCACGCCCTGTCGCAGCGGCGCCTTCAACCAGTGCGATCGGGTGGAGCTGACCGGGATCACCACCGACGGCGCGCTGGCCGAGTACGTCGCCGTCGACGAGCGTCAGTGCTGGTCGATCGCCGCGCTCGCCGGGCGCTATGACGACACCCGACTGTTCGAGGTGGCGGCGCTGATCGAGCCGCTGGGCTGCGCCTACAACGGGCTGTTCGTCTGTGCCGGTGGCTTCCGTCCCGGGGCGGTGGTGGTGGTCCACGGCGCCGGTCCCATCGGACTCGGCGCCATCGCCCTGGCGCGCCTGGCGGGGGCCAGTCAGGTGATCGCCTTCGACCCCATCGTCGAACGCCTGGCGATCGCCGAGACGCTGGGGGCCGATCGCGTCTACGACACCGCGGCGCTGCGTCGCGACGGCGTCAGGCCGCGCGACCTGGTGCTCGAGCACACTGCCGGGCGCGGTGCCGAGATCCAGGTCGAGGCGGCGGGTGCGGCCGGGGAGACCGTCCCCGAGATGCAGTCCTCGCTCGCCCCCGGCGGCCAGATCGTCTATCTCGGGCGCGCCGCCACCGAGACCCCGGTACAGCTCAACGGGCTGGTGAGCGGTGCCAACGCCATCCAGGGCGGGCGCGGTCACGCCGGCTACGGCATCTACGACGGCATCATCCGGTTGCTCGCCAGTGGTCGGCTCGAGGTCGCGCCGATGATCACCGCGCGCTACCCGTTCGCCGAGGCGATCAGCGCGCTGGCGACCTCGGTGCAGCGGACCGACGGCAAGGTGATGGTGCGGATCGGCTGAGTGGAGGTGAGCATGGCACAGGGACAATCGCCGCGCGGTCTCGACGGCAAGACGGTGCTGGTAACCGGTGGGGCGGGCTTCATCGGCAGCAATGTCGCGCTGCACCTGCAGCGCCACCACCCCGGGTGTCGCGTGGTGGTGGTCGACTGTTTCGGCGCCGCCGCCGACGCCCCCGGCCCGCGCGCCTTCGGGCACTATCTCAACCTGATCGACTTCGCCGGCGAGCTGATCTGCGGTGATCTCACCGAGCCGCGCGACCTCGCCCGGCTGCAGCGCCTGCGCTACGACCTGATCCTGCACTTCGCCGCCGTCTCCGACACCCGGGTCTACGACCAGGCGGCGATCCTGCGCGCCAACGTCAATGTCTTCGCCGATCTGCTGGGTCTGGCCGCGCGCCGCGGCGCCGATCTGGTCTACGCCTCCTCGGCCGCGACCTATGGTGCCGCTCCGGCGCCGCAGCGGATCGGTCACGAGGCCCCCGACACCCCCTATGGCTTCAGCAAGCTGAAGATGGACCAGATGGCGGCGCGCTTCCGTCAGGAGCATCCCGGGTTGGCCGTCGCCGGGCTGCGCTTCTTCAACGTCTACGGGCCGCGCGAGTACTTCAAGGGCACCACCGCCTCGATGGTGCTGCAGCTCGGCCTCCAGCTGCTCGCCGGGCGCGCGCCCCGCTTGTTCCACGGCTCGGAGCACATCCTGCGCGACTTCGTCCATGTCGAGGACGTGGTGCGCGCGGTGCTCGCCGCCGCCGCGGGTCGCGTCAGCGGGGTGTTCAACGTCGGCAGCGGTCGTGCCGAGTCCTTCGCCCGGGTGCTCGAGCTGCTCCAGCAGGGTCTGGGCACGGCGCTGCCGATCGACTACATCGACAACCCCCACCACGCCTACCAGACCCATACCCGGGCCGAGTTGGAGACCACCCGCGCGGCGCTCGGCTACGCCCCCGAGTACGACCTTGCGCGGGGCGTGGCCGCGTATCTCCCCGAGATCCGTCGCAGCTATCGCGAATGGGGCGCCGGGGTCAGCGGGTGTTGACGTTGATGTTGCGGTTGATCAGGTCGTAGCCCTGTAGCGAGGGCAGCAGGTTGTCGACCACTCGGGTCCACAGTGCCAGCGGCGCGGCGGTGACATAGACCACGTCGCGCGGCGCGAGCCGGAACTGGGCGCCGAGCACCATTGCGGTGGCGTCGCGGAGGTCGAGCTGATAGATCTGGATCGGTCGCGTCTCGCCGCCGGGGCGGATGACGAACACCCCGGTGGCGTCGGCGCTGCCCTCGTTGAGCCCGCCGACGCTGCTCAGCGCCTCGGTCAGGCGCATGCCGTTGCGGCCCATGACCAGGGTGGTCGGTTGGCGCACCTCGCCGAGCACGAACACCTTGAGGGTGTCGTTGCGCGGCACGTGGATAATGTCGTTGGCGCGCAGCAGCCGGTTCTCGGTGAGCACCCCGTGCTGGAGCAGCGCCTGCAGCGAGATCCGCTGCTCCGCGCCGCGGCGGCTCAGCACCACGTTGTCCCAGTCGGCGTGTTCGGTCAGGCCGCCGGCGTGGTTGATGGCATCGAGCAGGGTCAGCGGGATGTTGGTGAGCGGGCGCGGTCCCGGCTCCCTGACCTCGCCGGTGACATAGACCCGCTTGGCGTTGAAGGCGGCGACGTTGACCTCGACCTTGACCTCCTCGATGTACTCCGAGAGCGCCTCGGTGAGACGCAGGCGCACCTCTTCCAGGGTCAGTCCCGCGACCGCGAGCTTGCCGACATAGGGAAAGTAGAGGGTGCCGTCGCTGTGGACCCAGGTGCCGGACTCGGCGGCGCTGCGATAGGAGCCGGCGGGGATGGTCAGCTCCTCGTGCTCGAAGACGATGATGTTGAGGATATCGCCCTTGCCGACGCGATAGGCATAGTCGGCGATCTCGCGCTCCAGCGCCGGGTTGTCGAGCGGGCTGGGTGGCGGTGTGCTGAGTTGCCGGATCAGCTTGAAGGTGATCGGGTGGATCTCGGCCTGGGCGGCGACCGGGGGGTCCTCGGCGGCGCTGCGTGGCTTGTCGAAGGTCACCATCCGGGTGCCGGGGACCAGCGCGCAGCCGGCGCCGAGCGCGATCAGGCCGATCAGCGCGAGCGCGGCGCTCCAGCGGGCACGGGGCGAAGGCGTGTGAGTGGTGGTCATCGGTGCATCCGGGCTCAGTGCAGATAACGGTGTTCGAGTGGGTCGACGGCGGTCAGCACCAGGCCGAGCGGCGCACGTCGCGAGAGCCGCTCGAGCGCTGCGCGCGCCGCGCGCAGCGGGGTGCGACCGGCGGCGACCACCAGGAGCGCGTGCTCGACCAGCGCCAGCACCTGGATGGCGTCCTCGCTCGCGCGCAGCGGCGGGGTGTCGATCAGGATCAGGTCGTAGTCCTCGTCGAGACGGGCGAGCAGCGCGCCGAGCCGGGCCTCGGCGAGGAGCGGTGCCGGATCGTCGAGGGCGGCGCCGGCGGGGAGCAGATCGAGCCCGGGCACGCGGGTGGGGACGATGCAGCGCTCGAGCGCCACGCCCTCGCACAGGTGCCCGACCAGCCCGGGCTGCGGTGCGGCATCGAGGCGTGAGGCGAGGTCGGGGGCGCGCAGGTCGAGCTCCAGCGCGAGCACCCGCAGCCCGTCGCCGGCGCACTGCTCGGCGAGTGCGGCGAGCAGGGTGCTGCGCCCGTCGCCGCGACAGGGTCCGACCAGCGCCAGCCGCCGGGGCAGCTGGCCGTCGAGCCGCTCGCGCAGCCGGTTGCGCAGTGCGCGCAGCGGCTCGCGCCACGCCCGCGCCGGACGCGCGTCGCGGCGTACCCGCACCAGCCGGGCGAGCAGGGGCGGGCCGCGCAGCGCCGCCGGGTCGCGTACCGAGTCGTCGAACAGGTCCTCGATCAGGGCGATGCCGAGCGCCCAGAAGCCGCCGAGCAACACCGCGACCACGGCATTGAGCGCGAGGCTCGGCCTGGCCGGGCGGGTGGTCGGCGTGGCCCGCTGGACCAGCACGTGGGTCGGTGCGACCAGCGCCGCGGCAAGCCCGAGCTGCCGCTGCGCCTCGAGCATCCGGCCATGGATCGCCTCGCTCACCTCCAGCTCGCTGTCCAGCTCGGCCTGGCGCTCGAGCAGCGCGGCATGGGTGTCGACCCGGTTGCGGTACTCCGCGATGGTGTGGGCGATCTGGCGGCCCTCGGCCTCGCTGATCGCCAGCGCCACCTGCTGCTCGGTGCGCCGAGCGCCGAGTTCCTCGTAGAAGCCCAGGGTCTCGCCGCCGCCGCCGACCACCGCCCGTGCCTCGGCGACGATCAGCTCGCGCAGCCGCTCGATCTGGGCGAACAGCCGACGGTACTCGGAGGATGCCTCGGTGCTGTCGACGCGCAGCGCCGCAAGCTCCTGGAGCAGGTCGTTGAGGTCGGCCTTGAGGGTGCGGATGTGCTCGCTGTTGGCCTGGGCCTGATCGGCGCTGCGTGCCGCCCCGGTGCGCGCCAGCTCGGTGTCGAGCGCGGCCAGCTCGGCGGCGAGCGCGGCCTGCTCGGTGTGGTTCTCCTCGGCCTGGGTGCGCAGTGCGCCGAGCTTGGTGACCAGGGTCTCGATCTGGGCGTCGAGGTCGATCGCCCCAGTCTCGGTGACGAAGGCGCGCTGGGCGGCGAGGGCGGCGAGATAGTCGTCGCGCACCGCGCCGAGGCGTTCGTCGACGAAGGCGCGGGCACGCGCCAGATCGGCCTGCTGGAGCTCGACCTGGCTGGCGATATAGGCCTCGGCGAGTCCGTTGGCCAGTGCCGCGGCCTGATCGCGCTCACCGCTCCAGCCGACGATCTCGACCACCCGGCCGTCCTCGAGCTGATCGATGTCGAGGTGTGGACGCGGGGTCAGGCGCGGCAGCAGCCCGCCCTTGATCAGCCGCCGCGCGGTGAGCGGTTCGCCCTGGTCGTCGCTGAGCCCGAGCGTGGCGATCACCCGGTCGAGCGAGGGTTCGAGCTGGCCGAGCGAGATCTCGGTGTCGGCGTCGAAGTCGTCGCTGCTGGTGAGGCTGGCGGTGGGGATGCCGAGCGCGGCGAGCAGGGTGTTGGCGCCGGGCGATTCGCGTACCAGCACCAGCGCGGTCGAGCGATAGGTCGGCGCGCTCGCCAGGGTGAAGAGCGCGACCAGCGCCACCACGGCGAGGAACAGGGTGGCGAGCGTGCGGCGACGCCGGATCAGCAGGTCGCGGATCTGTATCAGCTCCATCTCGTGGCGTCGTCATGCTCTGGGTCGGGGACGACCGCGGCGGAGGTTGTCGGCGCGTGTGCGGTCGGCGGCGGCCCATTATAGCGGCTGGCGGCCTCGCGTCGCGCGATCCGCACGGTGGCGACGATCAGCCCGTAGAGCATCCAGCTGAAGGCCGAATCGTAGGAGAAGTCGACGGTGGCGTGGATCAACAGTGCCAGCAGGGCGGTGGCGAGACAGTAGAGATAGCGGCGCAGCCGCGGGTCGCGGGTCTCGCGCAGCGCGCGCGCCAGCTCGACGACCACCCCGAGGACGAAACCGAGCAGCAACAGGGTGCCGACCGGACCGGCGTCGAAGAGGATGCTGAAATAGTAGTTGTGCGCCCCCGGCCAGGGGTCGACGAGATGGGCGAAGCCGCCGAGCCCGGCGCCGATCCAGCGCTCGCCGAGCAGCGCCAGTCCGGCCTCCCAGAACTCCAGCCGGAAGGTGATGGAGAGCTCGTTGACCTCGGCCCCGGAGGCCAGCCGGTCGGCGCTGAACACCACCACGTTGAAGGCCATGATCGCGACCAGCGCGACGAGGAAGCCGAGCCCGGTCAGCAACCGTCGCCCGCGCAACCCGGGGTAGAGCGCGATGAAGGCCGAGACGGCGATGACGAAGGCGCCGGCGGCGCCCTTGGAGCCGGTGGCCAGCAGGTTGGAGATCAGCCAGGGGGCGCTCAGCGCGAGCACCAGCCGGGCGCGCCCGCCGCACTCGGGCCAGAGCGCGCAGCCGGCCATGAACACGAAGGTGGTGACGGTGCCGGCGATCTGCGGCGGCGCGAAGCCGCCGGCGCGGGTGCCGTAGAGGATCAGCGAGGGCTCGAAGCGCCAGTCGGCGCCGAGCCGGACCTGCAGCGCCTGCAGCGGGCTGGTGTCGATCTTGTTGGAGAGCACCAGCATCAGTGCCAGCGCCAGGCCCCAGACGAAGGTGAAGCCGAGGGTCAGGGTGAGGGCGCGGCGGTCGGTGACATAGAGCTGGATGAGGAAATAGAGTCCGACCCCGAAGGCGAGGTTCAACCCCATGCTCGTGCCGTGCAGCGGGTCGAGGCTCCAACCGTAGCTGGCGAGCATCCACAGCAGCAGCAGCGGCGGCAGGGTGTCGAGCGGGGCGATCGTCGGGGCGGCGCCGGGCACGCGTCGGGCGAGCAGCCGCGCGGCAAGCAGCGGCAGCAGCAGCGGCGCGAGCCCGAGGGCCAGCGGGTAGCGCTCGCCGAGCGCGCGTAGCGGCGAGTCGGTGATCAGGTTGATGTTCATCAGCAGCGCCGCGCCATAGACCACCAGGAAACCGGTCAGCGGCCAGCGCAGGCTCGCGGCATAGAACCACAGCAGCGCGACCAGCCCGAGCCCGAGCCAGGGCGAGATCAGGATGGCGAGCACCGCGGGTAGCGCGAGCGCGAGCTGCAGGGTGGCGTTAAGGGGCGTCGCCAGTCGGTCCATCCGGGCTCAGGTAGCGTGGCGTGGCGTCGAGGTCGAGTCGGATCGCGCCGTCCTCCAGCGCCAGGGTGCGCGGTGAGGGGCCGCTGTCGGGCAGCGCCGACTCGACCCGCACCCGCCTCACCCCGGGGTGCTCGATGGGGATGCGTACCGCTGCGCTGCCGCCCGAGCGGTCGCTCCAGGCCACCAGCAGCGGTGCGTCGTGACAGTGGAAGCGCACCACCACCAGACCCTGTTCGTCGCGCAGCAGCCGGGTGCGCCGCCAGTCGCAGCCGTCGAGCCGCTCGGTCATCCGCCGATAGGCGTGATAGGCCGGTTTGCGCCGCCCGTCGGCGTCGATCAGGGTGACCTGGCGGAAGTAGCCGTCGCCCGGGCTGGCGCCACGCTCGGGGGCGGCGCGCAGCCCCGACCACAGGGTCAGGCGGAACCCGGAGCCGAGCAGGTAGGCGTGACGCTTGACCACGTCCTCGGCCTGGGCGCGCTCGTCCTGATGGCGCCCGGCATGCTCGAGCGCGACCAGTGGCGCGGGCGCGAAGCCGTTGCGCGCGGCGGCGCGCTCGAGGTCGTCGATCCAGGTGCGCAGCTCGGCGTACTGGCGCTCGAGCGCCACCCCCGGGGCGGTGCCGATCCAGTGCTGGTCGAGATAGTCATAGGGGCGCTCGCCCCCGGCGCGGGCGCCGAGCCGGTCGAAGAAGGCATCCATGAAGCGGCGCGGGTCGGTGTCGCCGTGCCAGCCGGGACCGCGCACCATGCCGGCGATCACCTCGGCGCCGGGGTCGGCGGCGCGGATCGCGCGATGGGCGAGGATCAGGGTGTCGGCGAGGTCGGCGCCGTCGCCCTGCCAGTAGCGCTTGGCATAGGGTTCGTTCTCCACCACCCAGCGCCGGATCGGCGCGCGCAGGCCGGGCATGTCGGCGCGCCCGTCGCCGTCGTAGCGCTCCACCGCGGCGCGCACGAAGGCGCTGTAGGCGGCGGTGTCATCGGGCTTGCGCGGGATCGAGCGCGCCATGCGCTGGCCCGTCGGTTGCGGCGGCGAGGCGGTGAGGATGGGCACCAGATGGATGTTGTTGGCCTGGCTGTAGCGCACCAGGGCGTCGAGCCGGCTCCAGTCGTAGCCGGCCCAGCCGCCGTCGGCGTCGCGCCCCTGCACCAGGTTCCAGCTGAAGGCGAAGGTCGCGCCCTGTGACGCCCAGTGGGCGCCGAGCGCGCGCATGGTCTCGCCATAGCCCTGGTTCCAGGAGGTGTGCCGGAAGCGCAGCATGTTGGGGTCGAAGAAGCCGAAGGGCGAGTCCAGCGAGGCCTGCATCCGGGCCCGGTCGAAGTGGTCCTCGGGCGCCGTCTCGGGCATCGGCAGCGAGACCGTCGGGCGTTGCGCCGCCGCCCGCGCCGGTGCGCCGGCCAGGGCGGGGCGCACGCTCGGCGCGCCTGGCGGGCGTGCGCCTCCCGGGCCGCCGTCGACGACGATCAGCGCGTTCGGGGTCAGGCGCACCCGGGTCCCCGGGGTCAGCGCGTCGCGTCCGATCTCGTGTTCGCGCAACACCAGGGCGCCGGTCGGGAGCGCTCGGGTCTCGCCGCCGGGCGTCTCGATCCGCGGCGGCGTGCCGGCCACCACGCGTCCGCGCAGCGGACCCCGTCCCGCGCCTCCCTGGGGGACCACCACCCGCTCGCCCGGGGTGAGCGCGGCGGGGTCGACACGGCTGTGACGCAGCAGCCGCAGTCCGCCGAGCGTCCGGGTGAGGGCGCGCCCGTCGGCGCTGATCAGGTGCACCCGCTCGCCCTCGACCCGCTCCACTCGTGCCATGGCCGGGCGCTGCGCCTGACCTTGTGCCGGGCGCTCGGCCATGGGGGCGGCGGGTCGGCCCCAGGGTGGCGGTCGGGGGCCGCTCTCGGGGGCGCAGGCCGGCAGCAGTTGGCTCGTCAGCAACAGGGCCAGGGTCGCGAGGCGGCTGGATGGTGTCATCGGCGCTCCCGAGAGCGGGGTGGCATCGGCCTATTGTCGGTCGGCTGCGGGTGTCAGGTCCAGTGGCGATGGTTGCGCGGCGTGTGCGCGAGCTGCGCTGGAACAAGGTCGGTCCGGTGCGCTGCTGTTATCCTTCTATCTATCGCAAGGTCGCGATCCGTCGGTATCCCGCCGGCGCGGGCCAGTCAGGATGCGGCCGACTTGGCGTGAGGGCTTGAACGGTCGGGAGAACACGCAGTGGTCGGGATTGATCCATCCAGGGTGGTCGTGCGGTGACCGGCTCGCACCAGGGCGACGGCGCGTTGGGCGTGGCCGCGCGCGGCTCCTTGATCACCCTCGCCGGCACCTTCGCCGGCAAGGGGCTGGGCTTCGCCCTCAGGGTGCTGGTCACCCGACTGTTCGGCGAGGCGGCCTTCGGCGCGCTGGCGCTCTGTCTGCTCGTCGGCGAGTTCGCCCGCACCCTGGCGGTGGCCGGGCTGGCGCGCGGCGGCATGCGCTTTCTCGCGCTGGCGCTCGGCGAGGGTCGCCCCGAGACCATCCCGGCGCTGTTGCGTACCGTGTTCTCGATCCCGCTGGCGCTCTCGCTGCTCTGGGCCCTGGCCCTCTTCCACGGCGCCGATACCCTCGCCATCGGCTGGTTCGGCGATCCCACGCTCGCCCCGCACCTGCAACGTATCGCCTTCGCCATCCCGGCGCTGGCGCTGCTGCGCGTCGGGGTCGAGACCAGCCGCGGCTTCCACACCACCCGTTACGCGACCCTGGTCGAGCAGCTCGCGCTGCCGGCGCTGCTGTTGTGCGCCGTGCTCGGCGGCTATCTGCTCGGCGGCAGCCTCGGGGCGGTGATCTGGGGGATGGTGCTGGCCTATGGCGTGGCGCTGGCGCTGATCCTGCTGGCGCTGCGCCGTCAGCTCGGCGCCGCGCTGCGCGCGCCGCGCACGCCGTCCGCCGCCGTCGCGCCCGCGCCGGGCGTCGGGGTGGTGCTGCGCTACTCGCTGCCGCTGTTTTTGAGCGGCTTCGCCGCGATGCTGATGGGCTCGCTCGACCTGCTGCTGCTCGGTCACTGGGTGTCGGTCGCCGAGGTCGGGGTCTATGCCGCCGCGCTCGCCCTCGCCGGGCTGTTGTCCTCGACGCTGATGAGTTCGGTCAACAGCATCCTCGCGCCGCTGATCGCCAGTGCCCACGGTGGCGCCGATCCGGCGCGCGTCGCCCATCTCTATCGTGCCACCACGCGCTGGCTGACGCTGCTGGCGTTGCCGTTGGCGGGCGCGGCGGTGCTCGCGCGCGAGCCGTTGATGGCGTTGTTCGGCCCCGGCTTCGTCGCCACCGGTGCCGGGGTGCTGGCGGTGCTGGTGATCGGTCACGCGCTCAACTGCGCCAGCGGTGGGGTCGGTCAGGTGCTGGCGATGACCGGTCACCAGGGGCTGGAGCTGCTCGCCAACCTGATCGCGATCGCGCTCAACCTGGCGCTCAACCTGGCGCTGATCCCGCTGCTCGGGCCGCTCGGCGCGGCGCTGGCGACCGCCATCGCGTTGGTCGCGCTCAACGGGCTGCGGTTGTTGATGGTCCGGGCGCGGCTGGGGATGCAGCCCTTCGCCCGGCGTCCGCTGCTGGTGGCGGCGGCTGGTGTGGTGGTGGTGCTGGGGTGCGAGCTGAGCGGGCTGCGCGCGCTGGCGCCGCTGTGGTGCGGGCTGGGCGTCGGGCTGGCGCTGGCGGCGCTGGGCTGGCGCCTCGGTCTCGCGGCCGAGGACCTGAGACTGTTGCGGGGGCTGGGCGGACGGCTCGCTCGCGGCGGGCGACTGAGCCGGGCCTGAGCGCCCGGGGCATGGGGGAGACGAGATGACGCAGAGCAACAACCGGGTGATGGTCTTCGGCATGGACGGGGCCACCTTCGACATCATGCAGCCGCTGCTCGATGCCGGCCGGCTGCCCAATCTGGCGCGGCTGATCGCGCGCGGGGCGAGCGGCACGCTCGACTCCAGCGTGCCCGAGTTGAGCCCGCCGGCCTGGACCTCGTTCATGACCGGGGTCACCCCCGGGGCGCACGGGGTCAACGACTTCTTCGGACCGGTCGAGGCCGGCTCCTACGAGACCCGCTTCTTCAACGCCTCCTACCGTCGCCGACCGCCGCTGTGGAGCCTGCTGAGCGCGCGCGGGCGTCGGAGCTGCGTGCTCAACGTGCCCTTCACCTTCCCGCCCGACCCGATCAACGGGGTGATGGTCTCGGGGATGGACACGCCGAGCCTGGAGAGCGCCTTCGTCCATCCGTCGGAGTTTCGCGAGGAGCTCGACCGGGTCACCGGCGGCTACCGTCTCGAACGCGTCGAGCGGCGGCTCTCGCGCCGTGCCGTCGGGCGTTATGCGCGCAGCATCGAGGAGATCACCGAGAACCGCTTCCGCGCCGCCGCGCATCTGCTCGGTCGCGAGTCCTGGGACCTGTTCGTGGTGGTGTTCGAGTCGACCGACCGTGCCCAGCACAACTTCTGGAAGTTCCGCGATCCGGCCCATCCCGAGTACAACGCCCGCGACCATGCCCGTTACGGCGAGTTGGTCGAGCGCGCCTACGAGGATCTCGACCGCCGTCTCGGCGAGCTGCTGGCGCTGGTGCCCGAGGACGTGACCCTGTGCGTGATGTCCGATCACGGTTTCGGGCCGCTCTACAAGGGGGTCAGGCTCGAGCACTGGCTGGCGCGCGAGGGCTATCTGCGTCGCGAGAT
>NZ_RHFI01000017.1:0-70686 GCF_003718685.1 Marichromatium sp. AB31 | reverse complement strand
TCAGGTAGACGATGATGTAGGGCACGCCGACCTGACGGGAGAGCAGGATGTGCTCGCGGGTCTGGGGCATCGGGCCGTCAGCGGCCGACACCACCAGGATCGCGCCGTCCATCTGCGCCGCACCGGTAATCATGTTCTTCACGTAGTCGGCGTGGCCGGGGCAGTCGACGTGTGCGTAGTGACGCGCATCGGACTCGTACTCGACGTGCGCGGTGGCGATGGTGATACCACGCTCACGCTCTTCCGGGGCGTTGTCGATCTGGTCGTAGGCACGCGCCTCACCACCGAACTTGCGCGCCTGGTGCGTGGTGATCGCAGCCGTCAGCGTGGTCTTGCCGTGGTCGACGTGGCCAATGGTGCCAACGTTGACATGTGGCTTACTACGTTCGAATTTTTCTTTGGACATGAACGGCTCCCCGCATGTTTCAAATCGACCAGGCGCGCCTGGATGCGCGCAACCGTACCGAGAAATTGGAGCCCATGACCGGAATTGAACCGGTGACCTCACCCTTACCAAGGGTGTGCTCTACCATCTGAGCTACATGGGCAAAACTTGCTTTAAACGCGCTGCCAGCGCCTTAACTTCTTGGAGCGGGTGATGGGAATCGAACCCACATCATCAGCTTGGAAGGCTGAGGTTCTAGCCGTTGAACTACACCCGCAAGACTGGCGTACCAGCCTGCGACGCTCGCCTTCGACACAAGGCCGATCACCGCAGTGCCATGACTTGATCATGGCGCCCGCCAACTAGCGGGAAACTTGGTGGAGGGGGGAGGATTCGAACCTCCGAAGGCTGAGCCGTCAGATTTACAGTCTGATCCCTTTGACCGCTCGGGAACCCCTCCAAAAGAGCTGCTCATTCTAGGCGTCGATTCAGACCCTGTCAACACTCTCTTGAAACTTTTTAACTCCGTCCCTGACCGTTTCTTTAACGTCCCAGACACTGCGGACTGATACTATGCTCGCGACAACGCCAGCAACGACGGGCCCGAGAGACTGAAACGATCAAATTCTACGGCCAGGATCGGGGGTCAATCCCCATCGCCAGCACCGGAGTAGCCCCTTAAGATACTCTCACTTCACCCCCGTACGCAACCCGATTCATCCAACATCAATTCAGTCAGACTCGGAGATCTCCCGATGGAAGTAACGATTTTCGGCAGCGGCTATGTCGGCCTGGTCACCGGCGCATGTCTTGCCGAGGTGGGCAACGACGTCCTCTGCATCGACGTCGACCCGGACAAGATCGACCTGCTCAACAGCGGCGGGGTGCCGATCTACGAACCAGGACTCGACGAACTGATCCGCAACAATCGCGAGGCCGGACGACTGCGCTTCTCGACCGACGCCGAGGCCGGGGTCAAGCACGGGCTCTTCCAGTTCATCGCCGTCGGCACCCCGCCCGACGAGGACGGATCGGCCGACCTGCAGTACGTGCTCTCGGTGGCACGCACCATCGGTCAGCACATGGAGGGCTACCGCATCCTGGTCGACAAGTCGACCGTCCCCGTCGGCACCGCCGACAAGGTCGCCGAGACCGTCCGCGCCGCACTCGCCGAGCGCGACCAGAGCATCGACTTCGATGTCGTCTCCAACCCCGAGTTCCTCAAGGAAGGCGCGGCGATCGAGGACTTCATGCGTCCCGATCGGATCATCGTCGGCACCGACAACCCACGCACCGCCGAGCTGTTGCGTGCGCTCTACGCCCCCTTCAACCGCAACCGCGACCGACTGATGGTGATGGACGTGCGTTCGGCCGAGCTGACCAAGTACGCCGCCAACGCCATGCTGGCGACCAAGATCAGCTTCATGAACGAGCTCTCGAACATCGCCGAGATCGTCGGCGCCGACATCGAGAAGGTTCGTGTCGGCATCGGCTCGGACCCCCGCATCGGCTACCAGTTCATCTATCCCGGCTGCGGCTACGGCGGCTCCTGCTTCCCCAAGGACGTGCGCGCACTCGAGCGCACCGCGCGCGGCGTCGGCTATGACCCGCAGTTGCTGCAGGCGGTCGAGGCGGTCAACTTCCGCCAGAAGGAGCTGCTGTTCGACAAGCTCAAGGCGCAGTTCGACGGCGACCTCGCCGGGCGCACCATCGCGCTCTGGGGGCTGGCCTTCAAGCCCAACACCGATGACATGCGCGAGGCCTCGAGCCGGGTGCTGATGGAATCGCTGTGGGCGGCCGGCGCCAAGGTGCAGGCGTTCGACCCGGTGGCGATGGACGAGGCCCGCCGGATCTACGGCGAGCGCCCCGACCTGGTACTCGCCGAGGACGCCACCGCCGCACTGGCCGGTGCCGATGCGCTGGTGATCGTCACCGAGTGGACCCAGTTCCGCAGCCCCAACTTCCGCCTCATCCGCGACACCCTCGCCCGCCCGCTGCTGCTCGACGGGCGCAACATCCTCGATCCGCAGCAGGCCACCGCCGCCGGCCTGACCTATCTCTCGATCGGTCGCGCACCGGCCACCCCCGCCTGAGACATCCCGCCACGCGGTCGCGCACCGGCGCGACCGCGCCCTAGCCCACCGTCAGAAACGCCGACTCCAGGCGATCTCGATGTCGAGCTGCTGCATGTACAGGCTCCCGGTCTGGTCCTGGGTGATGCTCGGATTGGCGCCGTCGAGCTGCTCCTCCGGCATATAGGACACGGCCAGGGTGAAGCGGTCGCGGTCGCTCGCCTGATAGCTCGCCCCCAGCGTCAGGTGCCAGCGCACGGTCGCCGGGGTGAGGATGTTGAACAGGGCCATGGAGCCATCGGTGAAGTCGCTGTTGTAGCTCACCCCACCCATCAGACTGAGCCGCTCGTCGACGTCGTAGCGCACCCCGAACTTGAAGACATCCATGGTCTCCCAGCCGAACCCCACGCCATTGTCGCCACCGAGACAGTAGGAGGGCTTGGTGCCGGGCGCGAAACAGGCGGAGATGTCGCGCGCATTGGAGTTGGCGATGGCGTCGATGTCACCATAGAAGATGCGCTGGTAATCGAACGCCAGGGTCAGATCACGCCAGGGCCGGTAGCTCAGACCGAGATTGAGCATCGCCGGGATGTCGAATTCGCCACCGCCGGCGAACAGCCCCTCGTAGTCGTCGAAATCGGTCATGTAGATGCGGGTGCGATAGGAGGCGCCGAGCGCCAGGCGCTCGTTCACCTGCCCGTACCAGCCCAGGTGCAGACCGGCACCATAGGACCAATCCTCACCGTTGTTGGTCACCCGGTCCGGGGCGACCGAGGCGCCACGGAAGGGCTCCAGGCCCTCGGCCTCGAAGCGCTGGATGGCGAACACCGGCGCGATACCCAGCGCTTGACGGCCACCGGCGAATCGATAGGTATAGGGGATCTCGATGAACAACTGCTCGAGGCTGACACCGGTCGGCGTGGTCGCAGTGAAGTAGCCACCGGGGTTGGCATTGTTGCCCGCCGGCGGCGGCGGCACACTCGGGTCGGTCACCGGCTGCGGCGGGTTGGTCGGCAGGAACAGCAACCCGCCCGGACTGGCGATCTGGCCGGCGCCCGGAACCCCGGCGAGCTGATCCGGCGCAGCGGCAAAGTTCTCCCACACCGCACGATCGCGATACCGGGTGTTCATGCCGCCGTTGCCGAAGATGCTGACCCCGATGGTCGCTCGCTCACCGAGCGGGCGGTTGTAGCCGAAGCTCGGGATCAGGAACCAGTCGGCATCGCTGTCATAGTCACCCGGGGTGACGAAGGGACCGGTCGGGAACCCCGTCGCCGGATCGACGGCGAAGTCGGGGTTGGCCTCATAGCCACGCGGCGACGGATGAAAGAAGGCGACGCCGATATCGAACCCCTCGCCGACGAAGGCCATGCCGGCGGGATTGGTGGCCGCGGCCAGACCATCCTGGGGGAGCGCGGTGGCGACCCCCGCCATCGCCTTGGAGCGCGCACCCCAGCCGTGCGAGAAATACCCATTGGTCGCCGACGCGAGCGTCGGCAGGCCACCCAACACCACCGACGCCACCAGGGCGCCTCGAAACGCTGAACCCATGCACTGCCCCTCCGTTGCGTGATCAGAGACGAAGCACTCGACGAACCGGCGGACTGCACACCCTGTACAGCGATCGAGCCGTCCTGGCACACGCCGAGCTCGTCGGCATCAGCGCGACGACGACCGATCAAGGGGTTGGGAGGGAATCCTGCTGGAACGATTGCGTTTTGTCAAAGACCGGCAATCATCGGCATGAGCGAGGAGAGCGTTCGCCCAGGAGAGCGGGCGACACCACCGACGGAGACGACGGAGAAGGGATCAGCGCCCGGCGTGCAGACGGTTCATCACCTGCTGGAAGCGCCCCTGCAACAGATCATCGAGGGCACGCTCGGTCTCGAACAGGGCATCGTCGATCGCCTGGCGATCGCTTCCCGAGGGCCGACCGAGCACATAGCCGGTCACCAGCGAGCGATCACCGGGATGGTCGATGCCGATCCGCAGACGCCAGAAATCACGCCCACCCAGGGCCGAGATCGAGTCGCGCAGACCATTGTGCCCGGCATGCCCGCCCCCCTGCTTGAGCCGGACCGCGCCGACCGGCAGGTCGAGTTCGTCATGAGCGATCAGGATGCACTCGAGCGGGATGTCGAAATAGCGCGCCACCGCAGCCACCGAGCGACCACTGTGGTTCATGTAGGTCGAGGGCTTGAGCAGGCGCAGGTCGCGACCACCGATCACGCAGCGACAGAGTTCGCCATGAAAGCGGCTCTCCGGGCGGAAGTCGACGCCGGCAGACCTGGCGATGGAGTCGACGAACCAGAAACCGACGTTGTGACGTGTCGCCTCGTACTGGGCCCCGGGGTTGCCCAGACCGACGATCAGACGAATGCCATCATTCGACATCTATGCAGGTCATTCCGTACAGAGGGACAGATTCAGGCATCGGAGAGATGCCCGGAAAAGAACAGAGACGCCTTGCGGGCGTCTGCCCCGGCGGCACACCGCCGGGGCCTGGAGACCGATCAGGCCTCGGCGGAATCCTCGCCCTCGGACTCCTCATCGGCACCACCGCGCGGCGCCTGGATGGCGACCACCACCTCGTCACCTGCGGCGTGGGCCAGCTCGACACCGGCCGGCAGCTGCAGCTCGGAGAGGTGGAGGATGGCACCAACCTCCATCGCGACCATGTCGATCTCGATGTACTCGGGCAGATCCTGCGGCAGGCAGCTCACCTCGACCTCGGTCAGCGAACGCGAGACCAGACCACCGGCCTTGACGCCGACGCAGCTCTCCTCGTTGAGGAAGTGCAGCGGCACGCTCATGCGCAGCTTCTCACCCTGGGTGACGCGCTGGAAGTCGACGTGCAGGATGAAGGGCTTGGCGGGATGACGCTGCAGGTCCTTGAGCACCACCGAGGAGGTCTCGTCACCGACCTGAAGGGTCAGCACGTGGGAGTAGAAGGCCTCGTGCTCGAGGTGCTTGAGCAGCTCGTTGTGCGGCAGGGTGATCATCTGCGGCTCCTGGTGGCCACCGTAGACGATGGCAGGCACCTCGCCGGCGCGACGCAGGCGGCGGCTCGCACCCTTCCCCACGGTTTCGCGCGGCTGCGCAACGATGTTGAAATCGACGCTCATCAGCGTTCTCCAGATCTATCAAGGGACTCAATGAAATACGCCGGGGTCCCGCGACCAGGACCCCGGCGCTCGGTGGCCACATGCTTGCGGCCGGGTCGCGCGCCAAGAGGGAGCGGCACGCGACGCAAGGACTGACTCAGTCGACGAACAGCGAGCTGACCGATTCCTCGCTCGAGATCCGACGCATGGTCTCGGCGAGCAGCTCACCGATGCTGAGCTGGCGAATCTTCGGGCACTCGGCCGCCGCGCCCCGCAGCGGGATGGTATTGGTCACCACCAGCTCATCGAGCACCGAGTTGGTGATGTTGTCGACCGCCGGCCCGGAGAGCACCGGATGGGTGCAGTAGGCCGCAACCATCTTGGCGCCATGATTCTTCAGCGCCTCGGCCGCCCGACACAGGGTGCCGGCGGTGTCGACCAGGTCGTCGACGATCACGCAGGAGCGATCGCGCACATCACCGATGATGTTCATCACCTGGGCCTCGTTGGCACGCGGACGACGCTTGTCGATGATCGCCAGGTCGGCATCATCGAGGCGCTTGGCCACGGCACGCGCACGCACCACGCCGCCGACGTCGGGCGAGACCACCATCAGATCGTCGTGCTTCTGGCGCCAGATGTCGCCGAGCAGGATCGGCGAGGCGTAGACGTTATCGACAGGGATATCGAAGAAGCCCTGGATCTGGTCGGCGTGCAGATCGACGGTGAGTACGCGATCGGCGCCCACCTTGCCGATCATCTTGGCCACCATCCGCGCACTGATCGGCACCCGCGCCGAGCGCGGACGCCGATCCTGGCGGGCATAGCCGAAATAGGGGATCACTGCGGTGACGCGCTTGGCCGACGCCCAGCGCAGGGCATCGACCATCACCAGCAACTCCATCAGGTGGTCGTTGGTGGGGGCACAGGTCGGCTGGACGACGAAGACGTCACGCCCACGCACGTTTTCCTGGATCTCGGCCATCACCTCACCATCACTGAACTGGCCGACGACGGCCTTACCCAGCGGGAGATTGAGGCGACTTGCGATTTCAGCCGAAAGCTCCGGGTTGGCATTCCCGGAGAAGACCATCATATGGCTGGCGGGCACTGGCATCTTCCTGTCTGCGCGACTGCAGAGCTGATATGGCTGGGGCGCCAGGATTCGAACCTGGGGATGCCGGGATCAAAACCCGGTGCCTTAACCGCTTGGCCACGCCCCAAAAGATGAAAGACGATGTTCGGTTTGATACGACGAGACGCGCAGTCCCTTACGCTGGGCCATGCCGACTCGACAGTCGAGCGTCGATATCTGCGAGTCGATCGAGCAGCGGAGAGCGATTGCAGCCGCGTGCCACGAAGCCGTCGATTCCAGCGGGGCGTTGCTCCCAGGCCGCGAGTGCCTGATCGCGCCCGGCAAATGCCGCGAACACACAGGCCCCGGTCCCGGTGAGCCTGGCCTCACCCCATTGGGACAACCAATCAAGGGCATCGGCAACCGCTGGATACTCGTCGCGGACGACGGGGAGGCAATCGTTGACAACATCCCCGCCTGTAAAGTCCGCAAGTTTGATCGGTTTCGAGTCGCGTGTCAATCGCGGATGCGTGAACACGGCCTGAGTCGACACCGAGCAGCGCGGCACCAGCACCAGGAACCAGGGCTCGGGGAGTTCGACCGGGGTGAGCCGCTCGCCGACCCCCTCGCCCCAGGCCGCCTGACCACGCACGAACACCGGCACATCA
Source organism: Marichromatium sp. AB31 (assembly GCF_003718685.1). Taxonomy (NCBI): domain Bacteria; kingdom Pseudomonadati; phylum Pseudomonadota; class Gammaproteobacteria; order Chromatiales; family Chromatiaceae; genus Marichromatium; species Marichromatium sp. AB31. The sequence goes on along the minus strand of NZ_RHFI01000017.1, from coordinate 63,382 downwards.
GCCCCCAACGGCAGCGCCAGCCGAGCCAGTGCCTCGGTATCGAGCCCAGTCCCCCAGAGCACGTTCAGCGCCACCAGGGTGGTCGCCGCGTCCGAGCTGCCGCCACCGAGCCCACCGCCCATCGGCAACACCTTCTCACAGCGGATATCGACCCCGAGCGAACAGCCGCTCGCCGCCTGCAGCGCACGCGCGGCGCGCACCGTGAGATCGGCCTCGGCAGCGACCCCGGGCAGCTCGCCATCGCGTCGCACCTCACCGTCCTCACGTACCCGGAAACCCAGGCGGTCGCAGCGATCGACGAACTGGAACACCGTCTGCAGCTCGTGGTAGCCGTCGGCACGCCGCCCCACCACCCGCAGCATCAGGTTGAGCTTGGCCGGAGCGGGCCAGACACTCCAGGCATCGTTGTCGGTGACGGCTTCGTCGATCATGGTTGCGACTCTCTTGGCTGCAGTTGGTTGTCATCGTCGGAGACGGTGTGCGAGGAGCGATGACGCTCGATCACGTCCATCAGATAGGCGTGCCCCGGATGCGTCTCGAGCGCCGCCTCCCATACCGCCCAGGCATCGGCATGACGGCCCAGCGCCCACAACACCTCGCCGAGGTGCGCGGCGATCTCGCCGTCATCGAGCGCGGCCAGGGCGCGCTCGAGATAGTCGAGCGCGGTGTCATAGTCACCGAGCCGGTAGTGGACCCAGCCCATGCTGTCGAGGATCGCCGGCTCCTCGGGCTTGAGCGCATAAGCGCGCTCGATGTAGTCGCGCGCCTCGCGATAGCGCTCGGTGCGATCGGCCAGGGTATAGCCCAGGGCGTTGAGCGCATCGGCATGCTCGGGATCGGCGGCGATGATCCGACGCAGATCCCGCTCGGCGAGATCGAGACGGTCTCGTTCCACGGCATAGAGCGCGCGAGCATATAGCAGGTTCGGCTCGTCCGGGTAGACCTCGAGGGCCGCGGCATAGACCGTCATCGCCTGCTCGGGCCGATCGACCTCGGCAAGGATCTCGGCCTCGACCATATAGAGTGCAATGGCGTCCTCGGGGGTGCGATCACGCAGTCGCTGCAGGATCTCGCGGGCGCGCTCGAGATCCCCGCCGCGGGCCTCGATCAGGGCGATGCGGACCTGGGCATCGGTCTCGTTGGCATCGCCCACCCGGGCGTACCAGATGGCCGCCTGAGGGTCGCGCCCGGCGCGCTCCTCGGTCTGACCGAGATAGAAGGCGGCCTCGTCGCGTCGCTGCCCGGTGCCGTAGAGCCGCTCGAGATAACCGCGCGCGGAGTCGAGATCGTCGAGCTGCAAGGAGAGGATGCCGAGCGCGAACAGCACATCGGGCTGCTTGGGCTGATTGGCGAGCAGCCGCGCGAACACCTCGCGCGCGGTGCCGTATTCCTGATCGTCGACCAGCAGCTGACCGTAGAGCATGCGCAGCGCGGCATCGTCCGGGCTGTTGGCGACGAAGCCCTCGAGCAGGGTGCGCGCCTCCTCGCGCCGATCCTCCGAGAGCAGCAGACGGACCAGGAACAGCCGCGGCTTGTTCCAGTCCGGGCGCAGCGCCAGGGCGCGCCGCGCCGCCGCGTCGGCAAGTTCGAAGCGCCCGGCGCTGGCCGCCACCATCGCCAGCGACTGACGCGCCTCGGCGCTCTCGGGGAAGACATCGACCAGCGAGCGCATCAGCGCCAGACGGGTCTCCACGTCGGGGGCGCGGGCGACGATCGAGACCACCTGAGCATAGGCATCGGCGACCGCGTCGCCGGCCAGCTCGATGATCCGGCGCAGATGGTTCAGCGCCGCCCCCATGTCGCCGGCACGGATGCTCAGAAAGGCCGCGACCTGGTGGGCCGAGACCGCCTCCGGCGCAAGCGTCAGCCACAACCGGACCGCGCGCCAGGCGGCGGCGTCGGAGTCGGCGCTGATGGCGCTGCGCACCGCCAGCTCGGCCAGACGCGGGCTGCGCGTCAGCGTCGCCGCCTCCAAGTAATAGTGATGGGCCAGCGCCAGCTCGCCGCGCTGCGCCGCGACCTCGGCGGCGAGCACGGCGAACACCTGCTCGGCATCGGCGCCCGCGGCCGGTGCGGCGGCGAGCGCGCTGAACGGCCAAACCAGCGCCAACCCGAGCAGGCTGGCGGAAATCGGCTTGAGAGGCATCGAGGACATGGAGGCTTCCAGGCACTTGGCATCTGAATGTGGACTCTGCCGGCGCCGCGGTCGATAACCGGGTGCGGCGCTTGCGCGCGACGCCGACGGGGCACTATTGTGCATCACGATGCGCCAGCGGCGCGCAACCGGTGAGGGCCAACCGTGGCGCCCATCCCCCGACGGCCATAAACCGTCGAGACGACTGCGCCAGGTCAATCCGCATCCGTTTTTGCAACGCCTGAAGGGTGGACGGCATTGGTCCAGGGCGGCAAAAAGTTGCTACCATGTTGCTGCTTGCACCCATTGGATGCGCAGTCTATCGGTGGCAGGAACTCGGACGTAAGCCCTTTGAGATGATGCGACCGTGACGCCCCATGGGGCCGGGCCGGCGCCGGCAGCAACGACGGCAGCCCGACCTCTCCCATCGCTGAGCGAAATTCCAAGACAGATACCGATATGAAGCTGCTTGTTCTCGGACTCAACCACAAGACCGCCCCGGTCGACATCCGCGAACGGCTGGCGTTTGGTCCAGACATCATCGCCGGAGCCCTGCGTGACCTGACCGGATGCCAGGACGTGAGCGAGGGGGTGATCCTCTCCACCTGCAACCGTACCGAGCTCTACTGTGCCATCGAGGACGGCGCCGAGCTGTCCGTGCGTCACTGGCTCAGCCAGTTCCACGGCATCGAACTCGAGCGCATCGACCCCTTCATCTACGCCTATGCCGAACGCGACGCGGTCACCCACCTGCTGCGCGTCTCCAGCGGTCTCGACTCGCTGGTGCTCGGCGAGCCGCAGATCCTCGGGCAGGTCAAGAACGCCTACCAGACCGCCAAGGACTGCGGCGCCACCGGCAAGCTGCTCGGTCGGCTGTTCCAGCACACCTTCTCGGTGGCCAAGACGGTCCGTACCGAGACGGCGATCGGCAGCAACCCGGTCTCGGTCGCCTTCGCCGCGGTCAACCTCGCGCGCCAGATCTTCAGCGACCTGTCGCAGCAAACCGCGCTGCTGATCGGCGCCGGCGAGACCATCGAGCTGGCCGCCCGTCACCTGCACAACAACGGCATCGGCCGCATCATCGTCGCCAACCGCACCGTCGAGCGCGCGCACGAACTCGCCGCCCAGTTCGATGGCTTCGCCATCGCCCTGACCGAGATCGCCGGCCACCTCGCCGATGCCGACATCGTCATCGCCTCCACCGCCAGCCCGCTGCCGGTGCTCGGCAAGGGTACGGTCGAGCGCGCGCTCAAGAAGCGCAAGCACCGCCCGATGTTCATGGTCGACATCGCCGTGCCACGCGACATCGAACCCGAGATCGCCGACCTCAACGACGTCTATCTCTACACCATCGACGACCTCAAGGAGGTCATCGACGAGAACCTGCGCTCGCGTCAGGCCGCCGCCGAGCAGGCCGAGGAGATCATCGCCTTCCACACCGAGGAGTTCCTCGCCTGGTTGCGCTCGCTCGACGCCGCCGGTCTGATCCAGGACTACCGCCTCCGTGGCGAGGCGCTGCGCGACGAGGTGCTGGCCCGCGCGCTGCGTCAGCTCGACGCCGGCAAGCCCCCGGCCGAGATCGTCAAGTTCCTCGCCCACACCCTCACCAACAAGCTGCTGCATGCGCCCAGCTCGCGGCTGCGGCAGGCGGCGCGTGACGGTGATGCGGAGATCCTCGAGGCGGCCAACGAGCTGTTCCAACTCGACACCAACAACCGTACCGCCAATTCATGAACCCATCGATCCGGGGCAAGCTGGAGCGTATCTCGGATCGCTTCGACGAACTCATGGCGCTGCTCGCGGACGCCGAGACCCAGGCGGACACCAACCGCTTCCGGGACCTCAGCCGCGAGTATGCCCAGCTCGATCCGCTGATGGCCTGCTATCGGCGCTATCTCGAGGCCGAGGACGACATCGCCACGGCCCGCGAGATGCTCGCCGATGCCGAGATGGCCGCGCTCGCCCGCGAGGAGCTGGCCGAGGCCGAGGCGCGCTGCGCGGCACTCGAGCCCGAGCTCATCGCGCTGCTGATCCCGCCCGACCCCAACGACCGCTGCAACGCCTTCCTCGAGGTCCGCGCCGGCACCGGCGGGGCCGAGGCGGCGCTGTTCGCCGCCGACCTGATGCGCATGTACATGCGCTATGCCGAACTGCTCGGCTGGCGTGTCGAGCCGATCTCCGAGAGCGCCGGCGAGCTCGGCGGCTACAAGGAGGTGGTGCTGCGCATCAGCGGCAGCGGGGTGTTCTCGCGGTTGAAGTTCGAGCCGGGCGCGCACCGCGTGCAGCGCGTCCCCGAGACCGAGTCGCAGGGACGGGTGCACACCTCGGCCTGTACCGTCGCCGTGCTGCCCGAGGTCGAGGCGATCGACTCGATCGAGATCAACAGTGCCGATCTGCGCATCGACACCTATCGCGCCTCCGGCGCCGGTGGTCAGCACGTCAACAAGACCGACTCGGCGATCCGCATCACCCACCTGCCCAGCGGCATCGTGGTGGAGTGTCAGGAGGAGCGTTCGCAGCACAAGAACCGCGCGCGCGCCATGTCGCTGCTGCAGGCCCGGCTGCTCGCCGAGGCCCAGGCCAGCCAGACCTCGGAGCAGTCCGAGTCACGCCGCCTGCAGGTCGGTAGCGGAGACCGCTCCGAGCGTATCCGCACCTACAACTTCCCGCAGAACCGGGTCACCGACCACCGCATCAACCTCACCCTCTACAAGCTCGACGAGGTGATGGCCGGGGCGCTCGATCAGGTCATCGAGCCGCTGCTCACCGAATACCGGGGTGAGCAACTCGCCGCGATGATGAGCGGCGCCTGAGGGTGGCCCGAGCGCCCTCCCCCGCCACCTTCGCCGAGCAGCGCACCGACGAGACCCTGACCCGCGCCGCTGGCGCACTGGCTGCACTCGCCGGCGCGGCGGCCCGGCTCGAGGCCGAGCTGCTGCTCGAGCAGTGCAGCGGCTGGTCGCGCACCAGCCAGCGTGCCTGGCCCGAGCGCCCGCTCGATGCCGCCACCGCCACGGCCTTCGCCGCGCTGCTCGGACGTCGACTCGACGGCGAGCCGATCGCCTACATCCGCGGCACCCAGGCGTTCTGGACGCTCGAGCTCGACGTCACCCCGGACACCCTGATCCCGCGCCCGGAGACCGAACTGCTGGTCGAGACCGCGCTGGCGCGCGGCCCGGCGGGCACGGCCACCGTGCTCGACCTCGGCACCGGCAGCGGCGCGATCGCCCTGGCCCTAGCCAGCGAACGCCCGCGCTGGCGGATCACCGCCACCGACCGCAGCAGCGCGGCGCTCGCCGTGGCTCGCGCCAACCGCGACCGCCTGGGACTCGACGTCGACCTGGTCGCGGGCGACTGGCTCGGGGCCGTCGCCACCGGGAGCTGCGACCTGATCCTCAGCAACCCGCCCTATATCGACGGCGACGACCCCCATCTCGACCAGGGCGACCTGCGCTTCGAGCCCCCCGGCGCGCTGACCCCGGGTGCCGACGGGCTGGCGGCGATCCGCGCCATCCTCGCCGATACGCCGCGCTGTCTGCGTCCCGGCGGCTGGCTGATGGTCGAGCACGGCTGCGACCAGGGCGCTGCGGCGCGCGCGCTGTTCGGCGGCGCCGGGCTCGTCGAGGTCGCAACCCTAGACGACCTCGCCGGACTCGACCGGATCACGCTCGGGCGCCGCTGATCGCGGCGCAGGCTGACCCTCTTCCATCCCCAACCGCCGCGCCGCGGTCTCGCGCATCCACTGCTCGACCCGCGCGCTGAGCCGCTCGGGATCACCGTCGCCACAACCGATCGGCGCCCCGATGATCAGCCGGATACGCCCGGGGCGGCGCAGCAGCGAGCGCGCCGGCCAACAATGACCGGCATCGTGCACCATCGGCAGCACCCGCACCCCGGCCTTGCAGGCGAGCTTGGCACCACCGCCGTTGAACCGCCCGATCCGCCCCGGCGGCTGGCGCGTCCCCTCGGGATAGATCACCACGCTGATGCCCGCGCGCAGCCGCTCGCGCCCGACCCGGAGGATGGTCTTGAAGGCGTTGACCGGGCGGCCGCGATCGATCGCGATCGGCTTGAGCAGCGCCAGCCCCCAGCCGAAGAAGGGCACCCACAGCAGCTCGCGCTTGAGCACCGTGGCCTGCGGCGAGACCAGCAGCTGCAGATAGAAGGTCTCCCACTGGCTCTGGTGATTGGCCATCACCACCACCGCCTCGCCGGCGGGGATGTGCTCGCGCCCCTCGACGACGATCTCGATGCCGTTGAGCCGGCGCAGCAACCACATGGTGGCGCGCGACCACAGGTTGACGAAGCGATAGCGCTGCGCGAAATCCATCCAGGGCGCCAGCAGCAGCGAGATCAGGCTGTGGACGATCCCCATCAGGTTGTAGAGGACGAAGAACAGGAGGCTGCGCAGCCACACCCCCAGGTCGGCCTTGTCGTTGTACATCGGCAAATCCGCTCCCATCTCTCGGACAGCAGGTCTACGGCCGTCGCACCCGGCAGCACGCCCGGGATCAGGCCCTGCGCGCGCCGCCGACGCGACATCGTCACCCGTCGGAACAGGCGACACGCGGCCCGATTATAGCCACCGCCGCGACCGACCGGTCCGCCCGGGTTGATTCTTTCGCAACCACGACTAGCATTGGGCAGCCACTATGGACAGCGTCGACGTCGACCGTATCAAGGAGCGCGAGATCCCGTTCCAGGAGTTGCATCCGAACCCCGATCAGGCCGCGACCGCCGCGGCCTTCCTCGCCGAGGTCGAGGGCGTACTCGCCACCGAGGCGCTCTCGCCCTGTCTGCTGCGGGTACGCTACGACGTGCTCCAGCTCACCCTGCAGGAGATCGACGAGGCGCTCGGCGAGCTCGGGTTGCATCTCGACAACGGACTGCTCCCCAAGGTCAGGCGCGCGCTCTATCACTACACAGAGGAGACCCAGCGGGCCAATCTCGGCTACCCCAGGTGCAAGGGCAACTGTCTCAAGCAGGTCTTCGCCAAGCGCTACGCGCAGATCGAGCACGGCTGTCGCGACCAGCGGCCCGAGCACTGGCGCCGCTATCTCTGAGTCGCCACGACACCCGCCCGGGCCGGCCCGCAGCAGTACCATGAACCCGCATCCAGACCCACGCTACAGCCGCCAGATGCTGCTCCCCGGCTTCGGCGAGGACGGCCAGCGACGCCTGCGTCAGGCACGCGTGCTGCTGATCGGACTCGGCGGCCTCGGCTCGCCGATCGCCATGTATCTGGCCGCCGCCGGTGTCGGCGAGCTGCGCCTGGCCGACTTCGACGCCGTCGACCTCTCCAACCTGCACCGCCAGATCGTGCACGACAGCACCACCGTCGGCCGACCCAAGGTCGACTCGGCGATGACCCGGCTGGCGGCGCTCAACCCCGAGGTCGCGCTGGTGCCACTCAAGGGCAGCGCCACCGCCGCCCGGCTGCCCGAGCTGATCGCCGACGTCGATCTGGTGATCGACGCCTGCGACAACTTCGCCACCCGCTTCGCCATCAACGCCGCCTGCATGAGCGCCGGCATCCCCCTGGTCTCGGGCGCGGCGATCGGCACCGAGGGCCAGGTCAGCGCCTTCTCCGCTCGTCCCGGCGGCCCCTGCTACCAGTGTCTTTATCCACGCGAGGTCGGCGAGGAGGAGGGCTGCGCGGTGCGCGGCGTGCTCGGACCGGTGGTCGGCATCATCGGTGCCACCCAGGCCACCGAGGCGATCAAGATCCTCACCGGCATCGGTGAGCCGCTGTTCGGTCGGCTGCTGCTGCTCGATGCGCTGCGCATGCAGTGGCGCAGCCTGACCCTCCCCCCCGATCCCGACTGCCCGGTGTGCGGCGGGCACGGATGACCAGCAGGCCGCCTCGCGCGGCCCCGCAGCCGGAGACCCCTCAGATGCGATTCGCAGTCAGCCCCGACGAACTCCGCCGCGCCAAGGTGCCGCACGAGCTCTTTCTCACCAACCTGATCGGCAACCACATCCTGATGACGGTGGCCATCGGCGGCATCGCCGGCAGCTTCCCCTGGCTGCTGGCGCTGATCCCGACGATCTCCTTCGCCATCCTCGGCTTCATCCTGTGGCGGGCACGCCGCGCCCGCGGGCGCGACCCCTGGTACGTGATGTGTCACTGGCAGGTATGCGCGCGCCGCAGCCGGATCTTCCTGACCATGCTGACACTGCTGGTGGCGAGCGCGACCCTCGGCTGGGTCGGCTACACCTATGGCGGGATGATGAAGGAGGCGGTGTGGGCGCTGGTCGCCGGCACCGGCATCCTGCCGGTGATGGCGACCGTGCTGGTGCTGGTGATCGTCGAGTCCGACGCCCTCTACCACGCCCACGAGGCGCGGCTACCGGCCTGGGTGGTGGCGCGCCATCCCGCCCCGATCGCACAACAACGGATCGAGGGCGAGGCTCAACCGAGCGCGTAGTCGAGCACCAGCCCGACGAACACCGCCATGCCGAAGTAGTTGTTATTGAGGAAGGCGGCAAAGCAGGGGTCGGGCTCGCGCGCGCGGATCAGCCATTGCTGATAGAGGGCCAGCCCGGCGGCGGCGGCCAGCCCGAGCAGGTACCAGCCACCGCGCCCGGTGGCCATACCGACCCACAACAACAGCGCCAGCATGATGAGCTGCAACAGCCCGATGATGACACGGTCCCAGCGCCCGAACAGGATCGCGGTGGACTTGACCCCGATCTCGAGGTCGTCCTCGCGATCGACCATGGCGTACTGGGTGTCGTAGATCAGCGCCCAGATCAGGGTGGCGACGAACAGCACCCAGGCATAGAAGGGGATGGTCCCGGTCACCGCGGTGAAGGCCATCGGGATCGCCCAGCCGAAGGCGGCGCCGAGGAAGAGCTGCGGCAGATGGGTATAGCGCTTCATGAAGGGATAGAGCGCGGTCAGCGCCACCGCCACCACCGACAGCGCGATCGTCTGCCAGTTGAGCAGCAGCACCAGGCCGAAGGAGGCCAGACAGAGGACGATGAACACCCCCAGCGCCTCGCCTGCGCTCACCAGGCCGGTGGCCAGCGGGCGCTGGTTGGTGCGCCGCACATGACCGTCGAAGTCGCGATCGGCATAGTCGTTGATCGCGCACCCGGCCGAGCGCATCAGCACCACCCCGAGGACGAAAATGAGCACGATCGACCACGGCGGCTGCCCCGCGCCGGCGAACCACAGCGCCCAGAGCGCAGGCCACATCAGCAGCAGACTGCCGATCGGCCGATTGAACCGCACCAGCAGCATGTATCCATGCAGCCGCTCACGCCAGAAGGCGGGACGCAGCGCCTTGGCTGTTACCTCTTGAAGACTCATATCGCAGGTCGACTCTCACCTGATTCGTGACATTGGCGACGATGCCCCCGTCGGTACGACAGAGGACGGGACGGTCGGCAGGGGTCGCGACGAGGCGGCCACGGGAGACGGGCCCCGGCATCGTCCGCAGGTGGAGCGATTATCGCACAGCCGCGCCGGGGGCGATCGATGCGGCTCAGGCGCGACCGTAGTCGACGCGATCCCCGAGCCAGCGACGCACCAGCGGCTCGAACAGCCCGCGATGGCTGCTCAACACCAGGTCGGCGGCCTGCTGGGCGGCGGGCAGCAGCTGCTGGTCGCGCAACGGGTCGGCGATACGGAACTGCACCGCACCGGTCTGGCGGGTGCCCAGCACCTCGCCGGCACCGCGCAGCGCCAGATCACGCTCGGCGATCTCAAAGCCGCTGTTGGTGGCGCGCAGGATCCCCAGGCGCTCGCGCGCCACCGCCGAGAGCGGCGCACGATAGAGCAGCAGGCAGTGGCTCTCGACCGCGCCGCGCCCGACCCGGCCACGCAGCTGATGGAGCTGGGCGAGCCCCAGGCGCTCGGGGTTCTCGATGATCATCAGACTGGCGTTGGGCACGTCGACCCCGACCTCGATCACCGTGGTCGCCACCAGCAGGTCGAGTTCGCCCGCGGCGAAGGCGGCCATCACCGCCTCGCGCTCGGCGCCACGGATGCGCCCGTGCACCAGCCCCACGCGCAGCCCGCTGAGGCGCTCGGCGAGCTGACGCGCGGTCTCCTCGGCGGCCTGGCACTCGAGCACCTCCGACTCCTCGATCAGGGTGCAGACCCAGTAGGCCTGACGCCCCTGGGCACAGGCCTCGCGCACTCGCTCGATCACCTCGTCGCGGCGGGCATCGGGCACCGCCGCCGTGGTGATCGCCTGGCGCCCCGGCGGCAGGGCGTCGATCACCGAGAGATCGAGGTCGGCGTACATGGTCATCGCCAGCGAGCGCGGGATCGGCGTGGCGGTCATGATCAGCTGGTGGGCCAGCGCCCCCTCGCCCCCGCCCTTCTCGCGCAACCGCATGCGCTGGTGGACACCGAAGCGGTGCTGCTCGTCGATGATCACCAGCCCGAGCTCGGCGAAACGCACCTCGTCCTGGAACAGCGCATGGGTGCCGACCACCAGTCGCGCCTCGCCCGAGGCGATGCGCGCCAGCAGCTCGGCGCGCTCGCGCCCCTTGTGACGACCGGTCAGCCACAACGTGGTGATGCCGAGCTCGTCGAGCCAGCCCCCGAGGGTACGGTGGTGCTGCTCGGCGAGCAGCTCGGTGGGGGCCATCAGCACCGCCTGATGTCCGCACTCGATCGCCTGCAGCGCGGCGAGCGCGGCGACCACCGTCTTGCCGGCGCCGACATCGCCCTGCAACAGCCGATGCATCGGTCGCGGCAGCGCGAGATCGGCGGCGATCTCGCCGACCACCCGTTCCTGCGCCGGGGTCAGCGAGAACGGCAGGCGCGCACGCAACCGCGCGCGCAGCGCACCGTCACCGGCGAGCGGCGGTGCGACCTGCGTCCCCTGAGTCTCGCGCAACTGACGCAGACTCGCCTGGTGCGCCACCAGCTCCTCGAAGGCCAGGCGCTGGAAGCTCGGGTGACGGCGCTCGACCAGCGCCTCCAGGGTCGCCTCGGGCGGCGGGCGATGGAGATAGCGCAGCGCCTCGCTCAAGGTCGGCAGACCCAGAGGGTCGAGCACGCTGGCAGGCAGGCACTCGGCCGGGGCGCGGGTCTCGAGCAGCGCCAGGGCCTGCTCGGTGAGTCCGCGCAGCGACGCCTGGTTCAACCCCTCGGTGGCGGGGTAGACGGGGGTCAGTCCGGGCTCGAGCCCCTCCTGCCCGGCGCCCTGGATGCGATACTCCGGGTGCACCATCTCGAGGCCGCGCGGTCCTTGACGGACCTCGCCATAGCACGACAGCCGTACCCCCGGGCGCAACGCCGAGACCTGTTGACTGCCGAAGTGGAAGAAACGCAGCATCAGCGCACCGAGTCCACCGTCGGTGAGCCACACCTTGAGCGAGCGGCGCCGCCCGAGAGCGATCCCGGCCTCGCCGATCTCGGCCTCGACCAGTGCCTCCTGGCCGACCCGCAGCTCGGCGAGCGGCACCGCGCGACTGCGATCCTGATAGCGGGTCGGCAGGTGCAGCAACAGGTCCTGGACGCTGTGGATACCGAGCCGGGTCAGGCGCTCGGCCACCCGGGGCCCGACACGGTGCAACCGCTCGACCGGGATCTGGTCGAGCGCCTCGGTGTCGTCAGGCTTGTGATCTGGTACGGTTTGAATCAAGGCGCTGCTGTCTGCTCTAATCGCCGCGCGGGCCCCGTACATGGCGCCCGTCGCTGTACGGCGCCGCGACCCCACCTTCGTCACTGGACCCGGAGACCAGCAGCCCCTCGCCGATGATCGAACAACACCGCCTCAGCATCGCGACCCGGGGTCGCGGCACCTACGAGATCACCGACGCGGTTCAGCAACGGGTGTGCCAGAGCGCCATCGTTACTGGACTTTGCCACGTCTTCGTGCATCACACCAGTGCCTCGCTACTGCAGTGCGAGAACGCCGACCCCTCGGTCCGGCACGATCTGGAGCACTTCCTCGCCCGGCTCGCCCCCGACGGCGACCCGGTCTATACCCATGCCGCCGAGGGCCCGGACGACATGCCGGCGCACCTGCGCGCCATCCTCACCAAGATGGACCTGACCCTCCCGATCAGCGACGGACGCTGCGCGCTCGGCACCTGGCAGGGGGTCTATCTCTACGAGCACCGCACCGGCGCACAGCGGCGCCGACTCACCCTCACCCTCAACGGGGTCTGAGACGCGCTCAACGCCCGGCCAGGGCCGCGCCGTGACGGGCACGGACGGCCGCGGCGAGCTGGTGCACCGCCATGGCGTAATAGGTACTGCGGTTGTAGCGGGTGATCACCCCGAAGTTCTCGAACCCCACCCAGTACTCGGTGCCACCGCGCGCATCAAGCGCCAGCAGGCTCAGCCGCCCCCGTCCCGGCACGCCGTCGAGATCGACCCCGTGGGCACGCAGCGCGGCGCGGCTGTGGGCGCTGGTGAAGCCGGTCTTGAGCGCGCCGATCCCCTGCCCCGCGCTCACCCGCACGCGCATCGTCACCGGCGCGCCGGCGCGCCAGCCGTGGGCCTTGAAATAGTGGGCGACGCTGCCGATGGCGTCGGTCGGGTCCCAGAGATCGCGCACGCCGTCGTCGTCGAAGTCGACCGCGTAACGCTGGAAGCTGGTGGGCATGAACTGTCCCAGCCCCATGGCACCGGCATAGGAGCCTTGCGGCTTGCGCGGATCGACCCCGGACTCGCGCGCCATCAGCAGGAAGGCCTCGAGTTCGCCGGTGAAGTAGTCGGCGCGGCGCGGATAGGCGAAGGCGAGCGTGGCCAGGGCATCGAGGGTGCGGGTGGTACCGACATAGCCGCCGTAGCGTGTCTCGACCCCGAGGATGGCGACGATGTACTCGGGCGGCACGCCGTAGCGCGCCCCGGCACGCTCCAGGGTGGCGGCGTGGGCGCGCCAGAAGCGCACGCCGCCGGCGATGTTGTCGGCGGTGACGAACTTGCCGCGATAGCGCGTCCAGGCCCCGTTCGGCGCCCGCTTGGCGCGCGGCGCCTGACGGTCCATCAGCTCGATGATCCACTGCTCGCGGCGCGCCTCGGAGAGCAGCCCGGCGAGCACCTCGGGGGCGAAGTCGTGCTCCCGCGCCATGCGTGCGACGAAACGCGCGGCCGCGTCGCTGGCGGCGAAGTCGCCGCGCACCTCGGCGTCGGCCGCCACCGGCAGGACACCGCTGGAGAAGGGGTCGAGGGCGACGCGCTGCTGGGCACTGGCGCTGCAGCCGGCGACCAGGACCGGCACGCAGAGGGCGAGGACGAAGGCGATGCGATGCATGGCAGACCCGGTTGATGGCTGAGGTTGAAGGAAGGGAATGGAGTGGCGACCGATCGCGCCGCGGGCGCTACCGCCAATGGTATGCCAGGATCGCGCGAATACCATTCGCGTCGGCGCCGGGCGGTTCAGTCGGCCAGGGCCATCACCGCATCCATCTCGACCCCGGCCCCCTTGGGCAGGGCCGCCACCCCGACCACGGCGCGCGCCGGATAGGGCTCGGAGAAGTATTCGGTCATCACCTGGTTGACCACCGGGAAATGACCGAGATCGGTGAGGAAGACATTGAGCTTGACGATGTCGGCGAGGGTGCCGTTGGCGGCCCGGGCAACCGCCGTGAGATTGTCGAAGACCCGCCGCACCTGGGCCTCGATGTCGCCCTCGACCAGGGTCATGGTCTCGGGGACCAGCGGGATCTGGCCCGAGAGATAGACGGTATCGCCGACCCGCACCGCCTGCGAGTAGGTGCCGATGGCCTGGGGGGCCTGATCGGTGGAGATGACGCGTTTGTTCATCGAAGGACCTCAGATGCTCAGGATGGCGCCGACGGGCGTCGGGGATGGCCCACGAAGCGGCGTAAATCGTTATAATCTCAGCCTTGTCGTTCTGGGATCAACCGTCATGCCTGCGCTCTACGAATCGAACATCTCCACACTGCCGCTGCTCGGTCGCGGCAAGGTCCGGGACATCTATGCCGTCGGCGAGGATCATCTGCTGGTGGTCACCAGCGACCGCCTCTCGGCCTTCGACGTGGTGCTCCCGCAGCCGATCCCGGGCAAGGGCGAGGTGCTCACCCGGGTCTCCAACTTCTGGTTCGAGCGCACCGCCGACCTGATCCCCAATCACCTCTCCGACATCCCGGTCGAGGCGGTGATCACCGACCCCGAGACACTCGCCACGCTCGGCGAGCGCGCCATGGTGGTACGCCGCCTCAAGCCGCTGCCGGTCGAGGCGATCGTGCGCGGCTACCTGATCGGCTCGGGCTGGAAGGACTATCGCGCCACCGGCGCGGTGTGCGGCATCGCCCTGCCCCAGGGCCTGCGCCAGGCCGACCAGCTCCCGGAGGCGATCTACACCCCCTCGACCAAGGCCGAGATCGGCGATCACGACGAGAACATCGACTTCGCCCGCACCGTCGAGCTGCTCGGTCGCGAACTGGCCGAGCAGGTGCGCGACACCGCCATCGCCATCTACACCAGCTGCGCGGCCTATGCGCGCGAACGCGGCATCATCATCGCCGACACCAAGTTCGAGTTCGGACTCGACGAGGCGGGCCGGCTGCACCTGATCGACGAGGTGCTCACCCCCGACTCCTCGCGCTTCTGGCCGGCCGACGAGTACCGCCCGGACACCAGCCCGCCGAGCTTCGACAAGCAGTTCGTGCGCGACTATCTCGAGACCCTCGACTGGGACAAGACCCCGCCGGGGCCGGAGCTGCCGCAGTCGATCATCGACCGCACCGCCGCCAAGTATCTCGAGGCCGAGCAGCGCCTGACCGGCGCCTGAGTCCGCCCTCCCCGGGGGTGATCCCACACCCCCGTCGTCCAAGCCCAGCCCCGACCAGCGGGGCACGAAAAGCTGACCTAGGCCGGTATCACACACCTTGTCGATGGCCGGGAGTCGACTAGCATTAGAATCAACGGGGCAATTGTCAGTGGCCCGTGCCCACCGATGATTCATCAGGGGGCAAGCCGTCGAACTGCACGGTGAGCGGTCGGCATCCAGGGGCGGAACACCCTCGACCAGCGTGGCGAACACGGCAGGCCAGGAGCATTGGTGGCACGAGCCGTGTCGTGTCAACGAAGGAGAGAGGGCGATGACCAGTCGAATCCGCACGATCGCGATGATGGGGCTCCCGGCCCTGCTGGTGCTCGGTGGCTGCGGGCAGCAGGATCGCATCACCTACGAGATGCACATCCAACCACTGCTGGAGACCCATTGCGTCGAGTGTCACCTGCCGGGCGGCGCGGGCGCCGAGGCCAGCGGCTTCCAGGTCGTCTCCTACGACACCCTGATGAAGGGCACCAAGTTCGGTCCAGTGGTGGTGCCGGGCGATGCGCTCTCGAGCAGCCTCTACCGTCTGCTCGCCGGCGAGGTCGATCAATCGATCCGCATGCCCCACGGCAAGGATCCACTCGCACCGGAGCAGGTCGCGCTCGTCGAGACCTGGATCGAGCAGGGCGCGCCCGAGCGCTGACCCCTCCAGTCCGGCTCGCCGCAGGCGCGCACGGGACCGGGCCTCAGGCCCCACCCCATCTTGAGCACATGCGCCCGTCCCCACCGGACGGGCGTCTCGGGGTCCCGCGAGGGGCCCCTTCGTCAATGGAGGGATATGGATGAGACTGGCCCGCAACCTGTTTGCCATCTTCGGGGTGCTCTGTCTGCTCGCCATCGGCTATGGCGCCGCACGACTGGCGCCGATCCTCGCGACCTTCGACCCCGGCGCACCCCGGGTCTATGCCGAGTTCGGCCAGCGTCTGCTCGCGACCGGCGACCCCGGCATGGCGATGATGTGGTCGGTCCCCGTCGAAGAGGGGCTCGCGACCGAGGACGTCGTCGACTCGCTCAAGAGCCTCGCCGTCTCCAACAACCTGCTGTTCGTCGGCGAATCGCCCTTCTATCAGCAGATCGAGGCGATCACCGGCGAGCCCTATCGCTATGTCAACTTCCTCTCCTTCTGCGACGCCCGGGTCGGGCGCCAGATGCTCGAGCACCGCAACGAGTACAGCGGCTTCATGCCCTGTCGCATCGCCCTGGTCGAGGACGCCGAGGGACGGCTACACCTCTACAGCATGAACCTCGACCTGCTGATCCACGGCGGTCGCCCGCTCCCCCCGGAGCTTGAGCAGTCGGCCACGCGGGTGCGCGACATCATCTGGAGCATCATGCAGGGGGCGGCGGTCGGCGAGTTCTGATCCACGGGGACGGATTTGACCTCCATCAAGGGGCGATCGACGAGAGCGGACGAGACTGCGCCCGTCCCCGCCGTCAGTGACGCGGGACAGGTCCCGTCCGCCCACAGGAGATCGCCCCATGTATTGCAACCAGTGTGAACAGACCTTCCGCAACAGCGCCTGCGTGAACTCGCCCGGCACCTGCGGCAAGGACGCCGACGTACAGTCGCTGCAGGAGACCCTGCTCTACGGCCTCAAGGGGATGGCCGCCTACGCCCATCACGCACGCCGCCTCGGCCACCACGACGAGACCGTCTCGGCGTTCATCGAGGAGGCGCTGTTCGTCACCATGACCAACGTCAACTTCGACCCCGAGGCGCTGCTCGACTACTGTCTGCGCTGCGGCGAGATGAACCTGCGGGTGATGGAGCTGCTCGACGCGGCCCATGTCGAGACCTTCGGCGCCCCCGCCCCGAGCCGGGTGCGCGAGGGCACCGCGGCCGGTCCCGGCATCCTCGTCACCGGCCACGATCTGCTCGATCTCTGGGAGCTGCTGTGCCAGGTCGAGGGCACCTCGATCCGCGTCTACACCCACGGCGAGATGCTCCCCGCGCACATGTACCCGAAGTTGCGCGATCATCCCAACCTGGCCGGTCACTACGGCGGCGCCTGGCAGGATCAGAAGCGAGAGTTCGCCGCCTTCCCCGGCCCGGTACTGGCCACCACCAACTGCGTGCTGATCCCGCCCGAGCAGTATCGCGACCGGCTCTACACCATCCGCGCCACCGGCGTCCCCAACGCCCGGCGTCTCCCCGATGGCGACTACTCGGCGCTGATCACCGCCGCCCTGACCTGCCCGCCCTGCCCCGAGGCGCCCGCCGGCGAATCGACCATCGGCTTCCACCGCCAGGTGCTGCTCGATCAGGCACCGACCCTCGTCGAGGCGGTCAGGTCCGGCGCGATCAGCCACTTCTTCGTCATCGGCGGCTGCGACGGTGCCGAGAAGGGGCGCAACTACTTCACCGACTACGCCCGCGCCACCCCGCCGAACTCTTTCATCCTCACCCTCGGCTGCGGCAAGTACCGCATCCGCGACCACGACTACGGCGAGCACCTGGGGCTGCCGCGGCTGCTCGACATGGGCCAGTGCAACGACGCCTATGGCGCCATCGCCGTCGCCGCCGCGCTGGCCGAGGCCTGCGATTGCGGCATCAACGACCTGCCGCTGACCCTGGTGGTGAGCTGGTTCGAGCAGAAGGCGGTGGCGGTGCTGCTGAGCCTGCTGCATCTCGGCGTGCGCGGCATCACCCTCGGCCCCAACCCGCCGGCCTTCATCACCCCCGGTGTGTTCGCGATCCTGCAGCAGCGCTACGACCTGCGCCTGACCGGCCAGGACCCCGCAGGCGATCTGGCGCGCGCGCTGGCCGCGGCCTGAGGCTCACTCCGGCCCGAGCCCAGGCTCGAGCGCGGCGAGTTCGACCAGCCGGGGGCGATCGAGCAGGGTCACATGACGCCCCTCGAGCGCGATCACACCGGCATCAACGAACTGACGCAGCGCCCGCGACAAGGTCTCGGGCTGGATCGACAGACGCGAGGCAAGCACCCCCTTGGGGACCTCCAGACGCAGCGCGCGCCGCTCCGGCGGCAAGCGTTCGAGCAGATAGCGCGCCAGCCGACCGCTGGCGGTGTGCAGGGTGAGATGGTCGATCTCGCCAATCAGGCCACGCAGCCGCTGGCTCAGCGCCCCGAGCAGCAGGAAGCAGGTGTCGACCGATTCGCGCAGCATGGCGGCGAAGTCGGCCGCGTCGATCGCGATCAGCTCGGTCGGCGCGAGCGCGCTCGCGCACACCGGATAGCTCGGGCGGTTGAGGAACATCAGCGCTTCGGCGAAGGTCTGCCCGGGGGAGACGATCTCGATCACCTTGCGCGCGCCATCGGGCGCGAGCCGGTAGAGCTGCATCTGCCCGGCGCATACCAGGAAGAAACGCTCGGCCGCGTCGCCCTGGAGAAACAGCGACTGCTCGGCGGCCAGGGTGAGACGGGTGGTCCGCGCGGCGACCCGCTCGAGCTGCGCCGGTTCGAGCCGCGCGAGCAGGGGCGCGGCGCGCAATGACTCGATGATCTCGCGTTGCGACACTGTCCATCCCCAAGGTTTCGACCGTTCGTCGTCCATGCTAGCGCAGCCGGGCAGGCGACGCAGGCCGGGTATACTCTGGGAGACGCGCGCCGAGCGGCCGCATCCGTGGGGCGCAGCGCCAGCCGATCGCGTCCCGAACGAGAACCCCGCAACGAGACCCAGACATGCTCACGATCTTCTTTGGCGACATCAAGCACGGTCGTCTCTCCCGCCTCGCCTATCTCGGCTGTCACGCCGCCCTGATCGCCCTGCTGGTGCTGGCCAGCTTCGGCCTCGCCAAGGGGCCCGAGGACTCGGCGCTGATCGCCGACATCAAGCTGGCGGTGCTGGTCGCCATCGCCGCCGTGCTGCTGGTCGCCCAGGCCAACATCGCCGCCAAGCGCATCCGTGACGCCGGGCTGCCCGGTTGGTGGATACTGCTGTTGATTGCGCTGCTCAGCCTGATGATCGGGGCGCTGTTCGGTCACGAGCTGATCGCCGGTCTCGATCTGCTGCTGCTGCTGCTGCTACTGGTGCTGCCGACCGAGGCATTCGGTAGACGCGAGGCCTGAGCCACGCATCGCACCCGCTGGTCCGGCGCGCTACAATGGTGCCCCGACCAGCCTCGGACACCGTCCCCGATGAAAAGGCCGTCGCCCTCCCTCCTGCTCGTCCTCGCGCTCGGCGGCGCGCTGCTGCTGTGGTGGTACATCAGTCGACCCGGACCGCCCCGGGTCGAGTTGGTCGCGGTCAGCGAGGGCGCCATCGAGCGGCTGGTCGCCAACACCCGCGCCGGCACCGTCAAGGCCTGTCGGCGTGCCCGGCTCGCGCCCAGCCTGGGCGGTCAGATCGCCCGTCTCGAGGTCCACGAGGGCGATCGGGTGGGCGCCGGCGAGCTGTTGCTCGAACTCTGGAACCGCGACCTCGTCGCCCGTGTCGAGCTCGCCGAGCGCGAGGCCGAAGCGGCCACGGCCCGCGCCCGCGCCGCCTGTCTGCACGCCGAGCAGGCCGGGCGCGAGGCCGAGCGCCAGCGCCGGCTCGATACCCGTGCGATGACCTCGGAGGAGGCGCTCGACCGCGCCCAGACCGCCGCCCGCGCCGGCGCAGCCGAGTGCGAGGCGGCACGCGCCAACGCCGAGGTCAGCCAGGCCCAGATCGGGGTTGCGCGCGCCGAGCTGGAGCGGACCCGGCTCGTCGCCCCCTTCGCCGGAGTGGTCGCCGAGGTCTCGGGCGAGCTCAACGAGTACGTCACCCCCTCGCCGCCGGGCATCCCCACACCCCCTGCGATCGATCTCATCGACGACGCCTGCTACTACATCTCCGCCCCCATCGACGAGGTCGACGCCGCGCGCATCGCCCTCGGGCTGGAGGCGCGGATCACCCTCGATGCATTCGGCGATCGGGTCTTCGCCGGGGTGGTGCGCCGCATCGCTCCCTATGTCTTCGACCAGGAGAAGCAGGCGCGTACCGTCGAGATCGAGGTGGTGATGACCGAACCGCCGACCGACACGCCACTGCTCGCCGGCTACAGCGCCGACGTGGAGATCGTGGTCGAGCGCCGCGAACAGGTCCTGCAACTGCCCACCGCGGCGATCCAGGCCGGCCTCACGCCAAGCGTGCTGCTGTTCGATCCGACCAGCGGACGACTGCAACGACGCGAGATCCGCATCGGGATCGAGAACTGGGAGCGCACCGAGATCCGCTCCGGTCTCGCGCCCGGCGACCGCGTGGCGCGCACGCTCGGCGGTGAGGACGTGACCGACGGCGCTCGTATCGAGCCGGCGCCATGATCGCGCTCCGGGGGATCAGTCGCAGCTTCCGTGTCGGCGAGCAGCAGGTGCGGGCTCTGCATGGGGTGGAGCTGGATATCGACACTGGCGACTATGTCGCTATCATGGGCCCGTCGGGATCGGGCAAGAGCACCCTGCTCAACATCCTCGGTCTGCTCGACCGCCCGGACCAGGGCCGCTACCGGCTCGACGACATCGAGACCACCGGCCTCGACGAGGAGGCGCGCGCTGCGCTGCGCGGCAACCGCATCGGTTTCGTCTTCCAGTCCTTCCACCTGATCCCGCGACTGAGCGCCGCGGAGAACGTCGAGCTGCCGCTGATGCTCGCCGGCATCGCACCCGCGGCGCGAGGCGAGCGAGTCGCCCAGGCGCTCGACCGGCTGGGGCTGACCGACCGCGCCGACCACCGCCCCGACCAGCTCTCCGGCGGCCAGCGCCAGCGCGTGGCGATCGCCCGGGCCACGGTGATGCAACCGGGGCTGCTGCTCGCCGACGAACCCACCGGCAACCTCGACCGACGCTCGGGCGATGAGGTGATCGCCACCCTCGAGGCGCTCAACGACCAGGGCGTCACCCTGGTGGTGGTCACCCACGACCCGGTCGTGGGCGGACGCGCCGGACGGCGCATCGACATGGAGGACGGCGGCATCCGTGCCCACTGACGGTCCACACCGAGGCCTCTGCATGGACGCACGTGCACCAGGACGGCAGGATTCGCCCCATCGCACTTCGCGATCCCCGGCAACACACCTGTACCAGGCACCCTCGCCATGCCCATGCCACTGCAGTCGCTGAAGCGCCTGCTCGAGACGCCACAGCGCTTCGCTCGGGACCCGCTGCTGTTTCGTCGCGCGCAGCTGCTCAACTTCATTCTGCTCACGCTCACTGCGCTGATGAGCGTTGCCGCACTGTTCAACCTCATCATCATCGGCGACTCGAGACTCGCCCTGATCGAGCTGGCGATGGTCGTAGCCATACTGCTGGCGCTGTGGCGCTTTCGCCGTCACGCCAGCCTGCAGGGGCCGGCGTGGCTGGCCTCGTCCTCCGCGGGCGCGATGCTGCTGTATCTGATCGTCCATACCGAGGGCGACACCAACCCTTATGTGCTGCTGTTGCTCTACCCCTTGTTCGTCTATCCACTGCACGGTCTGCGCGCGGCCACCCTCGCTTACCTGCTATTCATCGCCGCGGTCCTCACCACCTTCGTCTACGGCTGGGGGCACTGGAGCATCACCTGCCCCGCCCAGACGCTGTTCAACATCACCGTCGCGCTACTCATCGGCGGCGGCATCATCCATTATTACGAGCACACCCGCGAAGAGGCGCTCAACCGGATACGCATCCTGTCGATGACCGACCCGCTCACCGGCATCTGGAACCGCACCATGTTCGACGAGATGCTCGCGCGCGAGATCGCCAAGACCGGTCGTCATCAGCGCTGTTTCTCGCTGATCCTGCTCGATCTCGACCACTTCAAGCGAATCAACGACACCCTGGGACACGATGTCGGCGACGCGGTACTGCACGAGTTCGCGCAGCTGCTCGCCACACGCACGCGCGCCAGCGACAGTCTGGCGCGCTGGGGCGGCGAGGAGTTCGCGCTGATCCTGCCCGACACCTCGCGCCGTCAGGCCGAGCAGCTCGCACGCGACCTGCTCGGGACCGTCCGCGCACACCGTTTCCCCCGTGCCGGACGGGTCACCGCAAGCCTCGGGGTCGGCACCTTCTGTCCCGGCAACGACCGCGCGACCTTCTTCCGCGCAATCGATCAGGCCCTCTATCGCGCCAAGCGTCAGGGGCGCGACCGCTATGCCATGACCGAGGACGACCAGGCAGCCGACTGATGCGCCCCCGCGACACCGCCACCACCGCACTGCGCGCGCTCGTCGCCCACCCCGGCCGCGCCGCGCTGACCCTGCTGGCCGTCGCCCTCGGCTGCGCGGCGGTGGTCGTCCTGTCGGGGATCGGCGATGGCGCGCGCCGCTTCGTGCTCGACGAGTTCAGCCAGCTCGGCACCCGGCTGCTGATCGTCGTCCCCGGGCGCAACGAGACCACCGGGGGCGCACCACCCCTGCTCGGCGAGACCCCACGCGACCTCACCCTGGACGACGCCCTGGCGCTGCTGCGCGCCCCGGGGGTCGCGCGGGTCGCCCCGGTAGCGATGGGCGAGGCCCCGGTGTCGACCGGGGCGCTGGCGCGCGAGGTCGGCATCCTCGGCACCACCGCCGACTATCTCGCCATCCGCGAACTGACGCTGGCCGCCGGGCGCTTTCTGCCCGGCGCCGATCCCGGGCGCGCGGCGCCGGTGGCGGTGCTCGGCGCGACCCTGGCGCGCGAGCTGTTCGGCACCGCCAGCCCGCTCGGGCAGCGCATCCGGATCGCCGACCGGCGCTTCCGGGTGATCGGCGTGCTCGCCGGCGGCGGTGTGTCGCTGGGCACCGACATGGCCGACCTGGCACTGATCCCGGTGGCCTCGGCCCAGGCGGTGTTCGACAACCCCGGGCTGTTCCGGGTGCTGGTCCAGGGGCGAGTCGGCGCCGATCTGACGGTCACCGCCGAGCAGATCCGTGCCATCGTCCGCGACCGCCACGAGGGCGAGGACGATGTCACCGTGATCACCCAGGACGCGCTGCTCGGTACCTTCGACCAGATCCTCTCGACGCTCACCCTGGCGGTGGCGGCGATCGCTGCGATCAGCCTGGTGGTCGCCGGGGTGTTGATCATGAACGTGATGCTGGTGTCGGTCTCCCAGCGCAGCGCCGAGGTCGGGCTGCTCAAGGCGCTGGGGGCGAGTGCGGCCCAGGTGCGCGCGCTCTTCCTCACCGAGGCCCTGATACTCGGTGCGCTCGGCAGTCTCGCCGGGCTGGGGTGCGGTCACGCCCTGCTCTGGCTGATCGACCGCCAGTTCGCCGGGTTCACCCTCGCCGCACCCCTCTGGGCGAGCCTGGCGGCGGTGCTCACCGCACTGGGCAGCGCGCTGGTGTTCGGACTGCTGCCGGCACGACGGGCCGCGCGGCTCGATCCGGTCGCGGCGCTCAACGGTCGTTGAGGCACGGAACGATGCGCACCACGGACCTGATGCGTTATGCCCTGGGCGCGGTCGGCGAGCGCCCCGGTCGCAGCCTGTTGACGGTGCTCGGGATCGCCATCGGGGTCGCCGCGGTGGTGCTGCTGACGGCGATCGGCGAGGGCGTGCACCGCTTCGTGCTCGCCGAGTTCAGCCAGTTCGGCACCAACCTGATCGCCGTCTCGCCGGGACGCACCACCACCCTGGGGATGTCCGGGGCGCTGGTCTCCAACGTCCGGCCACTGAGCCTGGAGGATGCCCGTGCGCTCGCGCGTCTCCCCGAGGTCGAGGCAGTGGTCCCCGTGGTGCAGGGCAATGTCGCCGTCGAGCACGCCGGGCGCAGCCGCCGCACCACGGTGTTCGGCGCCGGTCCCGGGGTCCCCGAGATCTGGTCGATGCGGCTGGCCAGCGGTCGCTTCCTCCCCGAACGCGGCGCCAATCCGCCGGCCTTCGCGGTGCTGGGGGCGGAGCTGGCGGTGCAGCTGTTCGGCCAGCACTCGCCGCTCGGCGCCCGTATCCGCGTCGGCGGCGAGCCCTATCGGGTGATCGGGGTGATGGCGCGCAAGGGCCAGATGCTCGGCTTCGACCTCGACGACACCCTCTACATCCCCGCCGAGCGGGCGCTGGCACTGTTCGACCGCGACAGCCTGATGGAGATCGACCTGCTCTACGACCGTCATGCCGACAGCGCGGTGGTGGCCGAACGGGTGCGCGCGCTGCTGATCCGTCGTCATGGCACCGAGGACTTCACCATCACCACCCAGGACCAGATGCTCGCGGTACTCGGGTCGGTGCTCGGCGCGCTGACCACGGTGGTCGGGGCGCTCGGCGCGATCTCGTTGCTGGTCGGCGGGATCGGCATCCTCACCATCATGACCATCGCCGTCGGCGAGCGTCGGCGCGAGATCGGGCTGCTGCGCGCGCTCGGCGCCGGACGCGAGCAGATCCGCTGGCTGTTCCTGCTCGAGGCGATGCTGCTGGCGCTGCTCGGCGGACTCGTCGGACTCGCCATCGGCGCACTGGTGGTGGTGCTGCTCGGGCTCGCACTGCCGGGGCTGCCGCTGCAACCGGCCTGGGACTTCGTGTTGCTGGCCGAGTGCGGCGCACTGCTGCTCGGGCTGGTCGCCGGGGTCGTCCCGGCGCTGCGCGCGGCGCGACTCGACCCGGTGCGGGCACTGCACGAGCAATGAGCCGCGCGGGTTGGACGGAAAGGGGAACTGGGGTTAGAGTCGCCGAAACACTCGGCGGTGGAGCACGATGATGCCGACCCCAGCACCCGCACAACCGCTTCGCGATCCAGCAGCAGCCCTTGCCAGCGTGGGCGGCGACGCTGAGCTCGCCCACGAGCTGTTCTGCGCCCTGCGCGCGGAGCTGCCGGCCGAACTCGAGGCGCTGCGCGCCTGTCGAGCCGAGAGCGACTGGCCGGGCCTGGCCGACTACGTCCATCAGATGCGCACGGTCATCCGCTACTGTGGCGTACCGGCACTCGATGCCGCACTCGACGCGCTCGAGCGCGCCGCTCGCATCGGTGACGCCCTGCGCATCGATCACGATATCGAGCAGGTCGCGACCCAGGCCGGACGACTGAGCAGCATGCCGGATCGGGAGACGATCGAACACGGATAGAAAGCCAACCAAACCGCACTCGACCTCCCCCCGCCAGTCTCCCTCCTCGCCCGCTCCAGGTGCACCCTTTTCCGCTCCCGCCGACGCCTCAGAGGCCCCGGCGAGCCAACAGGCACGGCCCGGCAATCAGATTCTCTGATAGCGAAAACAAAGATTTAAATGAAACAAAATCCACGAGCGGGTTGATTCGTGGTGTCAGCCCTGTAGGATAAAACCCTCTTCCAGTCGGGGCCACCCCGACCATCATCCGGCGGCATCCAGCTGCCACTTCGAGTGCGCAATCGCGCTGTTTTCAGTGAGCGCCCCCTGTATACCAGGGTGTATTCCGGCGCCAGAAGAAGACCTCTCGTGTATCGCCATGCCGTGCGCCATCTCCGCACTGGCCACTGAATCGCCACCCCGCGAGGCGTACACACGTCATCACCACCGACCCGAGCAGGCCCAGGAGCGACGCCATGTACAACCCCACGCATACCCAGCAGGACTATGGCAACGACCCGCTTGCAGTCAGACACACCGATCACTACCAGGCCGAATACATCCAGTCCTTCGTCGAGAAGTGGGACCAGCTGATCGACTGGGACGGACGCGCCCAGAGCGAGGGCGACTTCTTCGTCCGGGTACTGCGCGAGCACGGTGCACGCAAGGTGCTGGATGTGGCCACCGGCACCGGCTTCCACTCGGTCCGGTTGCTCAAGGAAGGGTTCGAGGTCACCAGCGCCGACGGTAATCCCAACATGTTGGCCAAGGCCTTCTCCAACGCCCGCAGCCACGGCAAGCTGCTGCGCACCGTGCAGGCCGACTGGCGCTGGCTCAACCAGGACGTCCACGACTATTACGACGCGGCGATCTGTCTCGGCAACTCCTTCACCCATCTGTTCGACGAGCGCGACCGCCGCAAGGCACTCGCCGAGTTCTACGCCACACTGCGTCACGACGGCATCCTGATCATCGACCAGCGCAACTACGACGCCCTGCTCGATCACCAGGTCGCGCCCAGCCACGACTTCTACTACTGCGGCGACAACGTCCGCGCCACCCCCGAGCACGTCGACGACTCGCTCGCCCGCTTCCGCTACGAGTTCCCCGGCGAGAACGTCTTCCATCTCAATATGTTCCCGCTGCGCAAGAACTATCTGCGCCGGTTGCTGCACGAGGTCGGCTTCCAGAAGGTGACCACCTACGGCGACTTCAAGGAGACCTATCGCGAGGATCAGCCCGATTTCTTCATCCACGTCGCCGAGAAGCGCTATCGCCAGGAGGACGAGAACGCATGAGCACGCCCTACTCCGAGGTCGTCGAGACCGCCCGCAACTATTACAACAGCGAGGATGCCGACAACTTCTACTTCCACGTCTGGGGCGGTGAGGACATCCATATCGGCATCTACCAGCATGCCGAGGAGGCGATCGCCACGGCCAGCCGCCGTACCGTCGAGCGCATGGCGACGGTCGCCGCGCCCATCACCCCGGAGACCCGGGTGCTCGACATCGGCTCGGGATTCGGCGGCGCGGCGCGCTATCTCGCCGCCACCTTCGGCTGCACGGTGACCTGCCTGAACCTCAGCGAGAAGGAGAACGCGCGCAACCGCGCGATGAATCGAGAGCAGGGACTGGAGGATCGCATCGATGTGCGTGACGGCAGCTTCGAGTCGATCCCGCTCGCCGAGACGAGCGTCGATCTGGTGTGGTCGCAGGACGCCATCCTGCACAGCGGCGAGCGCGAGCGGGTGATTGCCGAGGTGGCACGGGTGTTACGCCCGGGCGGGCGCTTCGTCTTCACTGACCCGATGCAGACCGACGACTGTCCGTCAGGGGTGCTGCAGCCGGTGCTCGAGCGTATCCATCTCAGCACACTGGGGTCATTCAGGTTCTATCGTACGACGGCCGTGGACAACGGGCTCGAGGAGGTCGAGATCATCGATCTCACCGAACAGCTGGCGGTTCACTATAGCCGGGTCGGGGAGGTGCTGGAGAGGTCGCGCGAACAGCTGGCAGGGAAGATCTCGGCGAATTATGCCGCGCGCATGCAGGACGGTCTCACGCGCTGGGTCGAGGCGGGGCGCGCCGGCTATCTGCGCTGGGGGATCATGCACTTTCGTAAACGCACCGACTGAATCGGCTCACATCCGACGGGCATGGGCGTCGGGAGAACAGCGGATCGGGTGACGGGCACCCGATCCGCGCCCTGATCGGCCCGGGCCCCAGGGGCCGGGCCAGGATCAGGCTCAGACCGGGTTGACGTTCTCGGCCTGGGGGCCTTTCGGGCCCTGGGTGACCTGCATGGTCACCTGCTGACCCTCGAGCAGGGTCTTGCGGCCACCAGCGCCATTGATCGCGCTGTAATGCACGAAGACGTCCTTGCCGCCTTCACGCGCAATAAAACCGTAACCCTTCTCGTCGTTGAACCACTTAACCGTCCCGGAAACCATTTCGCCTGGCATATCAACCTCATCACAATATAAAGCACCGGCATTCATCTCGCCGGTATTGCTAAAAATCCGCGTCCCGCACGCAATTACGAGCGCGGCTTCATCACCCTGTCACGGACAGGATGACGAATCGAACGGGAGCCACGCAGGCATCCCGCAATCGGTGGCGACACCAGGTGTCGCACCATATCCGTTATCGACCCGTGTCGATGAACGAGACCAGGCTTCCGCGGCGTGCCGAGCGCCACACACCACTCAGTGGCGTGCGAAATGCCGTTCGGCATACCTCCACGAGCACGGACGACCTGTCATCACACACTGATGACCATGGCTGTCCTGACCGGGGGAAGGGGCATCATCGTGACCGAGCATCAACCGTTCGGCAGCGACGCTCACACAGAGCGGCAGTCGCTTTCGCGGTGATCTCAAGGCCCGTGGCCCCATGCGATTGATCGGGCGGTATTGGTTCCGAGCGGGACGACCACTGGCCACCTAGGGCGGCACTGGGCCGGTTCGCCGGGCCCGCGGCCAACATGACCGTCAACCCGACACCGGACTCCGACTCCATGGGGTCCCGCGTAACTATCCTTCCATCAAGCACACGCATCCGGCGTATTCGTTCTCGAGGTGATGCGTCCTGCATCACCAGTGCTTCTTCGTCATTATGCGATTCTATTTGGCCAGTGTAAACCGGAGAACGTAATCGCAACATGGGCGTTCGCCGTCATCCCTTTTGCACCGTTTCATTATCACCACATCATCACCAGGACCACTCAGGCAACACGGCCAGCGGCTGTCATTGCTATCGGGACGAACATGATGGATACACCTCGCCTGTTCCACGCAAGACGACAGCCATGCGGTCGGGACAACGAGCGTTGGGGGAAATGCGATGGTGATCGGCGGTGATACCGCGAGTGGGGGAAATGCGACGGAGGCGGCCTTCAGTAAAGCGGAATCGAAATTCTCATGCTGGCTAGTGTAACCCTGAATCCCGCCCTTGGCGACGAAAATCTGCGTCTGGCGCACCGCACGCTCAGGATTCGATGAAGCTCGACTCGGACTCGATGCGTTGAACCGCCGGGTACATCAGGTCCTGATAGGGCATGCTGACGAAGTGCCCCTGGATGGCATCGACCCCGGCGCTGAACAGCATCGGCAGCAGCCGGGCGCTCTCCACCGCCAGCGCGATCACCTGGATGTCGCGGGCATGGGCGCAACCGACCAGACGGTCGAGATCCCGCTGTTCGACCTCGCCCTCGACCAGACCACGGGTGATCCTGCGGTTGAGCTTGACATGGGTCATCAGCCCGCCGTGACGCTCGAGAAAGCGACAGTCGCCGACACCGGGGTCTTCCAACAGGAGACCATGACGATTGAGACGCAGCAGCTCGGCGAGTTGCTCCACCCCCTCGGGTTCGCGCACGAAGGCATCGCGATGGAGCTCGACCACGATCGAGCCCGAGGAGATACGCGCCGCCGAGGTGAAGCCGCCGATGGCCTTGATCAGGGCGCGCGAACGCAGGGTCTCGGTAGCGAGGTTGACGAACAGCATGGCATCGGCGCGACCGGCACCTTGCAGCTCCTCGAGGATGGTCAGCGCCCGCCGGTAGATCCACAGATCGATCTTGCCCATCCAGCCCGCCTCGGCGATGGTCGGCAGGAAGTCGCCGGGCAGCATCAGCGCCCCGGACTCGTCCTTGAGCCGCACCAGTGCCTCGAACTGACTGCGGGCCCGCTCGGGCGCCTCGAGCGGCACGATCGGCTGGAACTCGAGGGTCAGACCGCCCTCATCGATCAGCGACTTGATCCGCAACTGCTCGGCCGACAACCCGGACTCGTGGACGGTGGTTTCGGCGACGAACTCGGTCTGGGGCTCGGAATCATGGGTCGCGGCCTTGCTCAGGTCGGTGATGGTCGGGATCACCACAGCACGCCCTCCTCGCCGCCCCTCACGACTGTCGGCATGCCCCGGCGCCACCCCCGGCGATGCGGTCTCGACCTGCTCGAGCATGCGCAAGCGCCGGCGCAGCACGGCATTGCCGAGTTCGCGCTCGCAGACCATCAGCAAGTGGTCGGTATCGCCCTTCATCACCACATCGGCCGCGCCCCACCGATAGCCCTCGGCCGGCGAGAGCTGGCTGTCTCTGGGCTTGATCAGCACCACCGATGCATCGAGGACGTCACCGATCGTATCAAGACGCTCATCGAGGGCCAGATCGAAGAAGGACCCGGCCTCACACAACACCAGATCCCAGTGTCCCGGTTCGCTCAGGGCCTGATCGAGCGACGCCTGATCACTGGCCGCGTTCAGCGCAACCTTGACCCCCCGGCGACCGAGCAACGCAGGGATGCGTAGCTTGAAGGGTTCGGGGTCCACACACAGGATGTGCTTTTTCTCGATCATCCAAGGTCCATTGGTGAGTGGTTGCGCCAGCAGCGAGTCCAATGCGCAAAAATAAGTCGAGCACAGAACTAACGCAACCCCAAAGGATCGACCGCGCCAGCACAACACCCCGTCCCGAGATGAATCGAAGGCGTCAGACTCCTGTCGAATCACAACGCCAGACGGCCGTCACCGGCAACATCGGGCATCCCCGCCTAGACCTCAGCGGTCGCAATCATCTTCGGCCGCTTGCGGATCCGCTCCCAGACCAATTCGTGGAAGAAATAGGCCACGGTGTTGATCATCGGCTCGACCAGGGCGATGGCGCCGCCGACGACCCAGCTGCCGGTCATCACATAGGCCACGGTGAAGGCCACCGTCATGTGCACCGCGCCGAAGGTGAGTGTCTTGATCATGGTCGCTACCCTCCTCGATTACCTTGAGGACAAGCATAGACCCAGACCGCCTCTAAATGAAATAGATTCTCATTTACACCCCAATAGGCATGGACGATCACGCCCTGGCCCGGCACTCAGCGCCCGGCCTCGACGAGGAGACAATGGACACGATGCGTCGCACTGACCGCCCGCCCCTCGGGATAGGCCAGGGCGCACTCGGGGCGTGCCTCGGGGCAGCGCGGATGGAAGTGACAGCCTGGCGGCGGCGCACTCGGCGAGGGCATGTCGCCCTCCAGACGCAGGGTACGCCGCTCGGCCCGGGGGTCGGCCACCGGCACCGCCGAGAGCAGCGCGCGGGTATAGGGATGACGCGGACGCTCGAGGATCTCATCGACCCTTCCCCGCTCGACCACCCGGCCCAGATACATCACCGCGACCTCGTGGGCGAGATAGGCGACCACCGACAGGTCATGGGTGATGAACAGATAGGACAGACCGAGACGGGCCTGGAGATCCTTGAGCAGGTTGAGGATCTGCGCCTGCACCGAGACGTCGAGCGCGCTGGTCGGCTCGTCGCAGACGATCACCCTGGGGTCGACGGCGAGCGCGCGGGCGATACAGATGCGCTGACGCTGCCCGCCGGAGAACTCGTGCGGATAGCGCTCGACGGCCGCACCCGGCATCCCTACCAGCTCGAGCAGCTCGGCGGCGCGGCGCAGCCGCTCCGGGCGGGTGCGCGCCAGCCCCAGCGCTTGCAGCCCCTCGCCGATCACGTCACCGACCAGCATGCGCGGATTCATCGAGGCGTGCGGGTCCTGGAAGATGATCTGCAGGTCCTTGCGGAAGCGGCGCATCCGGCGATGGCCGAGCCCAGCCAACTCGTGGCCCTGGTAACGGATCGAGCCGGCGGTGGGCGCGATCAGCTGCAGCAGCGCCTTGCCGGCAGTGGTCTTGCCGCAGCCGGACTCGCCGACCAGCGCCAGGGTACGGCCCGGGCGCAATTGCAGTGACACCCCGTCGACCGCGCGCACCTGCCCGACCACCCGGCGCAGCACCCCACGATGGATCGGGAAGTGCACCTTGAGATCGGCGACCTCGAGCAGCGGGGCCGCATCCTCCCCGGCGGGCGCATGCTCACCCTCCGCCACCGCAGGCGCGGCCACGGTGGCGGCGTCGACCTGGTCGGCGTCCCACAGATGGCAGCGCACCCAGTGCCCCGCCCCGGCCTCGTGCCAGGGCGGCAACTGCTCGGCGCAGCGCGCGAGCGCGCGCGGACAGCGCTCGACGAAGCGACAGCCGGTGAACGCGCGATCGAGCGGCGGCACCCGCCCGGGGATGGCCGCAAGCCGCGCGCCGCGCTTGTCCGCCGTCGGCAGGCTGTCGAGCAGCATGCGGCTGTAGGGGTGCGCGGGCGCGGCGAAGAAGGCGGCGGTGGTTGCCGTCTCGACGATCTCGCCGGCATACATCACCGCCAGCCGCTCGGCGGTCTCGGCCACCACCCCGAGGTCGTGGGTGATCAGCAACACCGCCAGCCCGCTTTGCTGCTGCAGGGTCTTGAGCAGGCCCAGCACCTGCGCCTGGATGGTGACATCGAGCGCGGTGGTCGGCTCGTCGGCGATCAGCAGCTCGGGATCACCGGCGAGCGCCATGGCGATCATCACCCGCTGTTTCATCCCGCCCGAGAGCTGGTGCGGATACTCGCGCGCGCGCCGCTCGGGGTCGGGGATGCCGACCGCGTGCAGCAACTCCAACACCCGCGCATCCACCGCCGCAGCAGCGGCGCCCGCGTGCAGCCGCACCGCCTCGGCGATCTGCGCGCCGATCCGCATCACCGGGTTGAGCGAGGTCTGCGGCTCCTGGAAGATCATCGCCAGACGCGCGCCACGCACCCGGCGCATCTCGGCCTCGCTGAGCCGCAGCAGGTCGACCCCGTCGAGTCGCACCGCACCGGACTCGATCCGTCCCGCCGGCGGCAGCAACCGCATCAGCGACAGCGCGGTCATCGACTTGCCGCAGCCCGACTCGCCGAGCAGCGCGAAGGTCTCGCCGCGCGCCAGCTCCAGTCGCAGGTCGTCGACCACCCGCGCCGCGCCGATGGTGGTACTCAGCCCCTCGACCTCGAGCAGCGGCGCGCTCATCGCCAGCCCCCCGGGACGACGAGGATGACGGACGCGTGGCGACGATGGCGGATCACGGCGAGGGACCTCCGGGGTTGGGTGGACACGACGGCTCAGGCGGCGCCGCGCAGGCGCGGGTCGAAGGCATCGCGCACCACGTCGGCAAACAGGTTGGCGGCGAGCACCAGGGTGAACATGAACACGAAAGCGGCGCTCAGCGACCACCACACCACCGGTTCGCGCGCCAGCTCCAGCCGCGCGCCGTTGATCATGTTGCCCCAGCTGTTCATGGTCGGGTCGACCCCGATGTTGACATAGGAGAGCACCGCCTCGGCCAGCACCAGACCGCTGAAGTCGAGCACCAGGGTGATCAGCACGATGTGCATCACGTTGGGCAGGATGTGACGACCGATGATGGTGAAATGACCGACCCCGAGCGCGCTGGCGGCCTGGACATAATCCGACTCGCGCAGCTTGAGCGTCTCGCCCCGCAGCAACCGGCACAGCCCGGTCCAGCTGGTCACGCCGAGGATCAGACAGAGAAAGAGCAGGCGCAGGTCGGCGCGCTCGACCAGGCTGGCGAAGTCCTCGGCGTGGTTGCTCATGTAGACCTGCAGCATCAGCACCGCCGCGGCGATCAGCAACACCCCGGGGATGGCGTTGAGGGTGGTGTAGAGATACTGGATCAGGTCATCGACCCAGCCCCTGAAGTAACCGGCCATGATCCCCAGCAGCAGCGCCGCGGGCAGCATCACCAGGGTGGTCAGGGTGCCGATCAGCAGCCCGGTGCGCACGCTCTTGAGCGCCTGGTAGAGCACGTCCTCGCCGACCTTGTCGGTGCCGAGGACATGATAGTGACCGGCGAGCAGCGCCACCGCCCCGCCGAGCGCCAGGATCGACGCCAGGGTGAGCAGCGCCGCACGCCACGGCACCTCGGTGCGCCCGGCTTTGATGCGCGCGCGCATCAAAGCCGGGGTGATGCCGCGCCGCCGCGCCAGTGCCGCGCTCAGCGCGAACAGGATCGCCCCCCACAGCGCCAGCCCCAGCAGCGCGCCGAGCAGCCCGCGCCAGAGGATGTCGAGACCACGCGCGGCGGGGTCGTCGAGATGGGCGCCGCCGTGCACCAGACGGGGATAATCGCGCAGCACCCGGCCATCGGGCAGCTCGATCGCCTCCTTGACGTAGAGATGGGTGGCGAAGGGCGCCGAGTAGGTCTTCTCCGACTGACTGCGCAGCCCGGCGAGCGCCAGGTCGAGCAGGCTCAGCACCTCGGGCGAGTAGCGCGTCTCGGCGCTCGTCGCGCCGGACTGGTCAGCGAGACGCAGCCGCAGATGCACCGAGTCGAGCACCGCGACCAGCAGATAGCAGCCGAGCACCACCAGGGTGACCACCCCGATGCGCGAGCGCGCCACCCGACGCCAGGGCGCGCGCAGGTGCTCGTGACGCGCGGCGTGCCAGGCAAACCCGCCGAGCAGCGCCAGCAACAGATAGAGCAGCGCGTCGGTCCACAGCACCACCGGCATCAACGGCATGGCATCGCTCCACTCATTGCAACCGCACCCGTGGGTCGGCGAGGGTGTAGGAGATGTCGGTGAGGATCAGCCCGAGGATATAGAGCACGGCGCCGAGGAACACCATCGAGCGAACGATGGCGAAGTCCTGGTTGCTGATCGCATCGATGGTGTAGCTGCCCAGCCCCGGGATGGCGAAGAAGGACTCGGTGATCAGGCTACCCATGAACAGCAGCGGCAGCACCACCACCACCCCGGTGAGGATCGGGATCAGGGCGTTGCGCAACACGTGGCGGAACAGCACCAGGCGCTCGCCCAGCCCCTTGGCGCGGGCGGTACGGACATAGTCGCGACCGATCTCCTCGAGAAACAGGGTGCGATACCAGCGTGTCCCCGCACCGATACCGCCGATCACCCCGACGATCACCGGCAGCACCAGGAACTTCAACCCGGCCAGCCCGCTGTCGTAGCCCGAGATCGGCACCAATTGGAACAGCTTACCGAGCAGGAACTGGCCGCCGATGATGTAGAACAGCCCCGAGATCGACATCATCGTCACCAGCAGCACCACGCTGGCCAGATCGACATAGGTGGCGCGGAAGAAGACGATGAACAGCGCATAGCTGATGTTGAAGGCCAGCCCCACCAGCAGCACCGGCAGCGCGATCGCCAGGCTCGGCCACATCCGCTGGGCGATATCACGCCCGATGTCGCGCCCATCGTCGGAGCTGCCGAAGTCGAAGACGAACAGCCGCACCGACTTGTCGAAGAAGATGGTCTCGGTCAGCCGCCCCAGCCCCTCGGCCTCGGCGTTGTAGAGCATCGGCCTGTCGTAGCCGTGATCGGCCTTCCAGGCCGCGACCGCCTCGGCGGTCACCCGCTTCTCGCCGAGATGCATGCGCGCCATATCATCGGGCGAGTTGACCACGAAGAAGAGCACGAAGGTCAGCAGGTTGACCCCGATCAGGATGGGGATGGCATAGAGCAGCCGACGCAGGATATAGGCACTCATAGCGCGCGACTCCGCTCGCGCCGGCGCACCAGCCACCAGGCCGGCAGCAGCAGCGCCAACAGCACGGCGGCGGCCGCGCCCAGCGGCCACAGCACCGGCTGGTTCCAGGCGCGGCGCAGCTCGGCGCGCAGCGCCGGGTCGATACGACGGTACTTGAGGGTGTTGTTGGCCATCTGGTTGGGGTAGGCGTTGTGATACCAGCGGTGATAGAGACTGAAGGCGCGCGGGTGGAAGCCCCAGATCCAGGGCGCGTCGGTACGCGCGATCTCGACCATGCGATCGATCAGCGCCTGGCGCTCGGGGCCGTCCTCGAGGTTGCGCATGCGCTCGAACAGCCGGTCGAACTCGGGGTTGGTGTAGTTGACCGAGTTCTCGCCCTGGTGCTCGACCCGACCGTTGGGGCCGTAGAGCAGGAAGAGGAAGTTCTCCGGGTCGGGGTAGTCGGCGTTCCAGCCCCAGAAGAAGATCTGGCCGGTGCCGTTGCGGATCTTGTCCTGGAAGCGGTTGTAGTCGGTGGAGCGGATCACCAGCTCGATGCCGAGCTTGGCGAACTGTTTGCGCAGCCAGTTGAGTCGTGCGCGGTCGTCGGGACCGGTGGCCACCGCCTCGTAGTTGAGCGTCAGCGCCCGACCGGTGTCGCGATCACGCCCGCCGGGATAGCCGGCCTGGACCATCAGCGTGCGCGCCTCGTCGAGCGAGCGGCGCACCGCCCGCCCCGCCTCCCAGCGATAGACGAAGGGATTGATCCCGGCCTCGCCCGTGCGATGACCGAAGATGCCCGGCGGCAGCGGGCTCTGGGCGACGACGCCACGACCATTGAGGAAGATCGAGATGAACTCCTCCATGTCGACCGCGATCGAGATCGCCCGACGCAGCAGGCGCGCGCGCTGGCCCTCGCCGCCGATCACCGGATCGAGCATGTTGAAGCCCATGAAGAAGATCGTCGGCTCGACCGCGGTCATCAGCTCGACCCCGCGCGCCTCCAGCGTCTCGGTGAGCATGGGGCGGCCGCTGGCATCGACCCGCACCGCCTGATCGAAGGCGTCCGAGGAGATCCCGGAGAAGTCGTAATAGCCCTGGAGGAACTTGTTCCAGCGCGGGATGCTCTCCTTCTCCAGGCTGTAGACGACGCGATCGATGAACGGCAGCGGCGCCCCGGCATCATCGAGGATACCGGCGGCGCGATCGCCCGGCATGCCGCTGTCGGGATAGCGCTCGCCGTGGAAGTTGGGGTTGCGCTCGAGCACCATGCGCAGGTTGGGGTTGTTCTCGGTGAGCATGTAGGGACCGGTGCCGACCGGATACCAGTCGAGCATCAGGTTGCGCTCGCGCATCCCCGGCTGGGCGTAGAAGGCCTCGGCCTCCCAGGGTATGGGCGCGAAGAAGGGCATCGCCAACCAGTAGGAGAACTGCGGGTACTTGCCCTCGAGGGTGATGCGCAACCGATAGCGATCGAGCACCTCGACGCCCTCGAACTCGGTGTCGCGCAGCAGCGCCACCCGGGCGCGCGCCTGCTCCGGGTCCGCGGCCTCGAGCCGCTCGCCGAGCGCGGCGAAGCCGAGGATGTGCTCGCCCATCACCCCGTTGATCGGCGAGTGCAGCCAGGGCGCGGCCAGACGCTTGATCTGATAGGCGAAGTCGGCGGCGACCAGCTCGCGGGTGCCGTGCTCGGCGAAGTCGCCGAGGGTGTCGATCCCGGCGAGCGCGCCGGGCTCGAGGTCGAGATAGCGCGGCGCGCCCTCGGCGTCGCGAGCAAGGGCCGGATGCGGCTGGTAGCGGGTGCCGGGACGGACGTGCAGCTCGTACTCGCTGCGGGCGATCGCCGCGGCGGGCGCGTCATCGGGCAGCGGCTCGCCAGCGGCATCGTAGAAGCGCACCCGCGGCATCTCGGCCAGGGCGAGCGGGATCAGCTGGTAAGGCCGGTGGAGAAAGTGATACTGCAGCGGCGGCTCGTAGATCTGGGCGATGAAGGTGTTTTCATTGACGGTGTAGGAGCGCGCCGGATCGAGATGCTTGGGTCGCTCGCCAAAGGAGCTGTAGAGGGTGTTGCTGGTGGCCGTGTCACGCGGATAGGGATCGTTCCAGGGGCGGTCGTCGCATGCGACCAGCCCCGCGATCAGCAGCGACATCACCGACACCACCCGGATGCCTCGCCACAGCACACGCCATCTCGCCGCCTTGTCCACCATCGGCATCATCGTCCTCACCCGCTTCGCGCCACGACGACCGTCCTCGGTCCCCGGTCACAGGTCTCATCGGCACCGCAGCTCATCGACCTCTCCCTCGCGTACACCCTTCCACCTCAATACGAGTTTCGGTACTGTTATCGGTCCCCGAACCACGGGGTATCGGTTGCGGCCCGAGAGACCGCGAGGCTCGCCGCGCCCGATCCGGCGCCAGCGTCCCGGCCCCGGGTCCCGGGTCCCGACAGGAGCGGGTGTCCGTGCCAGAGCCCCGAGCAACGATCCCCAATCATCGAATGATCTGACTGAAATGTCCAAGGGTGAACACGGACCATCAGCAGATCCCGACCCGAACGGTCGCCGGCGCACCCGCGCCCGGCCAGCGAACGCGAGAGACTACCGAACATGGGATTCCTTGAAGGCAAGAAGATTCTGATCACCGGCGTGGCGAGCAACCGCTCGATCGCCTGGGGCTGTGCCGAGGCGATGCACCGCCAGGGCGCCGAGCTGGCCTTTACCTACCAGAACGACAAGCTCAAGTCGCGTGTCACCGACATGGCCGCCAAGTGCGGTTCGGACCTGGTGCTGCCGCTCGACGTCAGCCGCGACGAGGACATCGACGCGCTGTTCGCCGCGCTCGGCGAGCAGTGGGACGGACTCGACGGCATCGTCCACTCGATCGCCTTCGCCCCGCGCGAGCAGCTCGAGGGTGAGTATGTCGATGCGGTCACCCGCGAGGGCTTCAACACCGCCCACGAGATCAGCGCCTACAGCTTCGCCGCCCTGGCCAAGGGCGGGCGGGCGATGATGGAGGGGCGTAACGGCGCGCTGCTCACCATGAGCTATCTGGGTGCGGTGCGCGCGGTTCCCAACTACAACGTGATGGGCGTGGCCAAGGCCAGTCTGGAGGCCAACGTGCGCTATCTGGCCGCCTCGCTCGGCCCGCGCGGCACCCGCGTCAACGCCGTCTCGGCCGGCCCGATCCGCACCCTCGCCGCCGCCGGCATCTCCGACTTCCGCGACATGCTCAAGCAGGTCGAGGAGCGCACCCCGATGCGCCGCAACGTCACCATCGAGGAGGTCGGCAACGCCGCCGCCTTCCTCTGCTCCGACCTGGCCAGCGGCATCACCGGCGACGTCCTCTACGTCGACACCGGCTACCACATCCTCGGGCTCGGCTGAGCCCGCTCACGCCGCCGCGCCCGTCTGGTCGCGGCGGCGCCCCGAGGCGTCACTCGACGCCTCGCTCCCCCACGCTCCCCCTGCCCCACTCCCCCGCCCGGCGCACCGCTCGCCCCCCAGGGACACAACCCTGGACAGCAGGCAGGCGACGAGCGCATCAGCAAGGCCGCGCACAAAAAAACCGCCTCGGCGCCGGCGTCATGACGCCTCCACCTGACGGTTCGATCGCATATCGCTTGATGGCGCAGCAGCGATGCCACGCATCGCTCGGGGCGTCGGCCGCGTGGCCGGTCCCCGAGCGAAGTCGCAAGGTCAGAGCTGGTCGTCGTCCACGCTCAGTGGCTCGCGGGTGATCTCGGCGCGACGCTCGATGTCGGCGAGCAGCGCATCATAGAGATCACGCCCGGCGAGTTCGGCGAGCAGTCCGGCCTCCGGGATGGTCGCGCCCTCGCCACCGACCGTCACCTCGCCATCCTCGACCTGGGTCAGCCGCACCACCACGGCATCGCCGTCGGCAAGCGCCACCGCCTCCAGCTCAGACTCTCCGGATTGCGGCGCCGGCAGCTTGAAGGCGAGATCGAGCACCGCCTCGGGCAACACCGCGCCGCGCCCGACCAGCCCGACCGATTCGATCACCGCCGCAGCCATCGCCTCGGACCACTCGGCCTCACCGTCGCGCACCTGGGCGAGCGCCGCCTCCGCCGCGGCCATCGCGGCCTGCTGCGCGCGCTGCTCACGCAGCGCGGCGACGATCTCCTCGCGCACCGTCTCGAGCGGGCGCGGCGCCGACTCGCGATGATCGCGCACCCGCACCACCACGGCGCTGAGCCGCTCGTGATCGGGCTCGATCAGCTCGCTGTTGTTGCCCTCGACCAGCACCTCGTCGCTGAAGGCCGCCGACAGCACACCGGGCTCGGCGAGCAGTCCCTCGCCACCCTCGCGTCCGATCCAATCGCTCTGACGCAACTCCAGGCCGAGCTCCTCGACCACCGGCTCGAGGCTGTCCGGACGCTCGTAGGAGAGGGTTGCGAGGCGCTCGCCGAGATCGTAATAGAGCGACTCGGCCTGGGCACGCGCCTGCTCTTCGTGCAGCTGCTCACGGACCGCCTCGAACGGCTGGGTCTCGCCGGGGCGGACCGCCTCGACCTCGATCAGGTGATAGCCGAAACGGGTCCGCACCGGCTCGCTCAGTCCACCCTCGGGCAGCGAGAACACCGCCTCGTCGAACACCGGATCCATCATCCCCGGCTCGATCAGACCGAGTTCGCCACCCTCGGCGGCGCTACCGGGGTCGTCCGAGTGCTCGGCGGCGAGATCGGCGAAGGATTCGCCCTCGAGGATGCGCGCGCGCAGCGCCGTGATCTCGCGCTCGGCGGCGGCGACCTGTTCGTCATCGGCCTGTTGCGGCAGCGCGATCAGCAGATGACGGACCTGTCGCTGCTCGGGCATGACGAACCGCCCCTGCTCGGCGGCATAGGCCTCGCGCAGCGCCGCCTCGTCGATCTCGATGCCCTTGGCCAGTTCGGCGACGTCGAGGACCACGTAATCGAGCTTGACCTGCTCGGGGCTGCGGAAACGCTCGGCGTGTTCCTGGTAGTAGGTCTCGATCGTCTCGTCGGCGAGCGGCTCGTCGCTCAGATAATCGGCGGCGGCAAAGCGCGCATAGTCGATGTCGCGCTGCTGTGCGGAGAGACGCTGGAACTGCTCGAGTTCGAGACGGGTCGGGAACTCGCTGGCCACCACCGCGCGGATCAGCTGGGTGCCGGTCAGCTGCCGGCGCAGCTGCTCGACGAACTGCTGCTCGCTCATCCCCTGCAGTTGCAGCAGGCGCTGGAAAGCCTCGTTGTCGAAGCGACCATCACGCTGAAAGGCCGGCTCGGAGAGGATGCGCAGCTTGAGCTCCTGATCCGAGACACGCAGCCCCAGACGCTGCGAGACGTCGATCAGCAGCACCTCGCGGATCATCTCCTCGCGCACCATGCGGCGCAGCTCGGCGCTGTCGAAGGCGGCAGGGTCATAGGCGGCGCCGAGACGCTCGCGTAGCTCCATGCGGGTCTGCTGGACCCGACGATCGAGATCGCGCTCGGTGAGTTCGACACCATTGACGGTGGCCGTCACCGTCTCGCCATTGATGCCGAGATAGGACTGGATGCCCCAGAGCGCGAACGGAATACTGATCAAGATGACGATGACCCAGGCGATCCAGCCCTGGGCACGATCCCTGATGGATTGAAGCATGGCGGTCGATCCAAACGAAGGTGTGGGCCAAAAAAAAACGGGGCACCCTTGCGGATGCCCCGTTTTTATCGAATTTGGCGGAGCGGACGGGACTCGAACCCGCGACCCCCGGCGTGA
The DNA here is from genome assembly GCF_003718685.1 of Marichromatium sp. AB31. Taxonomy (NCBI): domain Bacteria; kingdom Pseudomonadati; phylum Pseudomonadota; class Gammaproteobacteria; order Chromatiales; family Chromatiaceae; genus Marichromatium; species Marichromatium sp. AB31. The sequence continues at coordinate 22,958 of NZ_RHFI01000017.1, read as the reverse complement.
CAGGCCGGTATTCTAACCAACTGAACTACCGCTCCAGAAGAATTGCCATTATACTGCAATTTTTTTTCTTTGCAACACCTTTTTTTTCGGTGTTGGTGGGTGCTACAGGGATCGAACCTGTGACCCTCGCCTTGTAAGGGCGATGCTCTCCCAGCTGAGCTAAGCACCCCACCCTTCGGCTTGGGAGGAAGTTTTTATCCTTCCCCCCGAAGGCGAAGCGCTATTGTACGGCATCCTTGAGCGCTTTGCCAGCCTTGAATGCAGGCGTCTTCGATGCCTTGATCTCGATGGTCGCGCCGGTCTGCGGGTTGCGGCCGGTACGGGCGGCACGTTCCTTGACGCTGAAGGTGCCGAAGCCGATCAGCGACACGGTACCGCCGTCCTTGAGGGTCACGGCGACCGAGTCGGTGAAGGCATCGAGGGCACGGGCTGCCGCAGCCTTGGAGATATCCGCGGCATCCGCCATGGCTTCGATGAGGTCGGATTTGTTCATTGATCCCCCTGTTACCTGTCTCGTTTGGTACACACTGACTGCGCGACGACGATGAGGCGGATGCCACGCATCGGACGCGGGGCCGGAGACCCCTGTGCGCAAGCCTTCTTCAAGATTGACGCATGCTAAATCGGAGTCCATGCGAGGGCAACCGGCTTTTCTGCCTGTTGGTCACAAAAACCCGCCGTTAAGCAGAGCCGCGGCACTTGACATGGCAGATTAGCCATCATGAGCAGACACAATCACCGTGCCAGCACCGCTCATGACCTTAACAATCGAATCGGACTCCGTCGATACAACAGAGCAAATGATCGCCGCCGACGCACCGTCCGCCCCCCTGGGGCATCGGACGATGGGCCGGAGCGGGAACATCGATCGCGGTGTTGATCGGCACCCCGGATGGGTGCGGGTGCCGACCCGACGGCGACATGCCCATCACATCAGTGATGCAGCGGCGCCCCCTGATCTCGAGCACCCTCGGCCGAGTCGGCCGACTCCTCCTCGGCCTCCTTGGCCTCGGCCGACTCCCCGGCGGGGCGCGGCGGTTGGACCAGGGCGATATCGAGGACCTCGTCGATCCAGCGCACCGGATGGATCTCCAGATGCTGCTTGATGTTCTTGGGGATCTCGACCAGGTCGCGCTCGTTCTCCAGCGGGATGATCACTTCCTCGATCCCACCGCGATGCGCGGCGAGCAGCTTCTCCTTGAGCCCACCGATCGGCAACACCTCGCCGCGCAGGGTGATCTCGCCGGTCATCGCCACCGTCGAGCGCACCGGGATCTTGGTCAGCGCCGAGACCAACGCGGTGCACATGGCCACGCCCGCGCTCGGACCATCCTTGGGGGTCGCGCCCTCGGGGACGTGGATATGGACATCGAAGGTGCTGTGGAAATCGGTCGGCACCCCAAGCCCCTCGGCACGCGAGCGCACCACGGTCATCGCCGCCTGGATCGACTCCTGCATCACATCACCGAGCTGACCGGTATAGCTGAGCTTGCCCTTACCCGGCATCAACGCCGACTCGATCTGCAACAGCTCGCCGCCGACCTCGGTCCAGGCCAGGCCGGTGACCTGACCGACCTGGTCGTGCTCCTCGGCGCGGCCGTAGCGATAGCGCTGCACCCCGAGATACTTCTCCAGTGACTTGGCGGTCACCGTGGTGGCGCTGTCGCGCTTCTTCAGCAGCACCTCCTTGACCACCTTGCGGCACACCTTGGAGATCTCGCGTTCGAGGTTACGCACCCCGGCCTCGCGGGTGTAGTGACGGATGATGTCGCGCAGCGCCGCCTCGCGGATCACCAGCTCACCGGGCTTGAGACCATTGTTCTTGGTCTGCTTGGGGATCAGGTAGCGCTCGGCGATGGCGACCTTCTCGTCCTCGGTGTAGCCCGAGAGCCGGATCACCTCCATCCGATCGAGCAGCGCCGGGGGGATGTTGAGGGTGTTGGCGGTGCCGACGAACATCACCTCGGAGAGGTCGAAGTCGACCTCCAGGTAATGATCGGCAAAGGCGTGGTTCTGCTCCGGGTCGAGGACCTCGAGCAGCGCCGAGGCCGGGTCGCCACGGAAGTCCATCGCCATCTTGTCGATCTCGTCGAGCAGGAAGAGCGCGTTGCGCGAACCGGCCTTGGAGAGGTTCTGGATGATCTTGCCCGGCAGCGCACCGATATAGGTGCGCCGGTGCCCCCGGATCTCGGCCTCGTCGCGCACCCCACCGAGCGACATGCGCACGAACTTGCGGTTGGTGGCGCGGGCGATCGACTGACCGAGCGAGGTCTTGCCGACACCGGGCGGACCGACCAGGCACAGGATCGGGCCCTTGAGCTTGCGCACCCGCTGCTGCACGGCGAGGTACTCGAGGATGCGCTCCTTGACCCGATCGAGCCCGTAGTGGTCCTTGTCGAGCACCGCCTCGGCGACCTTGATGTCGTTACGGATACGCGAGCGCTTCTTCCACGGCACCTGCACCAGGGTCTCGATATAGTTGCGCACCACCGTCGCCTCGGCCGACATCGGCGACATCAGCTTGAGCTTGTTGAGCTCGGACTGGGCCTTGTTGTGCGCCTCGCGAGGCATCTTCGCCTCCTCGATGCGCTTGGCCAGGTCCTCGATCTCGTTGGGGGCGTCCTCGAGCTCGCCGAGCTCCTTCTGGATCGCCTTCATCTGCTCGTTGAGATAGTACTCGCGCTGGTTCTTCTCCATCTGGCGCTTGACGCGCCCGCGGATGCGCTTCTCCATCTGCAGGATGTCGTTCTCCGACTCCATCAGCCCCATCAGGTGCTCGATGCGCAGCTGCACATCGGTCATCTCCAGCACGCGCTGCTTCTCGTCGAGCTTCAGCGACATGTGCGCGGCCATGGTGTCGGCCAGACGACCGGCCTCGTCGATGCTCGAGAGCGAGGTCAGCACCTCGGGCGGCACCTTCTTGTTGAGCTTGACGTACTGATCGAACAGCCCGACGGCCGAGCGCATCAGCACCTCCTGCTCGCGCTCGTCGGTCTCGAGCGTCTCCTCGAGCGGCTCGATGACCGCGGAGAAGGCGTCATCGGTGGTGAGGAAACGCTCGATGCGGGCACGCTGGTTGCCTTCGACCAGCACCTTGACGGTGCCGTCGGGCAGCTTGAGCAGTTGCAGGATATTGGCCAGGGTGCCGATCTCGTGCAGATCCTTGACCTCGGGGTCGTCGACCTCGGCACTCTTCTGTGCGATCAGCAGGATCTGCTTGTCGCTCGCCATGGCGGTATCGAGCGCGCGAATCGACTTGTCGCGCCCGACGAACAATGGAATCACCATGTGCGGATAGACGACGACGTCGCGCAGCGGCAGCACCGGCAGCTCCTGCGGAGTCGAGGATGTCAGGTTGGAATCGTGTTGCGCCATGGAAACCCGTTCTCATTGAAAGCGACGGCCCGCGGGGCCGTGGTCGGTACGATCGGGCCGAGCCCAGGGACCGTTCCACGGACGCCGACGTCGGTACGATTGGATGATGGGGAAAGGATCGGGGCGGCCGACGCGCAGTTCAACGCGCCGGCGCGCCTGGATTGGGGGGCGGGCGGACAGTCCAGCGGCGGGTGTCCGTCCGCCTCCTGGGGGTGGGACAGCGCGATCGATCAGTCTCCCGATGCCGCCTGCTTCTCCATCCCGTCGTAGATCAGGAACGGCTTGTTCTCACCGGCGATCACCGAAGCGTCGATGACGACCTTGCTGACATGCTCCATGGAGGGCAGCTCGTACATGGTGTCGAGCAGCACCTGCTCCATGATCGTCCGCAGGCCGCGGGCCCCGGTCTTGCGCTCCATCGCCTTGGTGGCGATCGCGCGCAGCGCGTCCTCACGCAGCTCGATCTCGACGTCCTCCATCTCGAACAGGCGCGCGTACTGACGCACCAGCGAGTGTTTGGGCTCGGTGAGGATGCGCATCAGCGCCGCCTCGTCGAGTTCCTCGAGGGTCGCCATCACCGGCAGTCGACCGACGAACTCGGGGATCAGGCCGTAGCGGATCAGGTCCTCGGGCTCGACGCCGCTGAGCAGCTCGCCGATCATCCGCCCGTCATCCTTGCTGTGGACCTCGGCGGAGAAGCCGATACCGGTCTTGCGCGAACGATTCTGGATGATCTTGTCGAGCCCGGCGAAGGCACCACCGACGATGAACAGGATGTTGGAGGTGTCGACCTGGAGGAATTCCTGCTGCGGATGCTTGCGCCCACCCTGCGGCGGCACCGAGGCGACGGTCCCCTCGATGAGCTTGAGCAGTGCCTGCTGCACGCCCTCGCCCGAGACGTCACGGGTGATCGAGGGGTTGTCCGACTTGCGCGAGATCTTGTCGATCTCGTCGATGTAGACGATGCCGTTCTGCGCCTTGTCGACGTCGTAATCACACTTCTGCAGCAGCTTCTGGATGATGTTCTCGACGTCCTCGCCGACATAACCCGCCTCGGTGAGGGTGGTGGCATCGGCGATGGTGAAGGGGACGTTGAGCAGTCGCGCCAGGGTCTCGGCGAGCAGCGTCTTGCCGGAGCCGGTGGGGCCGATCAGCAGGATGTTGCTCTTGGCGATCTCGATGTCTTCCTTGGCCTCGGCGACCTCGAGACGCTTGTAATGGTTGTAGACGGCGACCGAGAGCACCTTCTTGGCGAACTCCTGGCCGACGACGAACTCATCGAGACGCGCCTTGATCTCACGCGGCTTGGGAAGACTGCTGGCGGCCTCGCCGACGCCCTCTTGCATCTCCTCGCGGATGATGTCGTTACACAGCTCGACGCACTCGTCGCAGATGAACACGGACGGCCCTGCGATGAGCTTGCGGACTTCATGCTGACTCTTGCCACAGAACGAACAGTAGAGCAGCTTGCCTTCGTCGCTCTTGTTTCCACTCATCGGGAATAGCTCTCCGGGGGGTCGGTTGGGGATGGGGATCGGACAATCCCCATCGAGGCGAATTCAATCATAACGGTTTGCGCTTATATGGCAAGAGAGTGAAGAGACGAAGGCTTGGCGGTCGTCACACTCCGGTGACGCCCGACAAGCCCCCTGACTCCGACCGCTTGCGACGTCGCGCGTCGCGCCACTTACTCCTTGCCGGAGGCGGCACCTCGCTCGCTGATGACGCGATCGATCAGCCCATAGGCCTGGGCCGCTTCGCCACCCATGAAGCGGTCGCGCTCGGTGTCCTCGGCGATCTTCTCGACCGACTGACCGGTGTGCTCGGCGAGGATCTGGTTGAGACGCTCGCGGATGTAGAGGATCTCGCGGGCGTGGATATCGATATCGGAGGCCTGCCCCTGGAAGCCGCCGAGCGGCTGATGGATCATCATCCGCGAATGCGGCAGGCAGTAGCGCTTGCCCGCGGCGCCGCCGGCGAGCAGCAGCGCGCCCATGCTCGCCGCCTGACCGATGCACATGGTGCTGACATCCGGGCGGATGAAACGCATGGTGTCGTAGATCGCCAGGCCCGCGGTGACCGCGCCACCGGGCGAGTTGATATAGAGATGGATATCCTTGTCCGGATTCTCCGACTCCAGGAACAACAGCTGCGCGACCACCAGGTTGGCCATGTGGTCCTCGACCGGGCCGACCAGGAAGATCACGCGCTCCTTCAGCAGGCGCGAATAGATGTCGAACGAGCGCTCGCCGCGGGCGGTCTGCTCGATGACCATCGGCACCAGCCCCAGTGCCTCGGGCCTCCAGTCGGTGCGGCTCTCGATGTTGCTCATGGGATACGCCTTCAACTCTCTGCGGATTGGCTTCTGGAAGGCGTCCGCCGTCACCGGCGGACGCATCGCGTGGGTGTCGATCAGCCCGCGGCGCCCGGGTTGGTCAGCGCCTCGAAGCTGGTTTCCTCGTCCTCGACCGAGACCTGGCCGAGCACCAGGTCGACCACCTGGGACTCGAGCACCGCGGCCTCGAGCGCGGCCATGCGGCCACGCTCGGCCTTGTAGTAGTCGATCACCGCCTGCGGGTTCTCGTAGGTGGCGGCCATCTCGTCGAGCATCGCCTGGACGCGATCTTGATCGGCCTTGAGCTCGTTTTGCTTGACCAGCTCGCCGATGATCAGACCGAGGGCGACACGGCGACGCGCCGGCTCCTCGAACAGCGCGTCGGGCAACTGCACCTCGCCCTGGGCGCCCACCGAGCGACGCATCTCCTCCTGCATCGAGGCGATCTCGTCGCGCACCAGCGCCTGCGGCACCTCGACCGGATTGGCCTCCATCAGCAGGTCCATCACTGCTTCCTTGGTGCGGGCCTCGAGACGCTGTTTCAACTCGCGCGCCATGTTCTCGCGCACATCGTTCTTGAAGCGCTCGACGTCGCCGTCCTCGATGCCGAAGCGCTTGACGAACTCGCCATCGACCTCGGGCAGGGTCGGCTCGGCGACCTGGCTGACGGTGATCTCGAAGCTCGCCGGCTTGCCGGCCAGCGCCTCGACCTGATACTCCTCGGGGAAGGTCACCTCGACGGTCCGGGTCTCGCCGGCGGCGGCGCCGACCAGACCGTCCTCGAAGCCGGGGATCATCCGCCCGGAGCCGAGCTCGAGCTCGACGTCAGCGGCCGAGCCACCCTCGAAGGCCTCGCCGTCGATGGTGCCGGCGAAGGAGATGGTGAGCTGATCGCCCTGCTCGGCGGCGCGCTCGACCGGGGTCCAGGTCTTGTGCTGGTCGCGCAGCCGCTCGATCAGCGCGTCGAGATCAGTCTCGGCGAGCTCGCAGACCGGACGCTTGAGTGCGCGGCCCTCGAGTGCGGCCAGCTCCACCTCGGGCATCACCTCGAAGGTGGCGACATAGGCGAAACGACCGGCCTCGACGTCGATCTCGGGCTCGACCTCCGGCTGACCGGCCGGACGCAGCGACTCCTGGGTGAGCGCCTCGTAGAAGCTCGCCTGCACCTGCTCGCCGAACACCTCCTCGAGGACCTGGGCGCCGTAACGCTTGCGCACCAGCTTCATCGGCACCTTGCCGGGGCGAAAACCGGGCAGCTTGGCGCTGCGCGCGAGCTGCTGCAGACGCTGATCGACCGCACTGGTGACCTGCTCGGAGGGCAGCTCGACCTTCACACGACGCTCGAGACCCTCGCCCGATTCCACCGAAACTTGCATTGACTCATCTCCTGTCGGCGCCGGGATTCTGACCAGGCCCGCACCTTGCTAAAAAACGCGTGCGGGCAAGACGCCCGCACAATCAAAAGTTGTTCAGTATAACGCGTGGTTTTTCGCGCCACCAAGCACCATCGCACGCGAAATCACCCCGTCACCGGGCCTTCAGTCACGCTTTCATCACTCTCGCGCCGCAACGCGCGCTTGAGGATCTTGCCCGAGGCGTTCTTCGGCAGCGCCGCGTGCAGCACCACCCGGCGTGGCACCTCGTGGCTGCCGAGGCGGTCGCGGCACCAGGCGCGCAGCTCGCCCGGCGTGACCTCGGCGGTGTCGGCGAGCGCCACGTGCGCCACCACCACCTCGCCGTGCCGGGGATCGGGATCGCCGACCACCGCCGCCTCGGCGACCGCCGGGTGGGCGTAGAGCGCCTCCTCGACCACCCGCGGATAGACATTCATGCCGTTGGTGATCACCAGATCCTTGATGCGATCGACCAGATAGACATGACCGTCGCCATCGATCCGCGCCAGGTCGCCGGTGCGGAACCAGTCGCCGTGAAAGCTCTCGCGGGTCGCCTCGGGCAGCCCCAGATAGCCGAGCATCACGTTGGGACCGCGCACGCACAGCTCTCCGGTCTCGCCACTGGGCAGCACCCGTCCGGCGCGATCGCGCACCGTCAGCTCAACCCCCGGCAGCGCCGGGCCGATCGAGCCCGGCTTGCGCGGCCCACTCGGACGATTGACGCTGAACACCGGGCTGCATTCGGTCGCGCCCGCGCCCTCCACCAGGAGGGTCGCGAAGCGCGTCTCGAACGCGCGCATCAACGCCGCCGGCAGCGCCGCACCACCACTGATGCACAGTCGCACCCCGCGCCACTGCTCGGCCAGGACCTCGGCATGACGCAACAACACGCCGTACATGCTCGGCACCCCGAGGAACACGGTAGCGCCATGCCGGGCGATCGCTTGGGTGACCAGCCGCGGCTCGAAGCGCGGCACCGGGATCATCGCCAGCCCGTGGAGCAGCGGCGTGAGCATCGCGGTGGTGGCGGCGAAGGAGTGAAACAGCGGCAACACCGCCAGCACGCGGTCGCCGGGCACCAGCTCGAAGCCCTGCCAGGACCCCTCGGCGTTGGCGATCAGGTTGGCGTGACTGAGCATCGCCCCCTTGGGCCGTCCGGTGGTCCCCGAGGTATAGAGCACTGCGGCAACCTCGGTGCCCGGCAACGGCGACAGCGGCGGATGCGTGATCAGCGTGGCGAAGTCGGCTCGGGCGGCATCCAGCTCGATCCGTCTCGGTGGCGCCGCGCTGCGCGCGCTGGCCGCCTCGGCGAGCGCAGCAAAGGCCGGCTGATGGAGCAACAGCGCCGGCCTTGCGTCGTCGAGGATATAGGCGATCTCACGATCGCTCTGCAGCAGGTTGACCGGCACCACGGTGGCGCCGGCCTTGAGGATCGCGAGATAGGCGATGACGAACTCACGCCCGTTGGCGCACAGCAGCGCGGCACGGGCACCGGGCTGCAGCCCGGCTGCCGCCAGCGCCCCGGCCATGGCATCGGAGGCGCGATCGAGCCCGGCATAGTCGAGCGCACCGGCCTCGTCGAACAGGGCGGGCGCCCCCTGGTGCGTGGCCGCGCACGCCCGGAACCGGGCGGCAATGTCCGTCAGCTCGATCGCCCCCTCCATGACCGCCGGCTCAGATGACCTTGGAGAAGCCGACCGGGCCGCTCTTGGCCGCGAGATAGGCGTCGAAGGTCATGCAGATGTTGCGCACCAGCAGGCGACCGCGCGGCAGGATGCGGATCCGCTCGGCGTCGAGTTCGACCAGACCGTCCTCGACCATCACCTGCAGCTTGTCGAGCGCGTCGGCGAAGTAGGTCTTGAAGTCGATCCCCCAGGCGGCCTCGACGGCGGGGATGTCGAGCACGAAGTTGCAGATCAAGCGGGTGATGACGTCGCGACGGATGATGTCGTCACGAGTCAGCTCGATACCACGGAACACCGGCAGACGGCCGGCATCGATGGCGGCATAGTACTCGTCGAGCTCGCGCTGGTTCTGGCCGTAGGTGTTGTCGACCTTGCCGATCGAGGTCACGCCGATACCGATCAGGTCGCAGTCGGCGTGGGTCGAGTAGCCCTGGAAGTTGCGATACAGGGTACCGGCCTGCTGGGCGATGGCCAGCTCGTCGTCGGGACGGGCGAAGTGGTCCATGCCGATGTAGACATAGCCGGCGTCGGTCAGACGCTGGATTGTCGCCTGGAGGATGTCGAGCTTGACCTCGGCGGTCGGCAGGTCCTCGTCGCGGATGCGCCGCTGCGGCTTGAAGCGGGTGGGCAGGTGCGCGTAGTTGAAGATCGACAGACGCTGCGGGTTGACCGCGATCACCCGCTCGAGGGTGTTCATGAAGGTCTCGACCGACTGGAACGGCAGGCCGTAGATCAGGTCCAGGCTGATCGAGCGGAAGCCCTCGGCGCGCGCCGCCTCGAGCACCGCCATGGTCTCGGCCTCGCTCTGCACGCGGTTGACCGCCTTCTGCACCCGCTCGTCGAAGTCCTGCACGCCGAGACTCATGCGGTTGAAGCCGATGCGACGCAGCAACGCGATGGTGTTGGCGTCGGCCTCGCGCGGGTCGATCTCGATCGAGTACTCACCGACCTCGTCGTCGGCGAGCTTGAAGTGACGACGGGTGGTCTCCATCAACTCGACCATCTGCTGGTCGTTGAGGAAGGTCGGGGTGCCGCCGCCCCAGTGCAGCTGCTCGACCACGCGGGAGTCGTCGAACAGCGCCCCCTGCATCTCCAGTTCGCGATAGACACGGTCGAGATAGGGCGCGACCCGCGAGCGGTCCTTGGTCACGACCTTGTTGCAGGCACAGTAGAAGCAGACCGTGTCGCAGAACGGGATGTGGAAATAGATCGACAGCGGGCGGCCACTCTCGTTGCTGCGCGCGCAAGTGGCGCGGTAGGCCGCCTCATCGAAGGACGTATCGAACTCGACCGCGGTCGGATACGAGGTGTAGCGCGGACCGCTCTGGTCGTAGCGACGGATCAGCTCAATATCGAAGGAAACGCCTTGTTCCACCTAATCAACCCTCCAGCCGCACGGCGCCATGCATCCGGCCCGGTACGGCATTCTTCGTAACGCCCGTTCAGGCATCATCCCCGCCCACCGAGGCCCACCGGGGCGCGTCGATCTGCACGAGCAGGGTATGGAATGGAATCTCTTCCAGGAATCGGCCCGACGCCTCACTGCGCGACCACGAGCACCCGGCATCGCGCCGGCACCGGGTTCGCGCGAGCGGCGTCGGTCTCATGCGGCGGCCGCCGCCGCGATCTCGGCGCGATGCGCCAGCAGTTGCTCGCGCGTCAACACTAGCACGCCCTCTCCACCGCGCTCGAACTCCAGCCAGGTGAAGGGCACCTCGGGGAGGCGCTGCTCGAGCGCGAAGGCCGAGTTGCCGACCTCGAGGACCAGCACACCCTCGGGCTCGAGGTGGTGCGGGGCGCGCTCGAGGATGCGCAGCGCCAGCGCCAACCCCTCGTCGGCGGCGACCAGCCCGAGCTCGGGTTCACGCAGGAACTCCTCGGGCAGGGTGTCGTACTCGTCGCGCGGCACATAGGGGGGGTTGGAGACGATGACGTCGTAGCGGATGTCGTCGAGTGCGGCGAAGAGATCGGATTCGATCGCCCGCACCCGTTCATCGAGTCCGTAGCGCTCGATGTTCGCGCGCGCCACGGTCAGCGCCGCCGGCGAGAGATCGACCAGATCGACCTCGGCATCGGGCAGATGCAGCGCGGCGGCGATACCGATACAGCCACTGCCGGTACAGAGATCGAGCACCCGCTCGACCCGCGCCGGGTCGACCCAGGGATCGAAACCGACCTCGAGCAGCTCGGCGATCGGCGAGCGCGGCACCAACACGTTGCTGTCGACGATGAACTCGAACCCGGAGAACCAGGCGCGACCGGTGAGATAGGCCACCGGCACCCGCTCGCGGACGCGGCGCTCGATCAGTGCGGCAACGCGCTCGCGCTCGGCGAGGGTGAGTCGGCAGGAATGGAAGGCGGCGGGCAGGGAGTGATCCAGGTCGAGCGCGCCGAGCACCAGTTCGGCGGCCTCGTCGAGAGCGTTATCGGTCCCGTGACCGAAGAACAGGCCGGCGGCCTTGAAGCGACTCGCGCCCCAGCGCACGAAGTCCTGGATGGTGATCAATCCGTCGGGTTGTGCTGACATCGCGGCTCAAGCATGGTCCGGTACATGGACTGGCGCCCGGACTCGTCCGCCACGCCAGGAAACAAGCCGCGAAGGATACCATCCTTGGCTCCCGCTGTTCAGTCGGTCGTCCACCGATACCGGGGCGCCCCCGCACCCGACCGGGGACGGGCGGCCGAACGGCCGAGGACATCAGGCCGCCCGGCGCTTGCCCTCGGCGGCCAGCACCTCGTCCTGACCACGCTCGACCAGATCCTGCAGCGAGATGTCGCTGAGGAACTGGAAGATCTGGTCACTGAGCTGGTCCCACAGATGATGGGTGAGACAGCGCTGGCCGTCGCGACAGTTCTCGCGTCCACCACAGCGGGTGAACTCGACCCACTCGTCGACGGCGCAGATGATGTTGGCGATCGAGATCTCCTCGGCCGGCTTGCCGAGATAATAGCCGCCACCCGGTCCGCGCACGCCACGCACCAGCTGCTTGGCACGCAACGCCGCGAACAGCTGCTCGAGATAGGACAGCGAGATACCCTGATTCGCCGAGATATCGGCCAGGGTGACCGGCCCCTTGCCCGCGTGGAGCGCCAGATCGAGCATGGCGGTCACCGCATATCTGCCCTTGGTAGAAAGTCTCATCGTCGAATGCCTGTATAAGGTATTGATTGACAAGGAGACCGAGTAGGACCCGATCACCCGACCCTCCTACTAAATTAGTCAAGCAAAGGTCTATTTCAATACATGCACTACGGTCGATGACGACGGGCGGGTAGAGCGGGGAGGTGCGCGGGGCGTTCAGAGACAGGTCGGCAGCCGACGTCCGGAGGCTGTCGCCCCGGAGATGGCAGGCTGGGCGGCGAGGAAGCAGTGGCCCTGTCCCAGACAGTAGTCCAGCCACTTGGCGAGGAAGAGGTTGGCGCGCCACTTGTGCGCGAGCGTCGGCGGTGCATAGCCGTTGCGCATCGACCACAGCGACTGCTCGAGCTCGAGCACCTCGAGCTGGCGGGCGTCGTGATAGGCGCGCAGGCGCGCATCCGGATCGCTGCGCACCCCGCCCTCCCCCGCCGGGAACAGGTGAGTCAGGCGCAGCAGGGTCATGTAACGGGTCTGCGACTCGACCTCGAGCACCAGGTCGACCCCGGAGGCGTGAGGCGACAGCCGCCGGCCCTCGAGCTGGCTCAGGTCCGGCGCCAGCCGCGCCAACCGGGCGAAGTTCTCCTCGCACAGCGCCAGCAGCGCACCCACGCTCGGGCGCGCGACCAGTGGCAGGGCGTCGGCCCAGGGATCGCTGGAGACTTGCATCATTGCGTCCGATAAAAACGCCGACGCCGGGCTCGAGGCCCGGCGCCGAGACGTCGACTGGTTACGCCGCGAGCGCTCAGCCGTTCTGCGCGGTCTGCTGCTCGGCGACCTGGCGCTTGACCTCTTCCATATCGAGCTCGGCGGCCTTGGAGAGCAGCTCGCGGAAGGAGCGCTCGGGCAGCGCGCCGGGCTGGGAGAAGATGATGACCTGCTCGCGGAAGATCATCAGCGTGGGGATCGAGCGGATCTGGAAGTGTGCCGCCAGCTCCTGCTGCGCCTCGGTGTTGATCTTGGCGAAGACGATGTCCTCGTGATCCTCGGAGACCTTCTCGAAGGTCGGGGCGAAGGAGCGGCAGGGACCGCACCAGGGCGCCCAGAAATCGACGACGACGAAATCGTTGTCCTTGATGGTCTGTTCGAAGTTGTTGCTGTCGAGCTCCAAGACGGCCATGCGAATATCCTACTAGATAGCTAAAGATTGTCGGGCATATTAACAGAATCGCCATCCACTCGCAGATTCCGCAACCCGCCCGGGGCGCCGGTCCCTGTCACCGGGGACAGACGACCGGCGACGACTGTCAGAGTGCCCCGAGGCCCTCGAGGATACGGTCGCGGATCTCCTCGACCGACCCGATACCGTGCACCTTGAGGTACTTGGGCGCGCCCTCGCCACCGGCCTCGGCCCAGGTGGAGTAGTAGCCGATCAGCGGCTCGGTCTGCTCATGATAGACCGCCAGACGCGCCTTGACCGTCTCCTCGCGATCGTCGTCGCGCTGGATCAGCGCCTCGCCGGTGACGTCGTCCTTGCCTTCCTCGCGCGGCGGATTGAACACCACGTGATAGCTGCGCCCCGAGGCCGGGTGCACCCGCCGCCCGGACATCCGCTTGACGATCTCGGCGTCGGGGACGTCGATCTCGACCACCGCGTCGACGAAGATGCCGCTCTCCTTGAGCGCGTCGGCCTGGGCGATGGTGCGCGGGAAGCCGTCGAACAGGAAGCCGCCCTGACAGTCCTCGGCGTCGATGCGCGCCTTGACCATGCCGATGATGATGTCATCGGACACCAGCCCGCCCTCGTCCATGATCTTCTTCGCCGCCTTGCCGAGCTCGGTGCCCTGCTTGACGTGGGCCCGGAGCATGTCGCCGGTGGAGATCTGGGGGATCTTGAAGTGTTCCTTGATGAAGCCGGCCTGGGTCCCTTTTCCGGCACCCGGGCCGCCGAGCAGGATGATGCGCATGACGCTCCTCATTGTGGTTGCGATTGAAAAACATTGATCTTGAGTGTGCCACAGCCGGATCGGGCAGGACCACAGCCGGCTCGGCGCCGCCATCGCGAATGCGCGCGCGGCGCGGCACAGATCGATCAGGGGATGCGCGCGGCGTGCGCGCGGCAAACTGAGCAGGACGACCACCGCACCGGCGGCACGGTGGTCGCGTGGGGGATCAGCCGCCGCTGACCATCATGTTGAGCATCAGCTTGTTGAGCCGACCGACGAAGGCGGCCGGGTCCTCGAGCTGACCGCCCTCGGCGAGCTGGGCCTGATCGAACAGCACCATCGCCAGCTCGGCGAAGCGCTCGTCGTCGGTCTCGGCCTCGAGACGCTTGAGCAGCGGATGCTCGAGGTTGACCTCGAGCGTGGGCTTGGTCTCGGGGGCCTCCTGGCCGACCGATTTCAGCACCCGCGCGAGGTTGGCGCTCATGTCGTGCTCGCCGACCACCAGACAGGCCGGGGAGTCGACCAGGCGGGTGCTCGCGCGCACCGTCTCGACCTGTTCGCCGAGCGTCTGCTTCATCTGCTCGAGCAGCGAGCCGTGCTCCTCCTCGGCCTTCTCCTTGGCGGCCTGATCCTCGGCGTCGGCAAGCTCGCCGAGATCGAGATCGCCCTTGGTCACCGACTGCAGCGTCTTGCCCTTGTACTCGGTGAGATGGCTCACCAGCCACTCGTCGACCCGATCGGAGAGCAGCAGCACCTCCACGCCCTTCTTGCGGAAGACCTCGAGATGCGGGCTGTGACGCGCCGCGGCGGGGCTGTCGGCGGTGATGAAGTAGATCTTCTCCTGCCCCTCCTGCATCCGCTCGATATAGCCATCGAGCGACTCACGCTGGGCATCGCCCTCGCTCGCGGTGGTGGCAAAGCGCAGCAGCCCGGCGATGCGCTCCTTGTTGGCGAAGTCCTCCGCCGGCCCCTCCTTGAGCACCCGGCCGAACTCGTCCCAGAAGGCGCCATAGTTCTCCGGCTCGTCGCGCGCCATCGCCTCGAGCACGCCGAGCACGCGCTTGGTGTTGGCCTGACGGATGGTGTCGATCTTGCGATTGTGCTGGAGGATCTCGCGCGAGACGTTCAGCGGCAGGTCATCGGCGTCGACCACGCCCTTGACGAAGCGCAGATAGTGCGGGGTGAGCTTGTCGACCTCGTCCATGATGAAGACACGGCGCACATAGAGCTTGACGCCGTGCTTCTGCTCGCGGTCCCACATGTCGAAGGGCGCGCGCTTGGGCACGAACAGCAGCGAGGTGTACTCGTTGGTCCCCTCGACGCGGTTGTGCGAATAGGCCAGCGGCGCCTCGAAGTCGTGGGCGACGTGCTTGTAGAAGTCGTGATACTCCTCCTCGGAGATCTCCGACTTGTTGCGCATCCACAGCGCGGTGCCGCGATTGACCTGCTCGTACTCGGGGGTCTCGGGCTGCTCCTCGCCCTCCTCGCCGTAGAGCTCCTTGCGCATCTCCACCGGCAGCGCGACGTGATCGGAGAACTTGGCGATGATCGCGCGCAGCCGCCAGCTGTCGAGGAACTCCTTCTCGTCCTCCTTGAGGTGGAGGATGACGTCGGTACCGCGGCCGGCCTTCTCCACCGTCTCCAGGGTATAGCTGCCGCGCCCGTCGGACTCCCAGCACACCCCGTGCTCGGGGCCGAGCCCGGCGCGGCGCGAGATCAGGGTGACGCGATCAGCGACGATATAGGCCGAGTAGAACCCGACGCCGAACTGACCGATCAGGTTGCTGTCCCTGGTCTGATCACCGGAGAGGTTCTCGAGAAAGCGGCGGGTGCCCGAGCTGGCGATGCTGCCGATGGTCTCGGTGACCTCCTGACGGCTCAGACCGATGCCGTTGTCGGAGACGGTCAGGGTGCCGGCCTCGCGGTCGACCTCGATGCGGATGCGCAGCTGCGGGTCGCCCTCGTACAGACCGTCGTCACTCAGCGCCTCGAAGCGCAGCTTCTCGGCGGCGTCGGAGGCATTGGAGACCAACTCGCGCAGGAAGATCTCCTTGTTCGAGTAGAGTGAGCGGATCACCAGGTCGAGCACCTGACTGACCTCTGCCTTGAACTCCAGGGTTTCCTTGTGCGCTTCTACTGTCATGCTTGTCGTGTACCTTGAGGAATGAAGATCGTTTGCGAACCAGGGGTTCGAGTCACCCGGCAGGGCTCAGACCGAACCATACCGGTATTGTCGCACGGCGACGGGGGGATACAATGCCTCGACGGCGGAGCCCCGGCGATGGCCGCCCCGAACGGGAGGCGTCACCCGGCCGGCGCGCCCCACAGGGACCGTGCCCTCGCACCGCAGCGGGTCGCCCCGCCACCGCATCCCCTCGCCATGGGAGACGTGCACGGATCGGCACGCGCAGCACGCGGCCCAGCCAATCGAGCACAGCCTCTCCCCCACCAGTCAAGGGTCTGAAGATGGAACCGCAAATCATCGCCACCACCCCCTTCGAAGGTCAACGCCCCGGCACCTCGGGGCTGCGCAAGAAGGTCCGGGTGTTCCAGCAACCGCACTATCTCGAGAACTTCGTCCAGGCGATCTTCGACACCCGCCCCGAGCTCGCCGGCGGAACCCTGGTGGTCGGTGGCGACGGGCGCTACTACAACCGCGAGGCGGTCCAGACCATCCTGCGCATGGCCGCGGCCAACGGCGTCGCCCGGGTACTGGTCGGGCGCGGCGGGCTGCTGTCGACCCCGGCGGCCTCATGCGTCGTGCGCAAGCACCACGCCGGGGGCGCGATCGTGCTCTCGGCCAGCCACAACCCCGGCGGGCCGGACGCCGACTTCGGCATCAAGTTCAATGCCGCCAACGGCGGCCCGGCGCCGGAATCGATGACCAGTGCCATCCACGCCCGCACCCAGGAGATCGAGCGCTATCTCACCCTCGACAGCGCCGCCGTCGACCTCGATCGGATTGCCACCCTGACCCTCGGCGCGACCCGCATCGAGGTCATCGACCCGGTCGCCGACTATGCCGAGCTGATGGCCTCGCTGTTCGACTTCGACGCCATCGCCGGACTGTTCGCCTCGGGCGGGTTCCGCATGCGTTTCGACGCGATGCACGCGATCACCGGTCCCTACGCCCTCGAGATCCTCGAGAACCGGCTCGGCGCCGAGGCCGGCACCGTCCTCAACGCCGAGGCCCTGCCCGACTTCGGCGGCGGCCACCCCGACCCCAACCTGACCCACGCCGCGGCCCTGGTGGCGATGACCCGCGGCGTCGACGGACTCGACTTCGCCGCCGCCTCCGATGGCGACGGCGACCGCAACATGATCCTCGGGCGCGACTGCTTCGTCACCCCCAGCGACAGCCTCGCGATCCTTGCCGCCAACGCCCATCTCACCCCCGGCTACCGCCAGGGCATCCGCGGCGTGGCCCGCTCGATGCCCACCAGCCAGGCCGCCGACCGGGTCGCCGAGGCGCTCGGTGTCGAGCACTTCGAGACCCCCACCGGCTGGAAGTTCTTCGGCAACCTGCTCGATGCCGGGCGCATCACCCTGTGCGGCGAGGAGAGCTTCGGCACCGGTTCGGATCACCTGCGCGAGAAGGACGGGCTGTGGGCGGTGCTGTTCTGGCTCAACCTGCTCGCCGCGCGCCGCCAGTCGGTCGCCGAGATCGTCACCGAGCACTGGCGGCGCTTCGGGCGCGACTACTACACCCGTCACGACTACGAAGGGGTCGCGTCGGCAGGCGCCGAGGGGCTGATGGCCGCACTGCGCGAGCAGCTCCCCACCCTGCCCGGCCAGCAGCTCGGCGCGCGCCGTGTGGCACAGGCCGACGACTTCGCCTACACCGACCCGATCGACGGGGGGCGCGCCGAGCACCAGGGCATCCGTATCCGCTTCGAGGACGGCGCGCGCATCGTCTACCGCCTCTCCGGCACCGGCACCGAAGGGGCGACGCTGCGCGTCTATATCGAGCGCTTCGAGCCCGACCCGGCCCGCCACCAGCTCGACCCCCAGGAGGCGCTCGGCGAGTTGATCGCAACCGCCCGCGAACTCGCCGGGATCGAGCCGCGCACCGGCCGGACGGCACCAGACGTCATCACCTGAACGGCGTTCGGCCAGCGCTGCGCTACCGTCCCGGATCAGCCATCGGCTCGGCGTCGAGGTCGAGCCCGCGATCGACCGTCTCGGCACGGTCTGGGACGACTACCGCGCGGCGCTCTTCGCCGCGCCCGGCGGCGACCTCGCGGCCCGCCGGAGATCGCAGCGATCCCCACCGAGACAGCGGCCAACTGCGCGCCTGCATCCTCGAACCCTTAGTCGGCGGCAAGCCACAGGGCACCGGGCCGGGGCCGGGGCCGGGGCCGGGGCTGACGATCGTCGCGCGGCGGCTCAAGCAGCACGGCGCCCGACTCCCCGCCCCCCACGGCTCCCGCATGCGCCAGACCTTTCCTGCTCCCGCACACTGCGCCACCGCCACCTCAACTCCAGCGCCGACAGCGACTTGCCGCAACCGTGCACAGCGGCCACAGTTGCAGCCGCACACCTCAAACCAGTAGGATTCAGCACAGATTTCCCCATCTTGGACAAGGGCCTGCGACGGCCCGGACTGCGCCGCCCACCGCGCATAGCCCCCGTTTCCCGAGACGCCTGTACGCGCCCTGCGGATGACCGGAGCGCAGCGACGACCGTGGCGCCGGGGACCAAAAGACAGGGGGCGGTCGAGCGGCCTCCCCACGCATCCACAGCACGCGGAGCTATTGCAATGAGCCAATTCGACAAGATCCAGGCGCTCAACCAGTCGATCCTGGGCGCCGAACTCGACGACGCCGAGTGCGCCGTCCTCGCCGACCGCATGGGCGAGGTCGCGCTCACCGACGGCGAGACCCTGGTGACCGAGGGCGAGGCCCGCCAGACCCTGTTCCTGCTCGGCGCGGGCAAGATCGACGTCATCCGTAATCAGGGCGGCAGCGACGTCCACCTCCACCGCATGCGCGCCGGCGAGTGCGCCGGCACCCGCGCCTTCGTCGATGGCTCGGACCGCAAGGCTGCGCTGCGCGCCGTCGGCGACGCCCGGGTGCTGACCCTGGAGCCGATCGACTTCGAGTCGCTGCTCGACGATCACCCGCGCATCGTCTACAAGGTGATGCGCGCGATCTTCCGCATCACCCACGCCAACCTGATGCGGATGAACCAGGAGAGCGCCGAGCTCAAGAACTACCTGGTCCGCGCCCCGGGGCGCTACTGAGCGACGTCTCCCGCCCGGACAGACGCAGGCCGTACGTGAGGATCTTGCGATCGAGCGCCGGGCGCGAGATGCCGAGGATCTGGCAGCTGCGCGCCTTGTAGCCGCCGGCGTGATCGAGCGGCCACCCCGCACCTGCTCGACCGCAGCGAGGCTGCGCAGCGCCGCCCAACCGCGTCAGCCCGTCATACGCAGCCAGCGCCCGATCCAGTGATCGAGACTCACCCAGCGCCCGGCACCACAGAAGAAGAGCACCAACAGCATCACGAAATAGGTCGCGGCGAACTCGATCCCGTTGTTGAGCATCACCAGGCTGCCGTACTCGGTCAGCCAGCTGTAGTCGCCGTGCGCACGCAGGATCTCCTTGGCCTCGGCCAGACGCTCGACCGCGATCAGGGTGCGCTCGGTGGCAAACAGCGAGCCACCACCCTCGGCGATCGCCAGCCAGCCGTTGTGCCAGTGCACGGTGAGCGCGGCGACCGCCATGGTGACCATCAGCGGCAGCGCCGCCCAGCGTACCCCGAGCCCCACCACCAGCAGTACCGCCCCCAGGGTCTCGGTCCCGGCGGCGAGCACCACCATCAACTCCGGCGCCGGCAGCCCCAGCCCCCACTCGGGGTTGCCGAACCAGGCCACGGTGTCGTCGAAATTCGCGAACTTCCTGGTCCCGGCCATCCACAATACCGGCGCCAGGTAGAGTCGCAGCGCCAGCGGCGCAAGGAAGTCCAGCCACCGGGTCATATCCAGCAGTCCTTGCAGACGTCTCGCCAGAGACCACATCGCTCACCCCTCCGTTATCGAGTGCTCGCCCCCCTCGAACCAACGGTTGCGCCCGGCGCGCTTGGCGCGATACATCGCCGCATCGGCGCAGCTCACGCAGTGCTGCAGCTCCTCCCCGGGTGAGCAGGCACACACCCCCAGACTGATGGTGATCGGCTGCGCCAGCCCGAAGTCATGCTCGGCGACCAGTCGGCGCAGCTTCTCGACCAGGGCGCGCGCCATCGCCAGATCGGTGTGGGTGGAGAGGATCAGGAACTCCTCCCCGCCCCAGCGCACCAGGTAATCGCTGGCGCGGACGTGCCGCGACACCAGCCCGGAGAGCTGGCGCAACACCCGGTCGCCGCAGTCGTGTCCGTGCTGGTCGTTGACCCGCTTGAAATGATCGATATCGAAGATGACGATCGACAGCCGCAGATGATGACGGCGCGCCCGTGCCGACTCGCGTTCGAACAGCGACTCGACCACGTGACGATTGAGCAGGCCGGTGAGCGGATCGTGCTCGGCCAGATAGCGGATGTCGCACTCGGCCCGACGCAACCGCGCCAGCGGATAGCGACACAACAGCGCCGCCCCCGTGCCGCCGATCACCACCAGTACCAGCGCCAGCAGCAGCGAGTCGCGCAGCAGGGGGCGCAGCGAGGCCGAAGTCTCCAGCGCCCCGACCGGCCGACCGGCATCGAGCAGCCACTGGCGCTGTCTCAACAGCGGCGCCGGCAACGGCGCACCGATCTCGACCACGGCCTCGCCACCCTCGGCGTACACCACCTGACGGACCGCGACCCCGCGCACCTCGTCGCGCAGCAGCCCACCGATACGCCCGTCCTCGTAGACCCAGAACTCGGGATCCCGTGCGATCACCTGACGCATCAGCTGCTCGGCGGTGAGCACCGAGAGGGTGGCCAGGTTACCGTCGAGATAGCGGCGCTGGACGTCGAAATGGATGACAGGCACGGCCAGCGCCGTCACCACCACCAGCGTCAACACCACCAGACGCAGCAGGTCGGCGAGACTGCGGTCATCCCCGGGAGGCACGGATCAGCCCCCTGGACGCGGTGGTACCAGCGCCCCATTGGCCTCGACCACCGCCCGACCTGCGACCGAGAAGACGAAGTCGACAAAGCGGCGCACCCGCTCGTCCGGGGCCGTGGCAAGCACCAGGGTGAACTCGGCGACCAGCGGATAACGACCGGCGGCGAGTGCCTCCAGGGTCGGCGCCCGCCCGCCGAGATGCAGTACCCGCAACGACAGCGACTCGGCGACCCACTGCATGCGGGTGAGATAGCCGAAGCTCCCGGGCACCCGGCGCAGCACCGCAGCGTTATCCTGCGCCGTCAGCGTCACCACCAGATCGGGACGGGCGAAGGCGCGGTCGAGCGCCGCGTCGAGTCGCGGATCGAGTCCGCGCAACAGCATGGTCTCGGTATCGTACTCGGCGCGCAGCACCGGACGACAAGGAGTGCCGTCCGGCCAGGTGACGCGCTCGCCGCGATAGATCGCGACCAGCTGCGCGACATCCAGCGAGTCGGCGCCGACCCCGGGATGGGCGGCGAGGATCAGCGGTGTGCGGGCGAAGACCAGGACCTCACCGACCCGCCGACGCTCGACGGCACTCAGCGCACGCCCGGCCAGGGCGATGTCGAGACGGCCGTCGGCGAGTGCCCGCACCCCGCCGCCGGTACCCAGGCTCGGCAGCACCCGGGGCGACTCGCCACAGCACGCGCCATAGCGCTCGGCCAACGCCTCGGCGACCCCGAGCGCACCGCCGGTGCCACCGATACGCAAGGGCTCGGCCTCGCCGGTCAGTGACCAGATCATCGCCAAGATACCGAGCCATCGCCACACGTCGACCTCCCCGAAAAGACCGCACTGCCCGTTGCGAGTATAGACAGCCACGACAGCGCCACCGCGCCCGGTCATTCCAGCCACACCCGCACCCGGTCGCTCTCGCCCCGGGCGTCGACCACCGCAAGATCGACATAACCCGGCTCGCGCGGCCACCAGTCCAGGGTTCGGGCGACGGGCGCACGCCCGATCGGCACCCCGTCGGCGAACCACTGGAAGGGCGCCCGCCCCTCGTGCACCCGCAGCCGCAACAGCGCCGCCGCGCCGTCTCCATCGAGCCCGAGCGCGACCCGCGACCCGGCCGGCGGATAGGCGATGCGCGGCCCCGAGCGCGGCACCCCGGCGAGCGTCAGCGCCGGTGCCGGCGCGCGCGCCGGGGGCGGCTCGGGCAACGGCGAGCCCGGCCCCAAGCGGGCGAAGACATCGCGCAGCAGCGGCGCCGCCGCGCCGGCGCCGGTCAACCCGGGGACCGGCGCGCCATCGGCGCGACCGACCCAGACCCCGACCAGATGACGCCCGTCGTAGCCGAGCGCCCAGGCGTCGCGATGGCCGTAGGAGGTCCCGGTCTTGTGGGCGATGCCCCGCCCCGGCGCGGTGCCCACCGGCGGCGCGGCGGCGAGGATGGCACCGACCCGGCGCGCCGCCCCCGCCGCAACCAGCGGAGTGCCCGGGGACGTGGCCGGCGCCGCCCCGCGCCGGTGGTACAGCGCCAGCGGCCGACCGTCGTTGGCGAGCGCACCATAGAGCGCGAACAGCTCCTCGAGCGAGAGCCCCACCCCGCCGAGCGCGAGCGCCAGCCCCGGGCGCGCGCCGGACGGCAGGCGCGGCGCGACCCCGACGCGACGCAGCCGCCCGAGCAGGCGCTGCGGCCCGAGCGCCTCGAGCAGGGTGACGGCCGGCACGTTGAGCGAGCGCTGCAGCGCCTGCGCCACCGCCACCCGGCCCTGATAGTCACGATCGAGGTTGCGCGGCGCATAGCCGTGGAAATCACGCGCGCGATCCTCGATCCAGCCGGCCGGGTCGGCGACCCCGGCCTCGAAGGCCAGGGCATAGATCAGCGGCTTGAGGGTCGAGCCCGGCGAGCGCACGGCCCGGGTCATGTCGACCCAGCCACGCCGCCCCTGGTCGAAGGGCGCGGCGGCGCCGACGTGGGCGAGCAAGGTACCGGCGCGATGATCGGCGACCAGCAGCGCCACCGAGACCCGGGGACCGAGCCCCCGGGCACGCGCCAGCGCCAACGGCTCGAGCCGTGCCTGCAGCGCACCGTCGAGGGTCAGCTGGTGGTG
>NZ_RHFI01000016.1:0-77781 GCF_003718685.1 Marichromatium sp. AB31 | reverse complement strand
TCGACTGCTTCCCGCACAACTCGGGGACGACGCTGCTCGAATCGCTCTACATGGGGGTGCCCTTCGTGACCCTGGCCGACCGGCCGAGTGTGGGCCGGATCGGGGCGATGATCCTCTCGGGGCTGGGGCGGGAGGAATGGATCGCCACGGACGAGGCCGACTACGTCGAGCGCGTGGTCGCGCTGGCCGCGGATCGCGAGGCGCTGGCGACGACCCGCGCCGGGTTGCGCGCGCAGATGGAGGCCAGCCCCTGGCGTGACGAGCAGGGGCAGGTGGCACGGATCGAGGCCGCCTACCGGGCGATGTGGCGGCGCTGGTGCGACTCGACGTCCGCCCCTGCCTGAAGTTGTGTCTTTGGTAAAGGGGCGCGTGCAGCAGCCCCGAGCTGTTTGCGTCAGGGAGCGAGAGCTCGGAGTGGCGTCCACGCAGATCCTACTCAGCCTGCTTCGCAAACGCTGGCTTACTATTTGCTTCCAGCCCCATCGATAGGGGAACGCGTTACTGGACTCGCGGCCGATGACCACACTGCATCGTTGCTGCCATGCGAGTGAGGGGCATGCTGAAGGGCGCGTCAATTTATTGGCGACTTGCGTGTCGGATGAATGTTGAGCGCTGGCGGCCGTTCCTCGACTAATCGCAATGATCAGGACAAAGGGGTCGACTATCCATGGTCTCCAACGATGAATCGCTTGAACTGGCACGCGCCCATCATGCCGCGGGCAGGCTGGACGAGGCGGAGTCACTGTATCGCGCCCGCCTCACTGCCGAGCCAGATGAGGCCGCCGCCCATCATGGTCTCGGGGTACTCGAGGTCGAGCGTGGACATCTCGATTCCGGCCTCGGCTTGTTACTGCGAGCGCTGGAGCTCGATCCCGAGAATGGGCGTCACTGGGAGTCTTATGCGCAGGGGCTGATGCTGGCCTATCGCCCGCAGGAGGGGTTGGCGGTGATCGAGCGGGCGATCGACTGCGGCCTCGATAGCGCCGAGGCACATGCCCTCAGAGAAATGCTCCAGCGCATGCTCGCGACCCCGACTCCGAGCGACGAAGACGCACTGATCACGCTGTTCGAGCGTCATCGGTTCGACGAGGTCGAGCAGCTTGCCCGTGACTGGACCGAGCGCCGACCCTGGGATGCCTTCGGCTGGAAGATGTTGGGCACTGTGCTGGCACAGTGCTCACGTGGCGAGGCTGCCGTGCCGGTGCTCGAAGAGGCGCTGCGGCGTGATGATCAGGATCCCCAGATCCTCAATACCCTTGGGGTTGCACTCGAACAGGTCGGGAGGCTCGAAGAGGCGGGTCTCGCCTATGCCCAGGCGGCCAAGCTTTCGCCTGATTTCGTCGCCGCACTCTACAATCTTGCCAGTCTGTTGCTGACGATCGGACGAGCTGAGGAGGCCATCGGCTATTTCGATGCGGTGCTGGCGATCAATCCCCGGCATTTGAAGAGCTATAACAACCGTGGCTCCGCGCTACGCCGACTCGGGCGTACGGATGAGGCGCTGGCCGACTACCAGCAGGCCCTGGATGTCGATCCCGATCATCCCGAGACCCTGACCAATCTTGGCAATGCGCTGGCCGAGCAAGGGCGTTTCGACGAGGCGCTGGCGTTGCAGCAGCATGCGGTTCGAGTCCGGCCGGGGCAGGCGGAAATGCTCTCCAACCTGGGGAACATCCTGCAGCTGATGGGGCGAGTTGACGAGGCAGTCACGACCTATCGCCAGGCGCTGTCGAAACACCCGACGGATGCCCGGGTCCACAGCAAGCTCTTGTTCACGCTCAATTATCACCCCGAGCTTTCGGCCAAGGCCATCTTCACCGATTATCGTGAGTTCGATCGCCGTCACGGTGAATCCGCGCGTGCGCACTGGTCTGCGCACGACAATGATCGCGACCCCGGGCGTCGCTTGCGCCTCGGGTATGTCTCGCCGGATTTTCGCCACCACTCGACCCGTCATATGCTCGAACCCTTGCTGATGCATCGCAATCGGCTCGACTTCGAGCTTTTCGCTTATGCCGAGCTGACGTGCGAGGACGCCCAGACGGCGCGCTACCAGGGATTGATCGATCACTGGGTGCCGACCCGGGGGCTGAGCGATGCCCAGCTCGCCGAACGTATCCGTGCCGACGGCATCGACATCCTGGTCGATCTGGCCGGACATACGGCGGGCAATCGGCTGGGGGCGTTTGCGCGCAAGCCGGCGCCGGTGTCGGTGAGTCTCTGGGTCGGTTATGGCTACACCTCGGGGTTGAGCGCGATCGACTACTTCCTGTGTGACGAGGTCCTGGTGCCGGAGGGTGCTGAGGAGTTGTTCAGCGAGCGGCCCTGGCGGATTGCCGCGCCCGCCGGCATGTATCGCCCGAGCGAGGGGATGGGGGCGGTGAACGTGTTGCCGGCGCTGGAGCGGGGATACATCACCTTCGGTACGCTGACCCGTGGGGTGCGTGTCAACCACCGCACCATCCGGGTGTGGTCCTCGATCCTCGAGCGGGTGCCGGGCGCGCGGCTGGTGGTCAACAGCAGGGACTTCTCCACCGAGACCGAGCAGGAGGCGCTGACCGAGCGCTTCGCCGCGCACGGGATCGGCGGCGAGCGCCTGGAGATCGGCTATCACTCCCCGCCGTGGGACGTGTTGCGGGGCATGGACATCGGACTCGACTGCTTCCCGCACAACTCGGGGACGACGCTGCTCGAATCGCTCTACATGGGGGTGCCCTTCGTGACTCTGGCCGACCGGCCGAGTGTGGGCCGGATCGGGGCGATGATCCTCTCGGGGCTGGGTCGGGAGGAATGGATCGCCACGGACGAGGCCGACTACGTCGAGCGCGTGGTCGCGCTGGCCGCGGATCGCGAGGCGCTGGCGACGACCCGCGCCGGGTTGCGCGCACAGATGGAGGCCAGCCCCTGGCGTGACGAGCAGGGGCAGGTGGCACGGATCGAGGCCGCCTACCGGGCGATGTGGCGGCGCTGGTGCGAGGGGAGCGTGTCACGAAGCCTTCCTGCGCGAGAGGTTGTGTGATGGGGTTCTCGCTTCGGCTCGCTGAGGATTTCAATTTTCCGGCAGCCCACCGTTATCCATGGTGTCGCAGGCATGTCAGGGATTCAGGGACCTGCGTGCGGGCCGGGGCCCGAGGATTGTCGAAATAGGATTAAAGCGATCGCCATGCCCGGCCGTTAACCTCAACGAAGCACAGTTAACATTGACGGCAGACCGCTGTTGCTGAACAGCCCGCCGGTTCGAGACCAACAGGAGAGCAGCCATGGCAATGGTCATCAATTCCAACATCATGTCGCTGAACGCACAGCAGAATCTGTCGAAGTCCCAGGCCGAGCAGAGCCAGGCGATGGAGCGACTGAGCAGCGGTCTGCGCATCAACTCCGCCAAGGACGACGCCGCCGGTTCGGCAATCGTCAGCCGTCTGACCTCGCAGGTGCGTGGTCTCGACCAAGCCGTGCGTAACGCCAACGACGGTATCTCCCTGGTGCAGACCGCCGAGGGCGCGCTCAACGAGAGCAGCAACATCCTCCAGCGTATGCGCGAGCTGTCGGTACAGTCGGCCAACGGCACCTACTCCAGCGGCAACCGCTCGACGCTCAACAACGAAGTCCAGCAGCTCGTCCAGGAGCTCGACCGTATCTCCACCAGCACCAACTTCAACGGCCTGAACCTGATGGACGGGTCGCTCGGCGAGGTCAATCTGCAGATTGGCTCCGAGGGTGGTCAGACGATCAGTGTCAACATCGGTCAGATCGACGCCGACTCGCTGGGCGTGGCCGAGTCGGCTGGCGTCGGTTCCTTTAGTCGCACGGGGACTGGCGCTGGTGCTGCTACCGACGCCTTCCCGCTTGCGACGACCGCCGTCAAGGCGCTCGGTACTGGAGACCTGGTGATCAACGGCATCTCGATCGGCGGCGCGACCGCCGCTGCCGATACCGCCTCGTCGCACGCCAAGAGCGCGAGCGCGCTCGCGACGGCTGCGGCCATCAACGAAAAGAGCGATCAGACGGGTGTGACCGCCATCGTTGGTGAGACCCAGCTCGGTGGTACTTCGATGACCGCCGGTGCGACCAGTGGCACCATTACCCTCAACGGCGTGTCTATCGACCTGAACACGACCGCAGACGCGGCCACCACGCGCTCCTCGATCGTCGAGGCGATCAACCTCAAGGCCGAGCAGACGGGGGTCACCGCGCTCGACACCGGGACCGACAACGGTGGTATCACCCTGGTGGCCGAGGACGGTCGCAACATCGCGCTGCACAATACTGGCGGCGCCCTGACCGCGGCCAACACCGGTCTGGGCCTGTCCGGCGCTTCGGATACCGGGTCGATCACCACGGGGACCGTGACTCTGGTCTCCGATGGGAGCGATCCGATCAAGATCGAGTCGGGCGCGACCGGTTCGGCTGCTGATGCTGGCTTCATGGAGGGCGACTACACCGGGACCCAGACTCAGTTATCCTCGAACTTGAACAACAGCACCGATGCGATGACCGCGGGTAACGTGTTCATCAACGGCGTCTCCGTGGGTCCGTCCTACGCGAACGACGACACCGCCTCCTCGGCAGGCAATGCCTACAGCGCCATCTCCAAGGCCGCGGCCGTCAACCTGGTCTCCGACCAGACCGGCGTGACCGCGACGGTGAACCAGAACCGGGCCGACAACAGCACGGCTCAGCTGACGGCCTCCGCCGCGGTCGCTGGGACGATCAATGGCGTCAGCATCACCGGCTTCACCACCGTGGCCGGCGCCGATAACACCAGCGCCAACCGCCAGTCCCTGGTGAATGCGATCAACGCCATCTCCGATCAGACCGGCGTGACCGCGGTCGACACCGGTGAGGACGGGACCGCCAACGGTGGTGGTGTGCAACTGGTCGCCGCGGATGGGCGGAACATCGTCGCCAACATTGCAAATGGCGCCAACGCCGGCTTCAACACGGGTGCCAGCACCTATGTCGGTGAGTTCACTCTGAACTCGGACAAGGAGATCGAGATCACTCGCGGGACCAACACCAACCTGAGCTTCTCCGGTCTGAGTGTCGGCGAGTTCGGTGGTGGCGAGGACGGTCAGGCGCTCTCGAACATCGACATCTCGACGGTCGAGGGGGCCAACAAGGCGCTGACGGCGATCGACAACGCCCTCGAGCGGGTCGACGACGTGCGCTCTGACCTCGGTGCGGTGAACAACCGGCTGGACTTCACCATCAGCAACCTGAGCAGCATCTCGCAGAACGCCTCGGCCTCGCGGTCGCGAATCCAGGACGCCGACTTCGCGGCGGAGACCGCGGCACTGTCCCGGGCCCAGGTGCTGCAGCAGGCAGGTACGGCGATGCTGGCCCAGGCCAACTCGGCGCCGCAGCAGGTCCTCTCGCTGCTGCAGTAACCGCCGGTCCCGGCCGCTAGGAAACGGGTCGCCCCCTGACCGGGGGGCGACCCGGTCGAGCCGAGGGAGGCAAGACCGATGGCCAGTGAATCCTATACTCTAAGCAATATCACTCCGATCCAGCAGCCCTCACCGGCGCCGTCGCGCTCCGAGCGCGACACCGGAACGAGCGCCGCGGAGCGGCAATCCAACGAACGGCTCGAGCGCGCCCCCGGCGCGCTCGCGACCGAACAGCAGACGCGGACGCGAGCCCAGGACCCCGCCGGCGCAGAGACCTCTGCCGAGCGTGAGGAGGCCTCCAGGGAGCAGCTCGATCAGGCCGTCGAGCGACTCAACGAGATGTTTGGCGGCTCGCGCCGGATGCTCAACTTCGAACTCGACAAAGAGGCCGATCGCACCGTGATCCGAGTCGTGGATGCCGAGACCGAGGAGTTGATCCGGCAGATCCCCAGCGAGGAGACCCTGAAGTTCGCGCAGTATGTCGAGGGGTTGGCGGGGCTGATCTTCAACGACCAGGCGTGAGCGTGTGAGGAGCGACGAACATGGCCGACAACATCATTTCCAGTCTGGGGGCCGGTTCGGGGATCGATATCACCAGCCTGGTCTCACAGCTCGTCGAGGTCGAGCGCGCCCCGGTCGAGCAGCGCATCTCCTCGCGCGAGGAGCGGCTGCAGGCCGAGATCTCGGGCTATGGCAAGCTCAGCAGCGCGCTCAGCGAATTGCAGGACAGCCTCGGCTCGCTGGCGGGCAACGACCTGTTCAACGCCCGCTCGGTCGCCATCCCCGACACCAATGTCATCACCGCCAACAGCGTTGCCGTCGGTGCCCAGACCGGTAGCTACCAGATCGAGGTCGAGGACATCGCCCGCGCCCAGTCGTTGACCATGGGCGCTCAGAGCGAGCGCGACAGCGCGCTCGGCAAGTCGGGCGAGCTGACCGTGCGCTTCGGTGAATGGACCTATGACGGCAGCGATGCGCCCTCGAGCTTCACCGCCAACGACGAGCGCGAGGCGCTGACCGTCAGTATCGATGCGAGCGACTCGCTCGACGCCATCGCCGCCAAGATCAACGAGCAGAACAGCGGCATCCAGGCCTCGGTACTCAAGGTCGACGACCAGTACCAGCTGATGCTGACCGCCCCCTCGGGCGCGGCCAACGCGCTGGAGATCAGCGGCGATGACGCCAGCCTCGACGACTTCGCCTTCAACGCCGCCAACCATGCCAATGTCACCGAGGTCCAGCAGGGCAGTGATGCGCTGCTGCGCATCAACGGCTTGCAGGTCTCGCGCGAGAGCAACGACATCGATGATGTCATCGAGGGCTTCAACTTCACCCTCAACAAGGCGAGTCCCGGCGAGTCGCTGACCTTCTCGATCAGCGAGGACAAGAGTCTCGCCGAGCAGGCCGTGCGCGACTTCGTCGATGCCTACAACAACTTCCAGACGACCGCCCAGGGCCTGATCGGCTATGCCCGTGACGACGCCGGCGAGCTGGTGCGCGACGAGAACGGCGCGCTGTCGCGTGGCGACCTTGCCAGCGACGGCACGGCGCGCGCCATGATTGATCGTCTGCGCAAACTCGTCGGCGGCGAGGTACAGGGACTCGAGGGCGGCTTCACCGCGCTGACCAACCTGGGGATCCGCACCGAACGCGATGGGTCGCTGTCGATCGCGAAAGACGAGTTCGGCAAGGAAGCCGAGTTCAGCGCAGCCTTCAGCAACAACTTCCAGCTGGTGGAGGACCTCTTCGCGCTGAAGACGGCCTCGATGAACAGCGCCGTCTCGGTCAACCTGGGCTCCTTCGCCGGGCGGGTCGATGCCGGCAGCTTCGAGGTCGAGATCACCCAGGACCCGACCCGCGGCGAGCTGCTCGCCGATGCCATCACCCAGGCCGATTTCGACGGCGCCACCGAGACCTTCACCACCGCGCTCGACACCTCCGGCGGTGGCTACAGCTTCAAGGTGGCGGTCGACGGTATCGAGTCCGGAACGATCGCCCTCAGCGGCACCTACGACTCCACCGAGCAGCTGCGCAGCGATCTGCAGTCGCTGATCAACAGCGACGAGAGACTCAAGGCGACCGGCACCAAGGTCGATGTGCTCTACGACGACGCCACCGACAGCTTCAGCTTCGTCTCCCGCGAGTACGGCTCGGTCTCCACGGTGGCCTTCACCGAGGCCAGTGCGTCGATGGCCGATCTCGGTGTGCACACCGGCTTGACCGGGACCGCCGGGATCGATGTCGCCGGCACCATCAATGGCGTGGAGGGCTTCGGTGCCGGCAATCAGTTGCTGCCCGCGCTCGATTCGCCCGCCTACGGTCTGAACTTCAGCGTGGCCGCCGGTGCGAGCAGCCAGGGCGCCTTCGATATCTCCTTCTCGCGCGGTTTCGCCGGCGAACTGAGCCGGCTGGTCGATGGGTTCCTCAGCAGCTCCGGGACGATCGAGATGCGCAAGGAGAACATCCAGGATCAACTGACCGAGCTCGGGGAAGAGCGCGAGACACTCGATCGACGCATGGAGGGTGTCGAGGCCAGGCTGCTGTCGCAGTTCATCGCAATGGAGTCCATCGTCAGTACCTTCCAGTCCACTGGCAGCCAGCTCGAGGGGCTTGTCGACCGCTTGCCCAATACGGCGCAGAACTGACGGTGAGAAAAGATTGCATGGTCAGGTTAAAGAAAACAGCAGGGGTGCCGTTATCCATGGTGTCAGCTAAGCAGACCTTTGGCGAAGGTCTGCAACGGGAGTCAGACCCTTTAGGGTGGCACCCGCGACGCGACCGGGAGGCAGGGGAAGCCGTACCGGGCAGGCATCTACGATTGCTGCGTCCGGCTGCAGGGAACCGGGGAGACAGTGATGATTGAATCGACCCAAGCTCCAGCAGGCGTGATGATCCGCTCACAGCCGACGCATCCGCAGGATGAGGTCGGGACGGCGGCTCGCGGTGACCGTCAACAGGCGGCAAAGGCCAGTGAGCAGAAGGCGTCGTCGGGTGGTGTGGAGACCGTGACGGGCGGCAACCCGCTGGAGGAACAGCAGCGGACCGGCCAGGCCGAGGCGCAACGCCAACCGGCAGAGGGGGAGGAAAAGAGTTCGACCCTGATGCTCGAGCAGGTGGTCGAGTCGATCAACGACTACCTGCAGGCGAACCAGCGTGCGCTGGAATTCAGCCTCGACGATGGCTCCGGTCAGGTCGTGGTCACGGTGAAGGATGCCGAGCGCAACGAAGTGATTCGCCAGATACCGCCGGAACATGCCTTGAAGCTGATGGCGCAGATGCGCGATGGCACCGGCATCAGCGGCATCGGGTTGACCGAAGAGGCCTGATCCGATTCGCTGATCACTCTCTAAAAATTGCAACTATTCGTCGGGAGTGGCCGATACCATGTATGCGATGCGTAAGGAACTCAACCAGTACCGTCAGGCTGGACCTTTGGCAGAGGTTGCGGTTGCCAGTCCGCATCGTCTGATCCAGATGCTGTTCGAGGGCGCGATCGAGCGGATCGCCGTGGCCCGCGGCGCGATGACGCACGGCAATCTGCAGACCAAGGGCGAACAGCTGAGCAAGGCGATCAACATCATCGAGTCGTTGCGCGCCGCTCTCGATCAAGACAAGGGCGGCGAGCTGGCCGAGAACCTTGATGCCCTCTACAGCTACATGTCGCGTCGCCTGCTCGAGGGCAACGCGCGCAACGAACCCGAGGCGCTCGACGAGGTTTCGGGTCTGCTCCGCACCATCAAGTCGGGTTGGGACGAAATCCCCGAGCGTCTCGGCCAGTAATAACGCCTTGCCGGATTTCAGGACGCTCGTTCGCTTCCCCGGTGCGGCGGGCGTCCTTTCCGGACCTTCCCCATATCGATAGAAGACACGCTTGCGGTGCCCATGCGCGCCGGCGAGAACGGGTGTCGATTTTTCGACGAATCCGCGTCAGGGCATCCGGATGCGCTGCGGTCAATGGGCGTCAAGATTTTGTCTTGCTGCTTGAGGTCTATTAGGTGGTTTGCTTTAGTTGTTGTTTTTCAAGGCGATTATTTTGTGGCGTGATTTTCGCTAGCTACTAGACAAACAACGATTACAGGGGCGCGCCACCGTGAGTTCGATCAGTCAAGCCGATACGCCGCATCTCACCCTTGTCTCCTCGTCCGAGACGGTCACCCAGCCGGAGCCGAAGAGTGTCGATCCGGTCGCATTCCTGCAGGCGATCACCGCCTCGCTCGACCTCGATCGGGTGCTGACGATACTCAACCG
The DNA here is from genome assembly GCF_003718685.1 of Marichromatium sp. AB31. Classification (NCBI taxonomy): domain Bacteria; kingdom Pseudomonadati; phylum Pseudomonadota; class Gammaproteobacteria; order Chromatiales; family Chromatiaceae; genus Marichromatium; species Marichromatium sp. AB31. Next base: position 68,146 of record NZ_RHFI01000016.1, on the reverse strand, counting down.
CTTCCTCTTCGATCTGGTCTGTCACAGCGGCTGGGAATATCTCAATGCCGCCGAGGGGCTGGCCTTCGAGGGCGGACAGCCGGACCGTCACCGCCTGGAATATGACCTCTCCCTGGGGGGGGGCGAGATGGGCCGGCTGGTGCTGATGCGCGGACGACGGTTCTCGGAGCTCGAGCAGGAGCGGATCGAGGCGCTGCTCGGGCTCGCCGCCCCGGCGTTGAAGAATGCCCTGGCCTATCAGACCGTGCTCACCCAGCTCGAGTCCGACCCGCTCACCGGGCTGGGCAACCGGATCGCACTGTTTCGTGAAGGGGCGCATTGGTTGGCCGATGCGGTGCGCCAGTCGCGACCGCTGTCGATGCTGGTGCTCGATCTCGACGGCTTCAAGCGTATCAATGACCAGTTCGGTCATCCCGAGGGGGATCGGCTGCTCCAGGCCGTGGCCAAGGGGCTGCGTTCGGCGACACGTGCCTCCGACCTGTGCGTGCGCATGGGGGGCGACGAGTTCGTGATCCTGCTCCCGGGGACCGACCTGACGCATGCCATGGAGTGTGCCGAGCGCGTCCGCCTGGCCATCGAGCACTGCTCGTCCGAGACCGCCGAGGGGGTGCGTGTCGGGGTCTGTGCCAGTATCGGTGTGGCGACCCACCGCCCGGGGATGGATCTCGACCAACTCTACACCCAGGCCGACGAGGCCCTCTATGCCGCCAAACGTGCCGGTCGCAATCGCACCCTGGCGGGGGCGGGGTGCGGTTGCGCGATGGTGCGTGAGACCACTCAGCAGCAGCTGCCGCTGTGTTGATTCGCCGCTTCGGGGCGCGGTTGCGTTGACCGTGCGGGGAAATAGCGAAAGGGATCAGCGTTTTGTGCTGTAAATTGGCTGAATGACACACACCTGAGATGTGTCACAATAAGCGGCCAGTCTTCCCGACCCGGAGCGTGCATGCTGGACAAGATCTCACTCAAGACCAAGCTACTCGTCGGCTTCCTGCTGGTGGCAGCAATCGTCCTGACCATCGGACTCAGGGCCATCCAGGGTGAGCACACCATGCGGACCGATGTGGTGCGCATCGGTCAGGTGCGACTGCCAGCGATCATCGCGCTCAATCATCTCAACTATCAGCGGGTGCAGATCCGTGGCCAGTCGCTGGAGGCGCAGATGCACGCCGACTGGACAGAGGGCACGCGCAAGCTGCTCGAGCAGGTGCTGCGCCAGCGCGAGGCCTCCTGGCGTGAGGTCGAGACGGTCCTCGAGCGCTACGCCGCGCTCGAGAAGACCGAGGACGAGGTTGCCATCTTTGCCGCCTTCAACGCCGAGTACGATGCCTGGCGGGCGATCTACCGCAAGCTCGACACGCTGATGCGGCGGATGCTCGAGGCGCCACAGCGTCAAGGTGTCGACGCGCAGGCGGTCTATGACGAGGTGCGCGACGCGTACATGCATCAGGTCCAGGAGATGATCCCGATCTCCGACCGGCTCGGTGCCATGGTCGAGTCCATGGTGATGATCAACAACCGCTTCGCCAACGATGCCGTCACCGAGGCGATCGATGCCTCGGAGCATACCGTGATGGTGAGCTCTATCCTGATGAGCATCGGGCTGGTGCTGTCGATCGCTCTCGGGCTGTTCATCACCCGCGACGTGCTGCGCCGTCTCGGTGGTGAGCCGGCCTATGCGCTCGCCGTCGTCAACCAGGTCGCCGAGGGCGATCTCGGTGCCCGCATCACCCTGCGCAAGGGCGATACCACCAGCCTCCTCGCCGCCTTCTCGGTGATGGTCGAGAACATGCGTCGCCTGCTGCGCGAGGTCGCCTCGGTGGGCAATCAGGTGGCGACCTCCGCCGAGGAGCTGTCGGCCGCCAGCGCCCAGGCGCGCGAGCAGATCGCCCGCCAGCAGACCGAGACCGGGCAGGTGGCCGCGGCGATCAACCAGATGACTACCACCGTCGAGCAGGTCGCGCGTCATGCCGGCGAGGCCGCCGATGCAGCGCGCGCGACCAACCGCGAGGCCGATACCGGCGGTGAGGTGGTCGAGCAGGCGATCGCCGCGGTCGAGGCCATGGCCCAGGAGCTCGAATCCTCGGCCCAGGTGGTCGGTCGACTCTCCCAGGACAGTCGCGAGATCGGCGATGTCCTCGATGTCATTCGCGGCGTCGCCGAGCAGACCAACCTGCTTGCGCTCAACGCCGCGATCGAGGCGGCGCGTGCCGGCGAGGCCGGGCGCGGCTTCGCGGTGGTCGCCGACGAGGTGCGCACCCTCGCCAACCGCACCCAGCGCTCCACCGAGGACATCCAGCAGAAGATCGAGCGGGTGCAGAGCGGCGCCAACGGCGCCGTCGAGGTGATGGACAAGGGGCGCGCGATGGCCCAGCAGACCGTCGAGCAGGCACGCCGCGCCGGTGAGTCGCTGCGCACCATCAACGGCTCGATCACCACCATCAACGACATGAACACCCAGATCGCCAGCGCCGCCGAGCAACAGGCGACCGTGGCCGAGGAGATCAACCGCAACGTCCACACCATCTCCGACGTGGTCGAGGAGAGCGCCACCGGATCGACGCAGGTCGCGGCGGCAAGCACCGAGCTGGCGCGACTCGCCGCGCAGCTCCAGGAACGGCTGGAGCGCTTCAAGCTGTGAGCGGGGCGATGCGCAATCCGCCGGCGACCGACATCGGGCGCGCCGGGGTGGTGCTGCGTGGCGCGGCGATGGGGGTGGCCGAGATCATCCCCGGGGTCTCTGGCGGCACCATCGCCTTCGTCAGCGGGATCTACGAACGGTTGATCGAGGCGATCCGGGCCGTCGGTCCGGGACTGATCGGGGTTGCTCGCCGCGAAGGGGTGGCGGGTGTATGGCGGGCGATCGACGGCAACTTCTTGACGCTCCTGCTCGCCGGCATGGTCGTCGGCCTGCTCACCGGGCTGTTCACCGTCTCCTGGCTGCTCGAGCACCATCCGCCGCTGGTGTGGGGATTCTTCTTCGGCCTGATCCTCGCCTCCATCCTGCACATGGCCCGACGCATCGAGCGCTGGGATGCCACCGGGCTGGGGTTGCTCGTGCTCGGCGCGGCGTTCGCCTACGCGCTCACCGTGCTCACCCCGGCGCAGGGCTCGGAGGCGCTGTGGTTCGTCTTCTGCTGCGGCGTCATCGCCATCTCGGCGCTGATCCTGCCGGGGATCTCGGGGAGCTTCATGCTGCTCCTGCTCGGCATGTACCAGTTCATCATTCACGACACCCTCAAGGGGCTGCTGGTCGACTACAGTCCCGAGCGGCTGCTGGTGCTCGGGGTGTTCGCGCTCGGCTGCGTGGTCGGGCTGATGACCCTCTCTCGACTGCTCTCCTGGACCTTCCATCGTTTCCACGCCCAGACCCTGGCGCTGCTCACCGGCTTTCTCGTCGGCTCGCTCAACAAGATCTACCCCTGGCGCAACCCGGTCGACTGGCTGCGCGGCGCCGACGGCCAGGTGGTGTTGAGCGCCGACGGTCTCACCCCGCACAAGATCATCGCCGAGAGCAACGTCCTCCCCGGCGCCTACCACGGCGACCCGCTGCTGATCGGCACCCTCGTCGCCTGTCTCCTCGGCGTCCTCTCCGTGCTCGCCTTCGAGCGCCTCGCCGAGCGGGGGGCCGAGGGGAGGTGAACCACTAAGGCGCGAAGGACGCGAAGGAAAGAAGACTTCGGGTGCAGTCTTTTGCGACCAGTCAGCCGTTGTCTTCGACCACGCGTGATTCGGGCTGGCCACCGAGAACCCTCGATCGACTTTGCGTGCTTGGCGTCTTTGCGGTTTGAACCAGCCTCCAGCCTCCAGCCTCCAGCCTCCAGCCTCCAGCCTCCAGCCTCCAGCCTCCAGCCTCCAGCCTCCAGCCTCCAGCCTCCAGCGAGATGATCGCCGGGGATTGTCGGAGTGCAAAGACCCAAAGGGATAACGCGCTTCCAGCCCCGTCGGTTGGGCTGCCGCTGCGCGGCAACCCGACAGCTGCGCCAAGGTCTCGGGATTGACGCCGATCCCCGAGGAAGGTCCGCGTGGGCGGCAGCTACCCAACCTACGACGCTGGTGCCCGAGGGCTGCTCGCTGGTCCGCCGTGCCGGCTACCGCCGCCGGCGCTGCAGTCCGCCGGTGACGGCGTCGGCGGCGGCGGGGTCCTCGGGCCAGTGGTGCTTGGGGTAGCGCCCGCGCAACTCCTTGCGCACGTCCGTATAGCCCTGGGCCCAGAAGCTCGCGAGGTCCTGGGTGACCTGGATCGGGCGTCGCGCCGGGGAGAGCAGATGGAGCAGCACCGCCACCCGGCCGTCGCACACCCGCGGGGTCTCGCACAGCCCGAACAGCTCCTGCAGCGGCACGGCGAGCACCGGTGGTCCGTCGCTGGCGTAGTCGAGACGGCGCTGGTTGCCCGCCGGGGTGCGCAGATGGGTCGGTGCGGCCCGGTCGAGCCGCTGGCGTTGGTCCCAGTCGAGCAGGCCGAGCAGCAGCTCGGCCGCCTCCAGGCGCCGGGTCTCGCTCAGTCGCGACTTGCCGATCAGCCAGGGATCGAGCCAGTCGGCGGCGCGCGCGTGCAGTCCCTCGGGGCCGGGATCGGGCCAGCCGCCCTGGGGGTCGTGGGCGCGCAGCAGGGCGATGCGGGCGCGCAACTGCGTGGCGTCATCGTCCCAGCGCAGCGCCCGCTCGGGGTCGGCGAGCACCTGTTCGCGCAGCAGTTCGAGCACCGCCGGGTCGTCGGGGAGCGGCAGCGGGCGCGCCTCGAGGGTGAGGGCATCGAGCCGGGTGAGGGCGCGCGCGCGCACCGCCTCGTGCTCGGCGTCCCAGTCGCAGCGGGTCTCGGTGTGGATGCGCTGCGCGTAGACCGCGTGCAGGGTGTCGGCGTCGATCGCCAGGGCGTGACGGATGCGCCCGTCGCGACCCTGGGCGTCGAGCTCGGCGACGACCAGATAGGGGCTGGCGGTGAGCGCATCGGCCGGGTCGAGCCGCGCGCCGTTGCCGGCGGCGAGCAGATAGCGCTCGCCGCGGGCGTCGCGCCGCTGGGCGATGCGCTCGGGGTAGGCGAGGGCGAGCAGCGCGCCCGGGGTACGGGCCGTGCCCGGCGGGTGGCTGGCGCGCGCGACCCGCTCGCCGAGCTGACGCGCGGCGCGTGCCACGGCGTCGAGTCGGCGCGGATCGAAGCCGGGCGTCGGACGGCGCGCCCGCCGTTGCGCCAGTGCCTGCAGCCGGGCGCCGAGGTCGGCCGGTGAGCTGAGCGCGCGCGGGTCGAGCGCCGGGTCGCGCTCGCTGAGCAGGGCGCCGAGATCGGCGGCGAGCGCGCGCGCCTCGGGTGCGGCGCCGAGCAGCATCACCCCGAGCCGGGGGTGGAGCGGCAGCTGGGCGAGCGCGCGCCCGAGCGCGGTGATGGCGCCGCGCGCATCGAGCGCGCCGAGCGTCTGGAGGAGGGCGCGGCCCTGTGCCCAGGCCGGTTGCGGCGGCGGGTCGAGCCAGGCCAGTTCGGCGGGGTCGTTCACCCCCCAGAGCGCGAGTTCGAGGGCCAGCGGCGCGAGGTCGGCCTGGAGGATCTCGGGGTCGCGCTGTGCGGCGCGCCCGCGCGCCTGCTCGCGGGTCCACAGCCGGTAGCAGTGACCGGGCCCGAGCCGCCCGGCGCGTCCGGCACGCTGCTCGGCCGAGGCGAGCGAGACCGGCTCGGTGACCAAGCGGGTGAGCCCGGTGTTGGGGGCGAAGCGCGGCTTGCGGGTGAGCCCGCCGTCGATCACCACGCCGACGCCCTCGATGGTGAGGCTGGTCTCGGCGATGTCGGTAGCGAGGATCACCCGCCGCCGCCCGGGCGTGGGCGGGGCGAGGGCGCGCGCCTGCTCGGCGGTGGGCAGACTGCCGTGGAGGGCGAGCAGGTCGGTCTCGGGGCCGAGCCGGGGGGCGAGTGCTGCGCGACAGCGCTCGATCTCGCGCACCCCGGGGAGGAAGGCGAGGATGTCGTCGTCGTGCGCGGCGAGCGCGTGCACCACCGCGCCGACCAGGCCCGCCGGCTGCTCGACCGGGCGCTCGGCGTGATGCACCGTGACCGGATAGGTGCGCCCGGCGGCACTGATCGTCTCGGCGCCGCCGAGCAGTCTGGCCACCGGCTCGGCCTCGATGGTCGCCGACATCACCAGCACCCGCAGCTCGGGGCGCAGGTTGGCGACCACGTCGAGCACCAGCGCCAGTCCCAGGTCGGCGTGCAGGCTGCGCTCGTGGAACTCGTCGAAGATCACCAGATCGACCCCGCTGAGCTCGGGGTCGTGCTGCAACCGGCGGGTGAGGATGCCCTCGGTGAGCACCTCGATGCGGGTCTTCGGGCCGATCCGGCGCTCGAAGCGCACCTGGTAGCCGACCGTCTCGCCGAGCGCTTCGTTGCACAGTGCGGCCATCCTCGCGGCGGTCATGCGCGCTGCCGGGCGGCGCGGTTCGAGCATCAGGATGCGCCCGCCGATCAGCCCCTCGGCCTCGAGCAGGGCGAGCGGCGCGCGGGTCGACTTGCCCGAGCCGGTGGGGGCCTGGAGCAGGGCGTGGCCGTGGCGCAGGGCCTCGATCAGCGCCGGCAGGCTGGTCTCGATCGGTAGTGGAGCGGGTTTGGGCGTGTGCTGTGACATGCGAGCGGTGGGGACGGCTGAGCCCCGGGGGTGCATCGACGCCGGGGCGGTGGAACAATGGTGTCGCGCCCGGGATCGGGGATGGCGCGATCGCGCGGCGCATTGTCATGCCTCCGGCCGCGCTTGGCCAGGGGCGAGGTCTCCCGCTGCCGAATCTGCAACGATGTCGCAACCAACCCAGAGTGAGTGTCTCGAGTGCGGTCTGCTGCAGCGCTGCCCGCCGTTGCCGCGCGGTGGCGCCGCGCGCTGCGTGCGCTGTGGCAGCGTGCTGCGCCGTCACCGCCCCGACAGCCTCGAGCGCACCCTGGCGCTCACCCTCGCCGGGCTGGTGCTGTTCGTGATCGCCAACGCCTTCCCCTTCCTCGCCTTTCGCATGCAGGGGCAGGTCACCGAGACCACGCTGCTGACCGGGGTGGCCGAACTCTATCGCGGCGGGCAGTGGGAGATCGCCCTGGTGGTGCTCTTCACCAGCGTGCTGGCGCCGGGGCTGCAGCTCTTGTTGCTGCTCGCGGTGCTCGCGCCCTTGCGTCTGGCGCGCGTGCCGCGCTGGTTGCCGCGGCTGTTTCGCTGGATGCGGACCCTTGCGCCCTGGGGGATGATGGATGTGTTCATGCTCGGCATCCTGGTGGCGGTGGTCAAGCTCGCCGATATGGCCACCATCGTCCCCGGCACCTCGCTGTTCGCCTTCGCGGCGCTGATCCTGGTGCTCGCCGCCGCCCAGGCGAGCCTCGACCCCGACCTGGTGTGGTCGCGGGTGGCGCTGGCGCCGGCGCCAGCCCCGCGTCCCGGTGACGCGCACCGCACCTGCGAGGTGTGTGCGCTGGTGACGGCGCCGGGTGGGGCGCGCGACGGGCGCTGCCCGCGCTGCGGCGCGGCGTTGCACCGACGCAAGCCCGAGAGCCTGCAGCGCACCTGGGCGCTGGTGCTGGCGGCGCTGATCTGCTACGTGCCGGCGAATCTGTTGCCGATCATGACCGTCACGTCGCTCGGGCGCAGCCAATCGGATACCATCTTCAGCGGCGTGGTCTTCCTCTTCAGCCACGGCATGTGGCCGCTGGGGCTGGTGGTGTTCGTCGCCAGCGTATTCGTGCCGCTGCTCAAGCTGTTGATCCTCGTCGGGTTGCTGCTCTCGGTGCACACGCGAACGCGCTGGCGACCGCGCGAGCGTACCCGGCTCTACCGCCTGACCGAGGCGATCGGGCGCTGGTCGATGGTCGATGTCTATGTGGTGACCATCCTGGTGGCGCTGGTGCGCCTGGGCAATCTCGCCAGCGTCGAGGCCGAGGCCGGCGCCATCTTCTTCTGCGCGGTGGTGGTGCTGACCATGATCGCGGCGATGTCATTCGACCCCAGGTTGATCTGGGACCGCTTGGAGCAGCAGCATGTCAGAGACCGCCGAGCGCCGTGACGGCGCGCCCGCCCTGCCGGAGGCCGAGGTGCGGGTGCGTGGTGCGCCCTCGCTGGTGTGGCTGATCCCGCTGCTGGCGCTGGCCATCGGCGCCTGGCTGGCGCTGAAGACGCTCAGCGAGCAGGGACCGACCATCACCGTCCGCTTCCCCAGCGCCGCCGGGCTGCAGGCGGGCAAGACCAAGGTCAAGTTCAAGGACGTCGAGGTCGGCCAGGTGACGGCGATCGACGTCAGCCAGGACCTCGACTCGGTGATCGTCACCGCCGAGCTCAAGCACGGCAGCGCCCATCTGCTCAACGCCGAGACCCGCTTCTGGGTCGAGCGCCCACGGGTGAGCGCGAGCCGGGTCTCGGGGCTCGAGACGCTGCTCTCGGGGGCCTTTATCGCCCTCGATCCGGGCAGCAGCGGCGCCTCGCAGCGCGACTTCGTCGGCCTCGATGAGCCGCCGCTGTTCACCACCGACGCCCCCGGCACCCGCTTCGTGCTGCGTGCCGCGACCCTGGGCTCGCTCAATATCGGCTCGCCGGTCTACTATCGCCAGATCCAGGTCGGGCAGGTGGTCGGGTTCGGGCTCGAGGACGACGCCAGCGCGGTGCGCATCGAGCTCTTCATCCCCGCCCCGCACGATGCCCTGGTCAGTGCCGAGACCCGCTTCTGGAACGCCAGCGGCGTCGACATCTCGCTCAGCGGCGCGGGGATCAGCCTCGACACCCAGTCGCTGGTCTCGGTGTTGCTCGGCGGGGTCGCCTTCGACACCCCCGACACCATTGCCGGCAGCGGCGCCCCCGCTCAGCCGCTCGAGGTCTTCCCGCTCTATCCCAACCGCGAGGCGGCGCACGCCAGGACCTATGCCGCCAAGTCGCACTATCTGCTGCTGTTCGAGGGCTCGGTGCGCGGGTTGAGCATCGGCGCGCCGGTGATGCTGCGCGGTATCGAGATCGGTCAGGTGCTCGACATCCAGTTGCAGTTCGATCCCGAGGCCGAGATCTTCCGCATCCCGGTGCTGATCGAGGTCGAACCCGAGCGCATCGCCTTGCGCAACGCCGCGCACGCGCCGGATCATGCGCACATGCTCGAGCGCCTGGTCGAACTCGGTCTGCGCGCCCAGCTCAAGCTCGCCAGCCTGATCACCGGTCAGCTCTACGTCGAGCTCGACATCGACCCCGAGGCGCCCGCCGCGGGCCTCGGACGCTATGGCGACTATGTCGTCATCCCCAGCCGGCCGACGCCGCTCGAGGCGCTCACCGGCAAGCTCGAGCGTATCCTCTCGCGGCTCGAGCAGGTGCCTTTCGAGCAGATCGGCGCCGATCTCGGCCAGACCCTGGGGCGGGTGCGCGAGGTGGTCGACAGCGGGGTGCTGAGCCAGCTCGGCGAAGACCTGGAGGACACCCTGGCGAGTCTGCGCGGGCTCGCCGAGCAGCTCGACGGCGAGGTCGCCCCGGCGCTGCGCGCTACCCTGGAGGAGGCGCGTGCGACCTTCGCTCATGCCGGGGCGATGCTCGACCCCGAGGCGGCGACGACACGCGAGTTCAGAACCATGCTGCGGGAGACGGCCGAGGCGGCGCGCGCGGTGCGCGACCTGGCCGATTATCTGGAGCGGCATCCGGAGGCCCTGATCCAGGGCAAGGGAGGTCTACGATGACGGAGCGCCGATGGCGATTGGCGGCGGTCGCGCTGGTGGCGGCGGTGAGTGCGGGGTGCGCCAGCTCGCCGCCGGCACGGTTCTATGCGCTGAGCGCGGTGGGGGTGGCACCCCCCGAGGCGCGCGCCCCGGGGCTCGCCGTCGGGGTCGGCCCGCTGGTGCTGCCGGAGTATCTCGATCGCCCCCAGCTCGTCACCCGCGAGTCGGGCAACCGGCTGCGTATCGACGAGTTCGAGCGCTGGGGCGGCTCGCTGCGCGACGATTTCCTGCGGGTGTGGAGCGAGAACCTGGCGCGCGCGCTCGGTAGCGAGCGGGTGCGGCTGCTCGAGGGCGAGCTGCGCTATGGGGTCGATCTGCGGGTCGGCGCCGAGCTGCTCGCCTTCGAGGGGAACGATGACGGCAGCGCCCGGCTCAAGGTGCGCTGGGCGGTGCGCGACGGCACCGGCCGACACACCCTGCTGGTGCGCGAGAGCGACGATCGTCAGCCGCTGTCCGCGCCCGGCGACAGCCGCGCCCTGGTCGCCGCTCTCGATGAGTTGCTCGCGCGCTTCAGTGCCGAGGTCGCCGGCGCGCTCGCCGCGCTGCCGCCGACCCCGCCCGAGACCGCCGCTCAGGCGCGGTAGCCGATACGAAAACCGCCCCAGTGGCGTCCGCGCACGTACACCGGCGCGGAGATGTCGTGCATGATCTCGCCGGTGTCGCGGCGATAGGTCTGGATCAGGAAGGGCAGCTCGTGGGCGCCGCACTGGCGCCCGACCGGGTCCTCGAAGATGCGCTTGGTGCGGTTGTGCAGCAGATCGTGGTCGCGATCGCCGGTCAGCGGCTGGGAGAAGCACTGGTTGTGGGTCGGCACATAGCCGTTGCGGTCACAGCCGATGGCATAGGCGACATGGGCGTTGCTCTTGAGCACCGGCTCCTGCAGTGGCGGGAAGAGCCGGTCGGTGAGCCGGTCGAAGCCGGTGGTGAATTTCTTCGGCTCGGTGTCCGGGATCGGCTGGTAGTCGCTCTCGAACAGGTTGCGCTCGCTGACCTCGCCGTTCTCCAGCGCGCGTTCGAGCTGGTCGCCGATCGCGCGCGCGAGTCGCTGCACCAGCTCGGGCATCTGCTGATGGGTCCGGGTGGCCTGCTCGCCGGCGGCGCCGAGCTGGAAGACCTTGCTGATCTCGTGCAGGTTGGTGGCCAGCCCCTCAAGGGCCTGGACCTCCTGCAACGTCGTCGCGGCGCCCTGGGCGTTGCGCTCGGCCATCTCGCTGATCTCCTGCACATGACTGCTGACGCGCTGGGCCTCGTTGCCCTGTTGGGCGATCTCGACGGCGATGCCGTTGATGCGCTCGAGGGTCCGCGCCGCGCCCTGGTCGATCCCGGTGAGCGCGGCGGCGGCCTGGCTGGCGAGGTCGGCCCCGGACTGGGCCTGGTCACTGCCGGCGCCGATTGCCGCGACCGCCTCGCGGGTCTCGGTCTGGATGGTGGTGATCACCTCGCCGATCTCGGTGGTGGCGGTGGCGGTGCGCTCGGCGAGCTGGCGCACCTCGTCGGCGACCACCGCGAAGCCGCGCCCGGCCTCGCCGGCGCGCGCCGCCTCGATCGCGGCGTTGAGCGCGAGCAGGTTGGTCTGGTCGGCGATCTCGCGGATGGTGCGCACGATCCCGCCGATCTCCTCGGAGCGCTTGCCGAGCGCAGCGATCAGCTGCGCCGAACGCCCGACCGAGTCGGCGATGCGGGCGATCTCGGCGGCGGCCTCGGAGACGATGCGGCTGCCGTGTTGCGACAGCGTGCGCGCCTCCTCGGCGTCGCTGGCCGAGTCGCGGGCGTGCTCGGCCACCACCTCGACCCCGGCGCTCATCTCGCCGATGGCCTGTGCCATGCGCGCCGAGGCCTCGCCCTGCGCGGCCGAGTCGTCGGCCAGGGCGCGGGCGTTGGCGGCGAGGATGTCGGCCGCCTCGGCGAGACGCTGGGCGTCGTAGAGGACCTTGCCGATGATCCCCTGGAAGCTCTCGATCAGGGCGTTGTAGTGGCGGGCGCAGTGACCGGCGGGGCTGCTCGAGACCGTGGCGCGGCGGGCGAGGTCGCCGTCGGCGCGGGTGCGCGCGAGCAGATCGGCAAAGCCCCTGAGTTCGGCGCCGAGGGTGCGTTCGAGGATCAGCCAGGCGGTCGCGCCGAGCAGGAGCGCGAGCACCAGTTGTCCACCGAGGACGGTCATCGATAGGGCGCCGCTCGCCAGCGCGAGCGCGCATCCACCAAGCCCGGACAGGACGCCCAGGGTCATGCCGATCATCCAGAATCGCATATCGAGTGGTCTCATGCTGCCGCGCTTGGTACGCGGTCTTTCGTTGTGGTGGCGTAGACGCCGCTCCTGCCTTGACGTCCTTCTCAGGCGGTCATTCTAGCGGTATCCGTGGATGCTTCGTGTACCCCTGTCGTCGCTTAAACACGAATGCCCACTTAGAGTGCGAGGTTGGTCGCATTGCTCCATCATGGTGCGGTGTCGGTTGGTGCGCTGGCGGTTGATGGGACTGCCGCACCGCGAGGATGCGGGCTGTAATGGATTGGTGCATCAGCGGTTTGGCGTCCTCTCCGCGGGAGGTCGAAAGGGTGCTGGTCTGGATCGTGCTTAATGGCCCCCCGCTGAATTGATCCAAGGGGTTTCCTCGACATGATGCAGCCTTCCCAGGCGGGCACGGATGTGCTCTTTCTACTCGTCGGCGCCGTGATGGTGCTGGCCATGCACGCCGGCTTCGCCTTTCTCGAGGTCGGGACCGTCCGTGCCAAGAACCAGGTCAATGCGCTGGCCAAGATCATGGCCGATTTCGCGGTCTCGACCATCGCCTATTTCTTCATCGGCTACAGCCTCGCCTATGGCATCGACTTCTTCAGCGGCGCCGAGGCGTTGCAGGAGAAGAACGGCTACGAGCTGATGCGCTTCTTCTTCCTGTTGACCTTCGCTGCGGCGATCCCGGCGATCGTCTCCGGCGGCATCGCCGAGCGCGCCCGCTTCTATCCGCAGCTGCTCGCCTCCTTTCTCGTCGTCGGCTTGCTCTATCCGAGCTTCGAGGGCGTGGTCTGGAATGGTGCGTTCGGGGTGCAGGCGTGGCTCGAGACGCACCTCGGCGCGCCCTTCCACGACTTCGCCGGCTCCGTGGTGGTGCACGGTTTCGGCGGCTGGCTCGCCCTGGCTGCGGTGTTGCTGCTCGGGGCGCGTCAGGGGCGCTATCGTCGCGACGGCACCATGCTGGCGCACCCGCCGTCCTCGATCCCCTTCCTCTCGCTCGGCGCCTGGACCCTCACCGTCGGCTGGTTCGGCTTCAACGTGATGTCGGCGCAGAGCGTCGAGGCGGTGAGCGGGCTGGTGGCGGTCAACTCGCTGATGGCGATGGTCGGCGGCATCCTCGCGGCGCTGCTGGCCGGGCGCAAGGATCCGGGCTTTCTCCACAACGGGCCGCTCGCCGGGCTGGTGGCGGTGTGCGCGGGCTCCGACCTGATGCACCCGCTCGGCGCCCTGGCAGCCGGCGCCGTGGCCGGGGCGATCTTCGTCTACACCTTCACCCTGGCGCAGAACCGCTGGCGCATCGACGATGTGCTCGGGGTGTGGCCGCTGCACGGGCTCTGCGGCCTCTGGGGCGGACTCGCGGCGGGGATCTTCGGTCTGCCGCTGCTCGGTGGCCTGGGCGGGGTGAGCCTCGCCTCACAGGCCATCGGCAGTCTCGCCGGGGCGCTGTTCGCCTTCGTCGGCGGCGCGCTGGTCTACGGTATGGCCAAGGGGCTGTTCGGCATCCGGCTGAGCGACGAGGAGGAGTATCTCGGCGCCGACCTCAGCATCCACCGCATCACCGCGCAGCCTGACTACAATCGCGGCGAGGTCTGAGCGGCGGTGTCGCGCCGAGCGCCTCGTAGACCCCGTCCCAGAGACGGATACGGGCGCACAGCGCCTCCTCGGCGGCGGTCTCGGCCTCCTCGATGCGGCGCGGGTCGTCATCGCACAGCACCTCGAGCAGGCGTATCGACAGCGGGCCGTGGAAGTCGCTGTCGAGTTCGATGTGGCGTTGCAGATAGGCGTGGAAGATCGGTGCCTGTTCCGGGGTGATCGCCATGTCCTCGAGCAATCGGCGGAACAGCATCGGGATCAGCGTCTCGCGGCCATGGGCGAGGGCCGCGGCGGCCAGGTGTGGCTTGCCCTCGCGGATGAAGCCGAAGGTGGTCTCGGTGAAGTAGCGCGCCGGCAGCGGCACCAGCTCGGGGTCGTAGAGCAGCGCGTCGAGCGGCTCGCGGGCGAGTCGCTCGACGAAGCGACGGGCGGGCTCGGGGTCGGCGCCGACCTCGGTCATGGCGCGGCAATAGAGTTCGAAGTGGCTGGCATAGAGGGGCGCGGCGGCGGTGGATTCGAGGACGTCGGACTCCTCCTCGAGGACCAGCTGGTTGATGAAGTAGCGCAGCGCCGGGTCGCCCTGTGGCTGCCACGGCAGGTCGGTCGGGGCGAGCTGGCGCTGCAGGTACTTGATCAGCGACATGAAGTCCCACACCGAATACACGTGGTGCTGCATGAAGGTGCGCAGCCGCCCGAGGTCATCGATGGCGGCATAGACGGGGTGCTGCTCGAGCTGCTGGCGCAGCGGACGGAGATGGTCGAGATCGGGTGATGCCATGCGCCTGTCCTCGTGATCGAATGATTCCTTGGGTCCCGAGACATCACTATAGGCGAGTGCGCGCGATCGGCTCGCGACGGTCGGCAGGGCAGGGCGCTAGTGCAAGCGGGTCTCCTGGGCCCAGCGACTGTAGTAGGCCTGCATCAGCGCCCTGACCGGCTCGGGGTAGTCGTGCGTCTCCATCTGCTCCATGCCCTCGCGGAAGAACCCCGGCGCGAGCTCCGGGGCCAGCTCGATGAGCGCCTCGAAGGCCTCGTGCATCAGGGGCGGCTGCTGGGTGCGGGTGGCGACGATGGCGCGGTTGTAGAGCAGCACCCGCCAGGCGCGCGCGGCCTCGGGGCCGGCCGGGTCCTGGAGGCGCTCGGTGCCGATGCCGTCGAGGATCTCGGAGATCAGCCGGTGCAGGGCCACCAGTTCATCGGGGTTGGCGGTGGTGTTGGCCAGTCCGGCGGCGGCGTCGACCAGTGGTGCGGGGCGCAGCAGTTCGCCGCCGTGGCGCAGCACCCAGCAACTCAGTGGCAGCGCCAGGGTGCTGACGCGACGGGCCAGCGTCGGCAGTTGCAGTGCGCGGGCGATTGCGGCGAGCTCGGCGAGCAGGTCGAGCCCGTGAACGAGTCGCTGGGTGAGCGCGCGCTCGCGGGCGCAGAGACCGAATTCGCCGTCTCGCGCCGGCTCCAGCGCGGAGGTCTCGAGGGTGACGAGCAGCCGGTCGAGCGCCTCGAGCGGCACGTCGGGATCGTTCTCGGGCGGGTTGGTCGCGCGCTCGAAGGCGTCACGGATCTCGTCGCCGATCTCGGTGAGGCACTGGGCGATGCGGGACAGGTCGACCGGGGCTAGCATGCTGGGATGATCCTCGCGCGGATGAGTCGGGATGATGGTGTCGCCAAGCCGACGCCACCTCCGCGCCCGCCTTGCGGTAGACTAGCATGATGACCCCGATTCCCGATCTGCACACCCATTCGACCGCCTCCGATGGAACCCTGACCCCAGGCGCGTTGGTCGAGCGCGCGGTACGCGCCGGCCTGACGACCTTGGCGCTGACCGATCACGATACCACCGCCGGGGTCGGGGAGGCCGCCGCCGCGGCCGCCGGCCACGGGTTGACGCTGGTCCCCGGGGTCGAGGTCTCGGTCACCTGGAACGTCCGTACCATCCATGTGGTAGGGCTCAACGTCGACCCTGTCAACCCCGAGCTTGCAGAGGGGCTGGCGCGATTGCGCGCGTTTCGTGACTGGCGCGCCGAGGAGATCGGCCGGCGGCTGGCCAGGCACGGCATCCAGGGCGCCTACGAGGGCGCGCGGGCGTACGCCGGGGGCAACCTGATCGGGCGCACCCACTTCGCCCGTTTTCTCGTCGAGCAGCGTCTGGCCGCCGACACCGGAGACGTGTTCAAGCGCTTTCTCACCACCGGCAAGCCGGGGCACGTCGCCGGCGACTGGGCGAGCCTGGAGGCGGCGGTGGGCTGGATCCGCGCCGCCGGCGGTCAGGCGGTGATCGCCCACCCCGCGCGCTACCGGCTCACCCGCACCAAGCTGCTGCAGCTGATCGGCGAGTTCCGCGAGCACGGCGGTTGCGGTATCGAGGTGGTGACCAGCAGTCACAGCCGCGACGAGATCTTCACCTTCGCCCGTCATGCCCGCGAGCAACGCCTGCTGGCCTCGGCGGGTTCGGATTATCACGGTCCCGAGCAGCCCTGGCTGATGCTCGGGCGGTTGCCACCGCTGCCCGACGGGTGCATCCCGATCTGGCGTGATTGGTCGTCGTGCGCCGTCCCCGCCGGCGCCGCGCGCGCGACCTGTTAAGGACACAGAGATGGCGCAGTTCTTCCAGATTCATCCGGTCAACCCGCAACCGCGGCTGATCCGTCGCGCGGTGGAGATCCTGCTCGAGGGCGGGGTAATCGTCTATCCCACCGACTCCTCCTACGCGCTCGGCTGCCAGCTCGGCGAGAAGTCGGCGATGGAGCGCATCCGGCGCATCCGCCGACTCGACGACAAGCACAACTTCACCCTGGTCTGTCGCGATCTCTCCGAGATCACCACCTATGCCAAGATCGACAACCAGGCCTTCCGTCTGCTCAAGTCGCTGACCCCCGGACCCTATACCTTCATCCACCACGCCACCAAACAGGTGCCGCGCCGACTGCTCCATCCCAAACGCAAGGCGATCGGCATCCGCGTACCGGACAACGAGATCTGTCGCGCGCTGCTCGGCGAGCTCAATCAGCCGATCCTCAGCTCGACGCTGATCATGCCCGATGACGAGCACCCGCTGACCGACCCCTACGACATGCGCGAGCTGCTCGACAAGCATGTCGACCTGGTCATCGACGGCGATTTCTGCGGCCTCGAGCCGACCACGGTGATCGACATGACCGCCGAGCCCCCCGAGGTCGTGCGCCAGGGCAAGGGCGAAGCCGCGCCGCTGAACTGAGTTCGCGATCATGGAAACGCTCAATCATTTCCAGTGGCTGGCGGTGCTGGCCCTTCCGGTGCTGTTCGCGATCACCGTGCACGAGGCCGCCCACGGCTGGATGGCCAGCCGGCTCGGGGATCGCACGGCGTGGATGCTGGGGCGGGTGACCTTCAACCCGCTGCGCCACATCGACCCCATCGGCACCCTGCTGGTGCCGGCGCTCACCTTCGTGCTGGTCGGCTTCCTCTTCGGCTGGGCCAAGCCGGTGCCGGTGGTCTATCGCAACCTGCGCCGGCCGCGTCGCGACATGGCCCTGGTCGCGCTCGCCGGCCCCGGCGCCAACCTGTTGATGGCGCTGGGCTGGGGGCTGGTGATCGAGTTCGGGCTGTGGCTGGGGCCAGAGACGGCCTGGGCGGCGTTGCCGCTGGTCTACATGGGCGCGGCCGGGGTGCTGATCAATGTCTTCCTCATGGTGCTCAACCTGTTCCCGCTGTTACCCTTGGACGGTGGGCGTGTACTGAATGCGCTGCTGCCGCCGTCCCTGGCGCAGTGGTTTGCTCGACTCGAACCCTTTGGTCTGATCATCCTGCTGGTCCTCCTGGTCACCGGCGTGCTCGGCGCGATCCTGCTGCCACTGGTCGCCGACACCGTCGCCCTGCTACCGGGCGCGAGGGTCGTCATGGAACTGTTTTTCGTCTGACGCGAGGCCGTTAATCCTTGAATTCCGTCTCCGCACAACACTCGCGCGTCCTCTCCGGGATGCGCCCGACCGGCCGACTCCATCTCGGTCATTATCACGGCGTGCTCAAGAACTGGGTCGAACTCCAGCACGAGTACGATTGCTACTTCTTCATCGCCGACTGGCACGCGCTGACCACGGCCTACGAGGATCCCACCGCGATCCCGGCCAACATCTGGGAGATGGCGATCGACTGGCTGGCCGCCGGTGTCAATCCCGGCGCCGCGACCCTGTTCGTGCAGTCACGGGTGCCTGAGCACGCCGAGCTGCACCTGCTGCTGTCGATGATCACCCCGCTGGGCTGGCTCGAGCGGGTGCCGACCTACAAAGACCAGCAGGAGCGGCTCAAGGAACTCGACCTGGCCACCTACGGTTTCCTCGGCTACCCGCTGCTGCAGAGCGCCGACATCCTCATCTACAAGGCCGGCCAGATCCCGGTCGGTGAGGACCAGATCGCCCACGTCGAACTCACCCGTGAGGTGGCACGCCGCTTCAACCACATCTATGGTCGCGAGCCCGACTTCGAGGAGAAGGCCGAGGCGGCGCGGCGCAAGATGGGCAAGAAGAACGGCAAGCTGTTCGACAAGCTCCGCCGCGCCTATCAGGAGCAGGGTGATCAGGAGGCGCTGGAGGTGGCGCGCGCGCTGCTCGAGGGCCAGGCCAACATCACCATGGCCGATCGCGAGCGGCTGTTCGGCTATCTCGAGGGCGGTGGTCGCGAGATCCTCCCCGAGCCCCAGCCGCTGCTGACCAAGGCCTCGCGGATGCCCGGGCTGGATGGCCAGAAGATGTCCAAGTCCTATGGCAACACCATCTCGCTGCGCGACCGTCCCGAAGAGGTCGAGAAGGCGATGCGCACCATGCCCACCGATCCGGCGCGGGTGCGCCGTACCGATCCGGGCGACCCGGAGAAGTGCCCGGTGTGGCAGTTCCACCAGGTCTATTCCGACCCGGCGGTGTGCGACTGGGTGCAGCAGGGCTGCCGTTCGGCCGGGATCGGTTGCCTCGAGTGCAAGCAGCCGGTCATCGATGCCGTCTGTGCCGAATTGAAGCCGATCCAGGCCCGTGCCGAGGAGTTCGCCGCCCAGCCCGAGCTGGTGCGCAGCATCCTCAACGAGGGCTGCGAGAAGGCCCGTGACGTCGCCCGCGAGACCCTCGAAGAGGTTCGTCACGCGATGTCGCTGGTGATGGTCTGAGCCGCCTCCGGTCACGCGCCGGCGCGCACGTCGATCGGATGTCCATGGATCGAGCCGGGGAGGCCCGTGTGCGTACGGGCGACGCGTCCGCCCCGCTGCCCGCTGAGGGTGGCGGGGAGGCGGGCGCGCCTCTCGCCCTGATCCGGGGGACGCCGGTCTTGACGCTGCCGCAGGATCTCTACATCCCGCCCGATGCGCTGGAGGTCTTTCTCGAGACCTTCGAGGGGCCGCTCGACCTGCTGCTCTATCTGATCAAGCGTCAGAACCTCGACATCCTCGACATCCCCATCGCCGACATCACCGCGCAGTACATGGAGTATGTCGAGCTGATGAGCGAGCTGCGCCTCGAGCTCGCCGCCGAGTATCTGCTGATGGCCGCGATGCTCGCCGAGATCAAGTCGCGCATGCTGCTGCCGCGCCCGGCAGCTGCCGAGGACGAGGAGAGCGATCTCGACCCGCGCGCCGAACTGGTGCGCCGGTTGCTCGAGTACGAGCGCTTCAAGCGCGCCGCGCAGACGATCGACGCCCTGCCGCGACTCGAACGCGACCTCTTCCCGGTCGCCGCCGAGCTGCCGCCGACCGAGATCCGTCGGCTGCCGCCGCCGGTCGAGCTCGACGAGCTAATCGGCGCGCTGCGCGCGGTGCTGGCGCGGGCCGATCTCTATGTCAGTCACCGGGTCGAGCGCGAGTCGCTGTCGCTGCGCGAGCGCATGTCGATGGTGCTCGAGCGGCTCGGTGGCGGCGGTTTCCGGCGCTTCACCGAGCTGTTCGACCTCACCGAGGGCCGCGCCGGCGCGGTGGTGACCTTCCTTGCGGTGCTCGAGCTGGTCAAGAGCGCGACCCTGGAGCTGGTCCAGCCCGAACCCTTCGCCCCGATCCACGTCCGGCTGCGCGACAGCGGCGCCGACGAGAGCCAGGAACACGATGACGCCACAGCGGCTTAAACAGATCGTCGAGGCGGCGCTGTTCGCCGCCGACGCCCCGGTGAGCAGCGAGCGGCTGCTGCAGCTGTTCGAGGACCACGAGCGCCCCGCGCGCGGGGTGCTCGATCGCGTCCTGGTCGAGCTTGCCGAGGACTATGCCGAGCGCGGCATCGCCCTGGTCGAGGTCGCCAGCGGCTGGCGCGTGCAGGTGCGCGCCGAACTCGCCCCCTGGGTCGGGCGGCTGTGGGAGGAGCGTGCGCCGCGTTACTCGCGCGCGCTGCTCGAGACCCTGGCGCTGATCGTCTATCGTCAGCCGATCACCCGGGGCGAGATCGAGGAGATCCGCGGCGTCTCGGTCAGCACCAACATCATCCGCACCCTGCTCGAGCGCGAGTGGGTGCGGGTGGTGGGGCATCGCGACGTCCCCGGTCGGCCGGCGCTCTATGCCACCACCCGACGCTTTCTCGACTACTTCGGGCTGCGCTCGCTCAACGAGCTGCCGCCCTTGGCCGAGATCCGCGAACCGGAGCTATTGTTCAACGAGGAGTTGGCGCTCGAGGCGCCGCCCCAACCCCATTCCACGTCCCAGGAGACCGCGCGTGCGGTCCCGGAGCAACACAACGATGAAGAATGACCGACGCCCGGGTCCTCGGGTGCCACAGGAAGAGCCGGTGCGGCTGCAGAAGCTGCTCGCCGAGGCCGGTCTCGGCTCGCGCCGCGAGATCGAGGGCTGGATCACTGCCGGGCGGGTACGCGTCAACGGCGAGCTGGCCACGCTCGGCGATCGCGCCACCCGCGCCGACCGTATCCGCGTCGACGGGCGCGACGTGCGGCTGCAACGTCAGCGCGACATCGAGCGCCAGGTGATCGTCTACCACAAGCCCGAGGGCGAGGTGGTCACCCGTCGCGACCCCGAGGAGCGCGCCACGGTGTTTCGCCGGCTGCCACGTCCCAAGCAGGGGCGCTGGATCGCCGTCGGGCGGCTCGACATCAACACCTCCGGGCTGATCCTGTTCACCACCGATGGCGAGCTGGCCAACCGGCTGATGCACCCCTCGCGCGAGCTCGAGCGCGAGTACGCGACGCGTATCCTCGGCGAGCCGAGCCCGGAGACGCTGGCCCAGCTCACCCAGGGCATCGAGCTCGAGGACGGTCCGGCGCGCTTCGACCATATCGAGTCGCGCGGCGGCAGCGGCGCCAACCGCTGGTATCACGTGGTGTTGCACGAGGGGCGCAACCGCGAGGTGCGGCGGCTGTGGGAGGCGGCGGGGTTGACCGTCAGCCGGTTGATCCGGGTGCGCTACGGCAACATCGAACTCGGTCGGCGGCTGTTCCCGGGGAACTGGCGACCGCTCGACGAGCAGGAACTCAACGGTCTGCTGACCCTCGTCGGCATGGCGCCGTCGCGCCCGCCGCGCCGCGGTCCGGGTGGCGGACCACGGCGTCGGGGCTGAACGCGCCGCTCAGTAGTGCGGCGGTGGCGGCTCGTCGGAGGGTGCGCCGCCCGTCTGATCATCGCGCGCGCTGAGCGCGGAGCTGATCCAGGCGCGGACCTTGGCGAGTTCCTCGCGCAACGCGTCGATCTCGGTCTGCTGACGGGTGACCACCGCGTTGAGCTGCTTGAGGTCGTCTTCCTGGTAGGTCAGGCGCAGCTGCAGCTCGGTGATGGCCTCGTCCTGGGGTGTGATCTCGGTCATAGGTAGAGCAGGATGGTGAAGTAGTGACTGATGCTGCCGGCGAGCACGAACAGGTGCCAGATGCCGTGGCACCAGGGGAAGCGATCGTCGAGGACGTAGAAGATCACGCCCACGGTATAGAAGAGCCCCCCGGCGAGCAGCCACCAGAAACCGGCCGCCGGTAGCGCCGCGATCAGCGGGTCGAGCGCGAACACCACCAGCCAGCCCATCGCCAGATAGATCAGGATCGGCAGCACCCGTGCGCCCTTGCGCGGCAGCGATTCGAGGATCATGCCGATCACCGCCAGCCCCCAGACCGCGCTGAACAGCCACCAACCGACGCTGCCCTGCAGTGCGAGCAGGGTGAAGGGCGTATAGGTCCCCGCGATCAGCAGATAGATCGCATGATGATCGAGCATGCGGAAGATCTGCTTGGCGCGTCCGCGCAGGCTGTGGTAGAGGGTCGAGAACAGATAGAGCAGGAACAGCGTGACCCCATAGATGGTCAGGCTCGAGATCCGTACCGCGCCGCCCTCGGTGCTGGCGAGGGTGATCATCACGGTGACCCCGATCAGGGCGAGCACCGCGCCCACCAGATGTGTGATGCTGTTGAAGCGTTCTCCTGCGTACACGATTCACCCTTAACTGTGGCGCTGATGACCTCGCGAGATGCGTGGTCGTTGCGATGAGACATGGTTCGACACCACCCCCGCGGCCGCGCCTGGACGTGGAGTGTGACGGGCCGAGGAGGGAGTGGCTGAGTGCGACTGCATTATTACACAGCCGGCCGCGGATGCCAGACCGTGCGGGCAGCCGCCAGCGGTTAGCTACCAGCCGCCAGCCGCCAGCCGCCAGCCGCCAGCCGGGAGGGATTGAACCGCGAAGCCGCGAAGGACGCGAAGGGAAAGCTAACAGCGTCCAGCCGCCAGCCACCAGTGGGCGTTCTTCTTCCCGCCGTCGCCGCAGGACACCAGCCGCTGCCGCCATCATGGATGTCATTCCCCCCCCACTGGCGACTGGACGCGGAGAGGGCCCCAGCAGTGGCCAGCTCCCAGCTCCCAGCTCTCAGCTCCCAGTGGACGTTCTTCCTCCCGCCGTCGCCGCTGGACATCAACCGCGCCGCCATCATCGACGCCGACCCTCCCCACTGGTGGCTGTCGGCTGGTGGCTGGACGCTGAAAGCGCCCCAGCAGTGGCTAGTCCCCAGCCACCAGTGGGCGTTCTTCTTCCCGCCGTCGCCGCAGGACACCAGCCGCTGCCGCCATCATGGATGTCATTCCCCCCCCACTGGCGACTGGACGCGGAGAGGGCCCCAGCAGTGGCCAGCTCCCAGCTCCCAGTGGACGTTCTTCCTCCCGCCGTCGCCGCTGGACATCAACCGCGCCGCCATCATCGACGCCGACCCTCCCCACTGGTGGCTGTCGGCTGGTGGCTGGACGCTGAAAGAGCCCCAGCAGTGGCTAGTCCCCAGCCACCAGTGGGTGTTCTTCTTCCCGCCGTCGCTGCAGGACACCAGCCGCTGCCGCCATCATCCGCGCCAACCCTCCCCACTGGCGGCTGTCGGCTGGTGGCTGGTGGCTGGACGCTGAGCGCCACCAGCTTCCGTTGGGCGTTCTTCGACACCGCGCAACATCGAATCCCTTTGCGTCCTTCGTGCCTTCGCGGTTCAATCCCCCTGGTAGCTGGTAGCTGGTAGCTGGTAGCTGGTAGCTGGTAGCTGGTAGCTGGTAGCTGGTAGCTGGTAGCTGGTAGCTGGTAGCTGGTAGCTGGTAGCGGTAACGAGGTGGTCATGACCGAGTCATCGGATCAACAGGACGGCGAGGGCTGGCGCGCGCGCTGGCGGCGTGTGCGCGAGGTGCTGCTCGACCCCCGGGTCGACGAGGCGGCGCTCGAGCGCACCCTGGCCGCGGCGCGCGAGCGCCATCCACCGCCGGTGGTGTGGCTGGTGGGCAAGACCCAGTCGGGCAAGAGTTCGATCGTGCGCACGCTCACCGCGAGCAGCGCCGCCGAGGTCGGCGACGGCTTCCGTCCCTGCACCAGGACCGCGCGGCTCTACGACTTCCCCGCCGAGCTGCCGCTGGTGCGCTTCCTCGACACCCGCGGGCTCGGCGAGATCGACTACGACCCGGCCGAGGACATCCGCTTCTGCGAGTCGCAGTCGCATCTGCTGCTGGCGGTGATGAAGGTCGCCGATCCCGATCAGCAGGCGGTGCACGCGGTGTTGCGTGAGGTCCGTCGGCGCCACCCCGAGTGGCCGGTGGTGGTCGCCCAGACCGGGTTGCACGAACTCTATGCGCGGGTCACCGATCCGCACCCGACACCCTATCGGTTCGACCACGACCCCTGGCCGATGGACCTGCCGAACGATCTGGTCCGGGCGCTGCGCGCCCAGCGCGACGCGCTCGGCGAGCTGCCGGGGACGGCCGAGGTGCGTTGGGTGGCGATCGATCTGACCCTGCCGGAGGACGGCTTCGC
This sequence comes from Marichromatium sp. AB31, assembly GCF_003718685.1. Lineage (NCBI taxonomy): Bacteria > Pseudomonadati > Pseudomonadota > Gammaproteobacteria > Chromatiales > Chromatiaceae > Marichromatium > Marichromatium sp. AB31. Next base: position 44,424 of record NZ_RHFI01000016.1, on the reverse strand, counting down.
GCCACCGGACTACGGTATCGAGGCGCTGTGGTCGGCACTCGACGGGGTCTCCAGCCTGCGTCTGACCGAGCTGCTGCGGGCCGATCCCGAGGTGCGCGACCTGTTCGCGCGCAGCGCCCATCCGCACATCGTCGGCTATGCCCTGACCGCGGCCGGGGTCGGTGCGTTGCCGGCGGTCGATCTGGTCGGGGTGCCGGCGATCCAGGCCAAGCTGTTGCAGAGCCTCGCTGCGCTCTACGGCCAGCCCTGGTCGCGGCGCGAGATCAGCGAATTCCTCGGCCTGCTCGGCATCGGCGTGGGCGCGGCCTATGCCACCCATGCCGCCGGGCGCGCCCTGGTCAAGCTGGTGCCCGGGCTCGGCCAGACGCTCGGCGCGCTGTGGGGGGCGAGCGCGAGCGGCGCCACCACCTATGCCCTGGGCAAGGCCGCCGGGGCCTATTTCAACGATCGTCGTCACGGCGTCGAGACCCAGGCGCGGGCGCTGCGCGCGCGCTTCGCCGCCGAGCTCGAGCGCGGACGGGCGCTGGTCGGCCGGGGACGACGATGAATCCGCTGTTGCGCTGGGTGGGGCGCTGGCGCGCGTTGGCGCTGGCGTTCTGGGCGCTGCCGCCGCTGGCGTTGCTGCTCGCCGGTGGCTGGTGGCTCTATCAGCAGGGCATGGTGTTCTACTGGCTCCTCGGCGGGGCGTTCTGCGTGCTGCTCGGGCACGGGCTGATGCTGCTCGCGGCGCGGCGCGAGCGCGCCTGTCTGGACGCGGCCCACACCGGGCCCGACCCCGACTGGACCCCGGGCGGAGTCGACGCCTGGGCGGTGGTCGAGCAGCAGCTCGCCGAGCTGCGCCCGGAGGACTGGCCGCTGGGCGAGGGCATGCGTCTGGGGCTGCTCGGCCAGCAGACCCTGGAGCGGGTCGCCCGTCACTTCCATCCCGAGGTCGAGCAGCCGCTGCTCGAGCTGACCCTGCCGCATGCCCTGTTGGTGATCGAGCGCGCCAGCCACGACCTGCGTCTCAGCGTGACCGAGCAGATCCCCTTCAGCCACACCCTCACCCTCGGCATGCTGGCGCGGCTCTATCGCTGGAAGGGCTTCGCCGAGCGTCTCTACGGGCTCTATCGCGCCGGGCGCTGGGTGGCCAGTCCGACCAGCGCGTTGCTCGCCGAGGCGCTGTCGCGGCTACGCAGCCGCGGCTATGCGCTGGCGCGCGACGAGCTCTATGCCTGGGTGCTGCGCGAGTACGTGCGCAAGGTCGGCTATTACGCCATCGCCCTCTACAGCGGTCGGCTCTCGCTCGACGAGACGCCGGGTGCGGCGCCGCCGCGCCTCGATGAATCGGCGCGCGACCTCGACCGGTCCGAGCGCGAGTCCGAGGCCGACGAGCCGCTGCGCATCCTGGTGCTCGGGCGCGCCAACGCCGGCAAGTCGAGCCTGATCAATGCGCTCTTCGGCAGCCTGCGTCTGGCCACCGACGCCTTGCCCGGCACCACCCGGGAGCCGACCCCGCTGCGTCTCGAACGCGACGGTCTGGCGCTGGGGTTGGTGCTCGACACCCCGGGGCTGGAGCAGCTCGACGACGCGGCGCTGCACGCCGCGGCCGACACCGCCGACATGCTGCTGTGGGTGAGCCCGGCGCACCGCCCCGATCGCGCCACCGAACGCGCTCGACTCGATGCCCTGCGCGCCCATCTCGCCGCGCGTCCCGAGCGTCCGGCGCCGCCGCTGCTGCTGGTGCTCTCGCACATCGATCGGTTGCGCCCGGTGCGCGAGTGGGCGCCGCCTTATGATCTCAACAGCGCCGCTCGTCCCAAGGCGGCCAACATCCGCGCCGCGCTCGAGCACGCGAGCACCGATCTTGCCGTGCCGCTGCCCGATGCCGTCCCGGTGGCGCTGCTGCCCGAGACGGCCTACAACGTCGATGACGCACTGTGGTCGGCCCTGCTCGGGCGGCTCGATCGCGCCAGCCGCGCGCGGCTGCTGCGGGTGCGCGGCGCGCGCCAGGGCGGGGAGGATTGGCGCCTGCTGCGCCGCCAGCTCGCCAACGCCGGGCGCATCCTGTTGCGCTGGCCGGGTGGCGGGCGCGACTGAGCCGGCCTCAGCCCGGCGGCAGCAGGATCTCCACCCGTTCGGCCCCGGCTCGCCCGGCGAAGAACTCAATGTCCTCGGCGATGGCACGCCAGCACCCCGGCTCGATCCGCGCGAGCGGGCCGGTGGCGGTGGCGCGGTAGTGCAACCGCCCGTCGCGCAGCGTGATGTCGATGCCGAGCTGCACCGCGGCGGCGGGGGCCCTCGCCGGTCTGAGCGCGAGTCTGAGCGCGCAGGCATTGGTCGCCAGCCGTGGCGCCAGGGTCTCGACCTGTGCCAGGCGGCAGCCGGGCTCGGCGCTGCGCAGGCGTAGCGCGTGGGCGAGTTCGCGCTCGCAGAAACGCTGCATCGCCCGCTCGATCCCGTGCACCCGACGCTGGGCCTCGTGTACCCGCCAGGGTGCCGCGCGCTCGTCGCGGAGTTGCTCGCGCAGCACCCGACGCAGCCGGTCGAAGGCCTTGGGCTGGGTGCCGCTGTGGATCCCCCGACGCAGCATCGCGCGCATGTTCTCGCCGTGCTCGCCGATCACCGCCGGCTCGATCCCCGGGCGCAGGGCCGGCCCCGAGCGCGGGTGGTTGGCGGCATAGATCTTCCAGTTCTCCTTCAGCTCCCAGACCAGGAAGCCGGCCAGCCCCGGCAGCAGCAGCACGGTGAGGGTGGCGAAGGGGTAGGCGATGAGCTTCGGCAGTACCGACTCGGTGAGCGCCACCAGCACCCCGGTGATCGCCGGCAGGAAGGGTAGCAGCAGCTTGTGGGCGATGGTGACCAGCGGGAAGTGCTTGATCGGGTTGACCTGAGGCTCGACCAGCACGGTGACGTAGAACTGGATCAGTGACTGCATCAGGTTCCACAGCGGCGCCAGCAGCGACTTGAGCAGCAGCTCGGGCAGCGACTCGGCGAGATGGTGGCTGAGCAGTTCCTCGATGCGATGCAGCCCCTGCTGGAAGCGCCGGGTGAACTCCTTGAAGAAGTCGAGCAGGGCCTTGACCAGCCCGATCACCAGGGTCTGGTTGACGCGGCGCAGAAAGCCGCCGAGCGCGCTCACCGTCTGATCGACCAGCCGCCGCCCGAGCGGGGTGTTGTTGATCAGGATGCCGAGGGTGAAGGCCAGCCCGAACAAGGGTGCGCCGGGCTCGATGGCGAGCCCCTCGACCAGGCCGGCCAGCCCGATCAGCGGCAGCAGCGCCAGGGTGCCGGTGAGCAGCGGGCGCAGCAGGTTGTGGTCGAGCGCGCGGATGGCGCGGGTGGCGAGCAGGTTGGCCATCGGGCGCCAGCGCAGCAGCCGTCGCACCCCGTCGAACAGCAACAGTCGCAGCAGGGTGCCGAGCCCCTGCCAGAGGGCGATGAAGAACCGCCGGCCAATGCGGGTGTAGACGCCGAGGTTGACCATCAGTGCCACCAGGGCGACCAGCCACAGCGGTGCCAGCTCGGGGTGGCTCTCGGGCGGGACGAGCAGGCCGACGAGCAGGTCGAGGGTCTTGAGACCGAGGAAGGCCAGCCCGAAGGGCAGCAGCAGGTGGCGCATCGCCAGGCGTCCGCCGGGGGTGCCGAAGAGCGGCGCACTGAGCTGTTGCAGGCCCTTGATATAGAGTTCGCCGGGCTTGTAGAGGCCGGGCAGGGCGCGGGCGGCGGCGCGGTCGAAGCGCGCCAGACGATCGCCGCCGAGCAACTCGCGAGGACCGGGGTCGGGCAGGCGCAGGGTGTTGCGCGCGACGATGTCGCGCACATCGGTGAAACGCAGGTGGCGGCGGTGCTCGATGACATCGAGCAGCTCGCAGAGGAGCTTGTGCGCGGCGACCCGCTGACGGTGGTCGTCGGGGGTGAAGCCGGCCTCGTCGAGGATCCGCACGAGATGGGGGCGCAACTGGGTCTGCAATCGCTCGCTGTGACGCGCCGAGAGGGTGCGCAGCGGCGCGGCGCAGCGCTCGACCTCGGCCACCGTCCAGCCGATGCCGTCGAGTCTCGCCAGCCCGGTGTCGAGCGCGTGCAACGCCTTCAGCGTCGACTGGAAGGGGAGGATCTGGCGCAAGGGCTGGCGTCCGCCGCTCAATATCCAGCGCAAGGGCCGCAGTCGATAGTAGGTGGCGCGGCCCTCGTGCAGCACCTGCTCGAGCATCCGCAGCTGTGCCCGGGCGGCGCGGCAGCTGGCACCGTGGCGGTCCTCCTCGATCAGCCGGGCGATCAGCGCGCGCAGCGCCTGGGCCTCGCCCGGCGGCAGCTTCCAGCGCACCGCGATGAGGTCACCGAGTGCCTGGCGGGCGCGATCGATGCGGCGCGCGATGATCCGGGCGATCTGCTCGGCATCGGGCGCGCAGGGCTGGCCCATGCGCTGGAACAGCCGCTCGGCGTTGACCAGTTGCCACAGGGTCAGCGCATAGCGGTCGTTGAGTTCGGCGCGCTGGGCCATGCGGATGGCATGACGGAACAGCATCAGGTAGGGCGCCATCAGCACCGCCGGCAGCCCGCGGGTGCGCCGCTCGAGACGCAGCCCGAGGGCGAGCAGCGCGGCGAGCAGTGGACCCAGGGCGTTGAGCAGCCAGTCGCGCAGGCGCTGGTTCCAGCGCTGTCGGGGCAGCTGCGAGCCCTGATGGAGCGCGGCCAGGCAGGCCGAGTGCAAGGTGGCGGTGCGCGCGGGCGGCGCGCTGGCCGGTGTCGCCGGGGTCCGCGGCGCGGGCGGTGGCAGCGGGGCGCATACCCTCAGCCCCGGGTCGCCGGTGCCATAGGGCAGGGCGGTGGGCAGTGGCAGTTGGCGCGGCGCCTCGCCACAGGCGCGATCGGGGCGGGTGCGCGCGAGCAGCGCCGTGAGCCGGTCGCCGTCGGGGTCGAGATCGAGGGTCGCGAGCCAGGCATCGAGCGCCGCCCAGTCGGCGATCGCCGGGAACAGGAAGCCGCGCGTCCCCGGGGCGAAGCGGTGGAGCCGGACGAGCAGGGCGACGAAGGCGCGGCAGACGAGCGGGTCGGCGACGCCCTGGGGGATCAGCCCGTCGCGCCCCAGCACCTCGCGGATCTCGGCGAAGGCGCCGGCGCCGATCAGCTCGATGAGCGTGGCGGTGGCGCGGGTCGGCACCTGCTCGCCGGCGAGCTGCCAGGCGCGCGCCACCTCGGCCTCGAAGCGCCGGCCCCAGTAGTCGCGCAGCAGCCGCACGAACCCGGCACGGTCGAATCGCTGCTCGGGCGGGATCGGCAGCAGGATCACCTCGGCGGGCAGGTCGAGGCCCTCGATCACCGCCAGCGCCTCGGGGTTCTCGGTCTCGAGCCCGTGGAGGAAGTCGGCGCAGGGCATCAGCGCATAGATCGGCTCGGGGATGGAGCCCTCATAGCCGTCTGGACCGAGCTGCTTGGCCACCAGCCGCTCGATGGCGCGGGGGTGGAAGAGGAACACGCCTTCGGTGGGGCGGAGGACGCGGGAGCGGAAGGCGCGGGCGGTGCCGTCGTCGTCGGTGGGTTGCGACACGGTTGAGGTCATGCGCTCGGGGTGGAATGTTGACGGGAACGGCGCCGGATTCGACCGGCCGCCGTTCCGATGGTTCGCGCCGGGACGCCGATCAGCCTCGCACCGGTCCCTGGAGGATGCCCTGTTCGCCCTCGCTCTTGGCGATCAGCACCGCGCCGCAGGAGTCGCCGAAGACGTTCACCGAGGTGCGCATCATGTCGAGGATGCGGTCGACGGCGAGGATTAGACCGATGCCCTCGAGCGGCAGGCCGACGGCGGCGAGGATGATCGAGATCGCCACCAGGCTCGCCGCCGGGATCCCCGCCACCCCGATCGAGGTGGTCAGCGCCAGCAGCACCACGGTGATCTGGGTGGCGAGCCCGAGCTCGATACCGTAGGCCTGGGCGATGAACATGACCGCCACGCACTCGTAGAGCGCGGTGCCGTCCATGTTGACGGTGGCGCCGAGCGGCAGCACGAAGCTGGTGGTGCGGTTGGACACCCCGGCGTTCTTCTCCAGCGATTCCATGGTCAGCGGCAGGGTGGCCGAGGAAGAGGCGGTGGAGAAGGCGGTGAGCAGCGCGGCGCTCATCGCCTGATAGTGACGCAACGGGTTGAAGCCGGCGAGCAGCAGCAACAGCGGCAGGGTGATGAAGAAGTGGATGCCGAGCGCGGCGACCACGGTGAGGAAGAACAGCGCCAGCGGGCCGAAGACCTCGATCCCCGAGTCGGCGACGGTCTTGGCCACCAGGGCGAAGACCCCGAGCGGGGCGAAGCGCATGATGAGGTCGGTGATCCGCATCATGATCGCGAACATGCCGCTCCAGAAGTCGGATTGGACCTTGGCGTGATCGCCTTCGATGCGGGTGAGATAGTAGCCGTAGAGCAGGCTGAAGAAGATCAGCCCGAGCATCTGGCCGGCACTGGCGGCGGCGACCACGTTGGTCGGGATCATGCGCAGGAAGACCTCGACGATGTCGCCGGCGTCCTTGTCGGCGAACTGCGCCTCGAACCCGGCGCGCTCGGCGCTCAAGCCGAAGACCTCCTGGGCCGAGCCCTCGACCACCCCGGGTTGCAGCAGGTTGACCACGAACAACCCGGCAAGCACCGCCAGCAGGGTGGTGAGCACGTAGTAGCCGATGGTCTTGGCTCCCAGACGCCCGAGATTGCGCGAGCCGCCGATGCCCGAGACGCCGACGATGATGGAGGAGACCACCAGGGGTACAATCAGCATCTTCAGGGCATTTAGGAACAATTGCCCGATGAAGTCGAAGATCGAATAGACGCTGACCCCGAGCAGGGTGGCCTCGCGACCGGCCAGCAGGCCGGCCGCGATGGCCAGGACGAGGGCGATGAGGATCTGCCAGTGGAGCTTGAGTTTGAAAAAGGCCATCGATGCCTCCGGCGTCGATCGGGTTGCCTGCCGGTGCGTCACCTGCGGGGCACCGCATCCCGATCGCTGTTCTAGTGATTAGGTCCTTGATCAGGCGTTGTTTTTCTTGCGTTTCGGGCGGTCGCGCGCGAGCGGTCCCGAGGGGACGGGTGGGTCGTTTCGCAGTCCCCGTGCGGTGGCGCGTCGATCATCGTCCCAACAATCGATCGCGCACTGACGGTGCGAGTCGCGGTATGTTCGGGGGTTGGACGCCCGAGTCCGCGGCGGAGCCGCTCCCTGGAGCGCGCCCAGCGAGCGGGCACGCGGCGGCGAGCGTCCGATTGATTCCGTCTCGGGAATCGATCAGCATCCCGGTGATGGCCAGTGGATCGCCGTTGGCCGCCACCGGGGGAGATCGTCTGCGTGCGGGATCATAGCATGGCTTCGTCAATGGTCCCGGCCGTGGCGGTGCCGTATGGAAACATCAGGCCGCGGGATGGATATGTCATCCGCGGCGTTCACACTGGAGCGATGACTGTCGACCATGCACTACCGAGTCTTTTATCTGTTCGAACGGGCGGGTGAGGCCGTCTCCTCGGCCAGCGCGGTGGAGATGAGCGCGCGGGCGATTCGCGAGCAGCTGCTACCGCGACTGCAGAGTGAGGACGACTATCTGGGGATCATCGATACCGACGAGAACGTGCTGCAGATCCTCTTCGAGCCCGCCGCATCGCGTTACTGGGTCGAGCTGCCGATCGATGCCGCCAAGGCCTCCTACGGCCGCCACATGGCGCTCGAGGAGCTCGAGGAGCTGATGCAGTGCCTGCCGCAGGTCTTCGACCGCGCGGCCATTCCGGGGCTCGAGTACCGCCCCTGGTGAGCTGGGTTCATCATCCGGCGCGACATCGCCCGCCATACGCGGCGGGCGATGTCGCGCCCATGGTGGGACCGCGCTTGCCGCCCCTGTCCGGTGGTCGCTAAGATAGCCCGGACTGAGGCCGTCACCCCTGCTCGACAAGGACGATGCGCCGGTAGAGCATAAAGGATGACGGCGGCGTGCACTCGGTCTGCCCGTGACCGCCGCGATCTGCTCGATGTACATCCGGCAGGCATGTGGTATTGCGCTGTGTCGTACCCCCTCGCCCATATCGGTCGCGTCCCCTCCAGACTCCCCCAGTCAGGTCCAGGCACTGCCGTCACCCCCATGCGCGGGTGCTCTGTGTATGGCGTTGAGACCATGCGCGGCATTGCTGCGTACTTGTGGACCTCCGTGCCATCGATCAGATGGCATCCGCTGTCCGGTATGGCGGCGTGGTGCGCTGTTGCCCCGTGACCACCCGTCTTCGAGAGTCTCCATCCCCTTCCTAGGTCCCTGTGATGTTCCGATCCCTCTCGCTGAAGAAACGTCTACTCCTGATCATCGCCCTGTCCGGCACCCTGTTCCTGGTCATCGGCTTCGGCTCGCTGCAGTGGGTCAAGCAGCGCTTGACCGACGGCGTGGTGGCCGAGCGTGCCGAAACCCTGCGGCTGGTGCTCGACGAGCGGTTGCGCGCCAAGCAGGATTTCGGGGTGGGGGCGGTGTTCGCCCTGGCCCAGGATCCTCGGGTTGCCGCCATCCTGAGCGATCCGTCGCTGGGTACAGACGGGCTCGCGCGGATCTCGGCGCTCTATCGCGCCGAGACCAAGTATCACAACCTGCGTTTCAACCTGCGTGATCCCCAGGGGCGGGTGCTGGCGCGCAGCTGGACCCCGAAGGGTACGGACGCGCCGGCGGCGGTGCGCCCGCTCGCCGATCGCAAGCCGTGGGCCGGGCTCGAGGTCGGTGAGCTCGGCGTCAACATCCATGCCTTCGCACCGGTATTCGACGACGAGCGCTATCTGGGCAGTCTGGAGATGATCCAGGGTGTTGGCAGCGTCAGCCGCAACTTCCAGGCCGATGCGCTGCAGTATGTCCTGCTGATCGATGCCGATCGTGCCCGCGCCTTGCCCGCGCTGCGCAGCAATACCGCGGTGGGCGACTGGGTGCTGGCCAACGATCGCTGGTTCAATGCCGAGGCACTGGGCTTTGCGCGCAGCCTGATCGATGCCGATGGCCTCCTGCCGCATCAGTCCGAATGGGTCACCCCTGACTGGTTCGTGGTCGCCACGCCGGTGCTCGATGCCAGCGGCACCCGTATCGGGGTGCACCTGATCGGCGAGCCGCGGGCCCGGCTCGAACAGCGGGTGGCGAGCACCACCCTCTTGGCCTGGTTGCTCAACGGTATGCTGCTGGTGCTGCTGCTGGGGTTGGCCGGGGCCATCACCTGGGCGGTGCAGCGCTATGTCGCGCGTCCGATCAAGGGCGCCGTCGATCAGCTCGCGCTGATGGAGGCAGACCTGACTTTGCGTCTCGACATCACCAGCGATGACGAGATCGGCACCCTGTTCGGCGCCCTCAACCGCCACACCGAGACACTGCACCGGATCATTCAGGAGGTGGCAGGGACCGCCACCGAGCTCGACGAATCGGCGCAGCAGTTGCTCGCCGCCGGTGACCAGACCATTGCGCTGGCGCGCGAGCAGCAGCAGGAGACCGATCATGTCGCCTCGGCGAGCACCGAGATGGCCGCCTCGGCGCGTTCGGTCTCGCAGCATGCCGATGATACCCGCGCCGCGGCCGAGGCCGCCGAGCGCCACACCGCCGAGGGCGGCGAGGAGGTGCGCCGCACCACCGCCGCGATCGACCAACTGGCCACGCAGATGCATGAGATGCAGCCGGTGGTCGAACGTCTCGAGCGCGGTAGCGCCGGGATCGGCCAGGTGATCGAGGCGATCGCGGCGATCGCCGAGCAGACCAATCTGCTCGCGCTCAACGCCGCGATCGAGGCGGCGCGTGCCGGCGAGGCCGGGCGCGGTTTTGCGGTGGTCGCCGACGAGGTGCGCAATCTCTCCAACCGCACCCAGGAGTCGACCCGCGAGATCGCGGCCATCGTCGAGGAGCTGCAGCGTGCCGCCCACCAGGTCGCCGAGGCGATCCAGCACAGCAATGGCCAGGCCCAGGACTGCGCCACTCTGGCCGGCCGGGCAGGCGCGGCGCTCGAGGAGATCCGCTCCGGTGTCGGTGGGGTCAACGAAATGGGGCTGCAGATCGCCGCAGCCACGCGTGAGCAGCGCGAGGTGACCGAGAGCATCAGCGCGAGCATGGCGCGGATCCACCAACTCGCCGAGGAGAGCACCCAGGCGATGGAGCACGGTCAGCAGGTCAACGCCACCCTGGTCGAGCGCGCTCAGCGCCTGGAGGCGCTGGTCAAGCGCTTCAGTCTGTAGTCACCCGTCCCGGCTCAGGGCGCGGCGGCCCCGTCCGGGGTCTCGCGCACCAGCCGGATCGCGCCTTCCTGCTCCTTGCTCATGCGATAACGGCTGCCGGCGAAGAAGCTCACCGCCCAGGCGCGGTCGAGCCCGCCGGTGTCCCCCGAGCTGGTCCAGAAGATGATTCCCGGGGTGTTGGGGAAGACCTGCGGGTTGACCGCCGGTCCGGGGTGACAGCGCTCGACGATGGTGGTGAGCTCATCGGCGCGCGGCAGGCGCCAGCCGTCGTCGCGTCGGGCGGCCAGCGCCTCGGCCGCGCGCCACGACCAGCTGCCGGGCCGACCGACGCAGTCGCGCCCGTCCCAGCGCTGGCCGAGCGCGCAGCGCTGCCAGTCGAGCCCGGTGGGCTGATGGCGTACCGCCTGGCCGTCCTCGATCGGGGTGAAATCGGCCGATGGCGTGGTCTGCGCCCGGTTGGGCAGGCAGATCCCGGCGGCGTCGGGGATCTCGGCGGGTTGCGGCGGTTGGGCCTGGAGTGGCGAGGTCAGGGCCAGGGTCGTGACGAGAGGGAGGAGCCGGGTACTGTGGGTCATGGTTCGAGAGGGTACGGCTGAACGGTGGTCTTGCGTCCGTGATGACTATACTATTGAGGCGCGAATGTGGATGCGGTCATTCGTCGCCGGACACGGGAACGACCTGAGTCGAGTCGCCGTGTTCGATCCGGTCCTCTTTTCAAAAGAGGCGGATTGGCCGTGAGCGCCGCGCTGGCGCACGTGCCGCGAAACAAGGAGCCTTGACGAACAGACCGTCCTTCATCATGTGCCATGTCGCCCTCAGGCCCGACTCACGGGTCCCTTTCGTTTCATCCTATCCGCTGCTCGCCGCCGGCGTCGGCGTATCCCGCAGTCCCTTGGCTCTTGGCAGGAGCATCCCCTTTGATCCTGTCCTCGACACACGGAGGTGTCCATCCGTCCGGCATCCACGAGATGATGCCGGGCGCCGACCCAGCACATCGCAAGGTTCCGGCTTGAGCTCGGGCGCGTCGCGTGCGCGACGGGATTCCGACGAGAGGTTGTTGCGTGCTTTTGTACGTATGACGTGTCCCCAGATGGGGGACACAGAGACAATCGAATTGGAATATTCTCTCGATGGCTAAGACGATTCTCACCGTGGACGATTCCGCCTCCATCCGCCAGATGGTCTCCTTCACCCTCAAGGAGGCCGGCTACAGTGTGACCGAGGCGGTCGATGGCCAAGACGGTCTCGACAAGGCGCGCGCGAGTCGCTTCGACCTGATCTTCACCGATCAGAACATGCCGCGGATGGACGGGGTGACACTGATCAAGCAGCTGCGTGCCTTGCCGAACTATCGATCGGTCCCGATCCTGATGCTGACCACCGAATCGGGCGATGCGATGAAGAGCCAGGGGCGGGCCGCTGGTGCGACCGGCTGGCTGGTCAAGCCCTTCGACCCGAAGAAGCTTCTGGAGGTCGTGCGCAAGGTGATCGGCTGACACGTCTCCCGGGCGACAAGGATTAAGGGGCGGACATGACCATCGATATGACCCGTTTCTATCAGGTCTTCTTCGACGAGGCCGGCGAGCATCTGGCCGAGATGGAGACCTTGCTGCTGGAGCTGGATATCGAGGCCCCCGATCCGGAGGTGCTCAATGCCATCTTCCGGGCCGCCCACTCGATCAAGGGCGGGGCGGGCACCTTCGGCTTTCACGACGTCGCCCGGGTGACGCACATCCTCGAGACCCTGCTCGACCGTCTGCGCAAGCACGAGCTGGCGCCGACGGTGGAGATGATCGACGCCACCCTCCAGGCCGGGGACCTGCTCAAGGCCCAGCTCGCCGCCCATCAGCGTGGCGAGGAATTCGAGGATCCGCAGATCGCCGAGGTCTGCGCCCGGCTCGAGCAGCTGTCCCAGGGCGGCGCGCTCGAGACCGTCCCCGAGCCGCCCGCTGGCCCCGCTGATCCGTGCGCCTGCTGGCGCTTGGTGTTCGCCGCCGACCTGCTCGGCGCGAGTGGAGACGAGCGCGAGGCCGGGCTGGCCGCGGCGCTCGCCGAACTCGGCGAACTCGAGCGCAATGTCCCCGCCGACGTCCCGGTCGATCGCCTGGCCTGGCGATTGTGCACCGAGGTCGAGCGTGAGGCCATCGTCGAGATCTTCGATTTTCTCTGCGATCCCGAGGAGGTCGAGATCACCCGCGAGGAGCAGACCGGCGGGGGCGAGGAGGAGGATGGCTTCGGGTTCTTCGAGGGGGCGCCGGGCAGCGATCGCGGCGCCGATCAGGAGCTCGACGGTTTCGGTCTGTTCGGCGGCAGCCCGGGCATGGATCAGGTCGCCGAGACCGCCGAGCGCGAGCGCGACGAGCAGCAACAGGGGTTCGGCTTCTTCGAGACCGCGCCCGGCGCCCCCGAGGCCGCCCCCCCCGTCGAGGAACCCGCCACGCCGCGCTCACCGCCCGCGGCCGAGGGTGGGGCGGGGAGCAGGCCACCGGCGGGTGGCCGTCGCCAGCCGCAACCGGCCCCGGGCCGTCAGCCCCAGGGCGAGTCCTCGATCCGGGTCAGCGTCGAGAAGGTCGACCAGCTGATCAACCTGGTCGGCGAGCTGGTCATCACCCACGCGATGCTCGCCGAGTCGGCCTCCGCGCTCGATCCGGTCGCCCAGGAACGGATCTTCGACGGTCTGGCCAACCTCGAGCGCAACTCGCGCGACCTGCAGCAGGCGGTTATGTCGATCCGCATGATGCCGATCAGCTTCGTCTTCAATCGCTTCCCCCGGGTGGTGCGCGACACCGCCTCGGCACTCGGGAAGAAGGTCACGCTGAAGCTCATCGGCGAGGACACCGAGCTCGACAAGGGGCTGATCGAGCGTCTTGCCGACCCCCTCAACCACCTGGTTCGCAACAGCATCGATCACGGCATCGAGACCGCCCAGCAGCGCATCGAGCAGGGCAAGCCCGAGACCGGCGAGATCGTGCTCGCGGCCAGTCATCGCGGCGGCAATGTGGTCGTCGAGGTCAGCGACGACGGCGCCGGGCTCGATCGCGAGCGACTGCTCGCCAAGGCCGCCGAACGTGGCGTGGCGCTCCCCGACAACCCCACCGACAAGGAGGTCTGGCAGCTGATCTTCGCCCCCGGGTTCTCGACGGCGAAGGCGGTCACCGACATCTCCGGGCGCGGTGTCGGGATGGATGTGGTGCGCCGTAACATCGAGGCGATGAACGGTCGCGTCGAGATCGACTCCGAGCCGGGGCGCGGCACGCGCATCACCATCCGCCTGCCGCTGACCCTGGCGATCCTCGATGGCATGTCGGTGCGGGTCTGCAACGAGACCTTCATCCTCCCGCTGACGGTGATCCGCGAGTCGATCCGGCCGCAGGCGGGACAATGCAAGACCCTGGCCGGAAAGGGCAAGGTGGTGCACGTCGGCGAGGAATATCTACCGCTCGTCGCCCTGCACCAGATCTTCGGACTGAGCCGTCAGCAGGTCGCCGCCGAGGAGACCATCCTGGTGATCATCGAGTCCAACGAGGGGCGCGCCGCGCTGCAGGTCGACGAGCTGCTCGCCCAGCACCAGGTCGTGATCAAGAGCCTGGAGACCAACTATCGCAAGGTCGAGGGGATCTCCGGGGCGACCATCATGGGCGATGGGCGGGTCGCCATGATTCTCGACGTCGACGCCCTGGTCCGGCTCAGTCGCAAGACGCCCTGACCATCATCCACACCGCATCGGAGGAGTAGGGTCCCGTGGAGGAACCGATGAACGAAGACTCTCAGGATTCGACGACCGTCAACAGCGAGGACTCGCGCGAGTATCTCACCTTTACCCTGGGCGACGAGGAATATGGCATCGATATCCTCAACGTGCAGGAGATCCGCGGCTACGACACCGTCACCAAGATCGCCAACTCGCCGCACTTCATCAAGGGCGTGATCAACATGCGCGGGGTGATCGTGCCGATCATCGACATGCGCCTGAAGTTCGAACTCGGCGAGGTCGAGTACAACCAGTTCACCGTGGTGATCATCCTCAACATCACCGGGCGCGTGGTCGGCATGGTCGTCGACGGCGTCTCCGACGTCATCGCGCTGCACCACGAGCAGATCCGTTCGGCGCCCGAGTTCGGGGCCGTGCTCGATACCGCCTATATCGATGGTCTGGCCACGCTCGAGGAGCGCATGGTGATCATGGTCAACATCGAGCGGCTGATGAACAGCGAGGAGATGGGGCTGGTCGATCAGGCACGCGCGAGTGCCGAGTGAGCGCGTCGCCGCGTGCGCGGTGGCGTCGGTAATCGAGAGCATGACGGGAGAGCCGACATGGGGAATTTGAAGGTCGCGACACGCTTGGGCTTGGGTTTCGGCATCGTGCTGGTGCTGCTGGGTGTGGTCGGGTTCATTGGCATCAGCAAGATCTACGGCATCAATCGCAACATCGACACCATCACCCAGGACCTGTTCCCGAAAACGGTCTATGCCAACAACGTCATCGATAGTGTCAATGCGGTGGCCCGCTCGGTACGCAACATCCTGATCGACAACGATCGGCTGAAGATGCAGCGCGAGATGGATGCGATCGAGCAGCGCGGGCGCGAGATCACCAAGAACCTCGATCAGCTCGAGTCGACGATCACGTCACAGGAAGGGGTGCGTCGCCTGGAGGCGACTCGCGAGACCCGCGCGGCCTATCTCGACGCCCAGTCGCGACTGATGGGGCTGCTGCGCGACGGTCAGCGCGAGGCGGCCAAGGCGCTGCTCGAGACCGAGGTCGAGGACGCCCAGGAGGACTATCTGCACGCGATCGCGGCGCTGATCACCTTCCAGACCGATCTGATGCGCGCGGCCGGCGAGGATGCGCAGCAGAACGTCGACTCGGCCACCACCCAGGTGCTGCTGCTGTGCGTGATCGCGCTGGTGGTGGGCATTGCCGTCGGCTTCTGGATCGTGCGCGGGCTGATGCGCCAGCTCGGCGGCGAGCCCGACTACGCCGCCTCCATGGTTCGGGTGATCGCCGCCGGCGATCTCTCCCAGACCATCCATACCAAGCCCGATGACAACAGCAGCTTGCTGTACTCGCTGCAGCGTATGCAGGAGACGCTGAAGAGCCTGGTCGGCGAGATCGCCCAGGTGGTCGAGGCGGCCGCCATGGGTGACTTCTCCAAGCGGATCGATCTCACCGACAAGCAGGGCTTCGGCAAGGACGTCGGCGTCAACATCAACCAGCTCTCCGATACCACCGAGACCGGTCTCAACGACATTACCCGAGTGGCCGATGCGCTTGCCGCCGGCGATCTGTCGCAGTCGATCACCCGCGACTATCCGGGACTGTTCGGTCGCACCAAGGCCGGGGTCAACGGCTCGGTGACCTCGATGACCAATGTCGTCAACGAGATCCGCAGCATCGTCGATGCGGCCACCCAGGGCGACTTCAGCGTGCGCCTCGACCTCTCCTCCAAGCAGGGCTTCGCGCGTGAGATCGGGCAGATGCTCAATCAGCTCTCCGACACCACCGAGGTCGGGCTCAAGGACGTGATGCGGGTCTCCAAGGCGCTCGCCGAGGGTGATCTGACCCAGAGCATCAACAAGGACTATCCCGGACTGTTCGGCGAGACCAAGGACGGGGTCAACACCACGGTGGCCAATCTGCAGCAGCTGGTGCTGCGCATCAAGGAGTCGGTCGACACCATCAGCACCGCCTCCAACGAGATCGCCACCGGCAACCAGGACCTCAGCCAGCGCACCGAGGAGCAGGCCAGCTCGCTGGAGGAGACCGCCAGCTCGATGGAGGAGCTCACCAGCACGGTCAAGCAGAATGCCGACAACGCCCGTCAGGCCAACCAGCTTTCGGTGACCTCCTCCGAGGTCGCGGTCAAGGGCGGCGCCGTGGTGCAGGCCTCGGTCGAGACCATGGCGGCGATCTCCGAGGCCAGCAAGAAGATCGCCGACATCATCGGGGTGATCGACGGCATCGCCTTCCAGACCAATATCCTCGCGCTCAATGCCGCGGTCGAGGCCGCCCGCGCCGGCGAGCAGGGCCGCGGCTTCGCGGTGGTCGCCGCCGAGGTGCGCAACCTCGCCCAGCGCTCGGCCAACGCCGCCAAGGAGATCAAGACCCTGATCACCGACAGCGTCGAGAAGGTCGACTCGGGTACCGCCCAGGTCAACGAGGCCGGCGAGCGCATGGATGAGATCGTCACCTCGATCAAGCGCGTCACCGACATCATGGCCGAGATCTCCGCCGCCTCCGACGAGCAGTCGACCGGCATCGAGCAGATCAATCAGGCGGTCACCCAGATGGACGACGTCACCCAGCAGAACGCCGCGCTGGTCGAGGAGGCCGCGGCCGCGGCCGAGTCGCTCGAGGAGCAGGCCCGTGCCCTGGCCAAGGTGGTCTCGGTGTTCAAGGTCGATCAGGGGCTGGTCGCGCAGGGCATGGCGCCGCGTACTGTCGCCACCGTCCCGAGCGCGCGGCCGGCGGCCAAGCGCCCGCTTGCGCCGACCAAGCAGAAGAAGATGGTCGCGCCGCCTGCCGGTGACGACGGCGACTGGGAGGAGTTCTGAGTCCGTCCCGAGGTCGTCGCGCGGCATTTGCCGCGCCCGGCGACCGGGTCGTTCGCCCGGGGCCGCCGGCGCATCCGCGCTGGCGGTACGAGTGGTCCTAAGGACGGGACCGCGCCGTGGCGCGGCCTGCCGGTGAGCGCAGACGATGCACGAGCGCGAGTTCCCCTTCACCAGTCATGATTTCGAGCGGATTCGGAAGCTGATCTACACCTATGCCGGCATCTCGCTGCACGCCGGCAAGGCCGACATGGTCTACAGCCGGATTACCCGGCGCCTGCGGGCCACCGGGCTGCGCTCGTTCGAGGACTATCTCGAGCGCCTGGTGAGCGATGCCGAGGAGTGGCAACACTTCGTCAATTCGCTGACCACCAATCTCACCTCGTTCTTTCGCGAGTCGCATCACTTCCCGATCCTCGCCGAGCATGTCCAGACGCTGCACGCGCAGACGCGTCGCCCGCTGAAGCTGTGGTCGACGGCCTGCTCCACCGGCGAGGAGCCCTACTCGATGGCGATGACCATGATCGACACCTTCGGCAGCTGGTCGCCCCCGGTGCGCATCCTCGCCACCGATCTCGACACCAATGTGCTCGAGCAGGCGCAGGCCGGGGTTTACTCGGCCGAGCGGGTCGAGCGACTGCCGCGCGATCTGGTGAGACGCTTCTTCCTGCGCGGGCGCGGCACCAACGCCGGGATGGTGCGGGTGAATCCGGCGGTTCGCGCGCTGGTGCGCTTCAGGCCGTTCAATCTGCTCCAGACCCAATGGCCGATGCAGGGCCCCTTCGCGGCGGTGTTCTGTCGAAATGTGCTGATTTATTTCGACAAGCCGACCCAATATCGACTGATGCAGCGACTCCACCCGCTGCTCTACCCGCAGGGGTTGCTGTTCGTCGGTCACTCGGAGAGCTTGCTGCACGCGGCTGATCTGTTTCGCCCCCGGGGGCAGACCGTGTGCATCCCCGTTGCGCGACCATCAGGACGTACGAGGTGAGCATGAATGGCGGTTTCGAGGAGGTCCTCGCCCCCAATCTCTACTACGACCGGCATTTCGACATGGATGCCGTCAAGATTCTGCCGGGCGAGTACTATGTCTCCAATCGTGACCTGTTGATGGTGACCGTGCTCGGCTCCTGTGTCGGCGCCTGCGTGCGCGACCGGGCCAGCGGGATCGGCGGGATCAATCACTTCATGCTGCCCGATGACAAGCGCGAGGAGGATGAGCGTTTCGGGCGCTCGATGCGCTACGGGGACTATGCGATGGAGATGCTCATCAACCAACTGCTGAAGCTCGGCGCGCGGCGCCACAACCTCGAGGCCAAGGTCTTCGGGGGGGGCAACGTGTTGCCGGGGTTCAAGAGCAATATGGTCGGGGAGCGCAACGCGGACTTCGTGATCGACTATCTCGATACCGAAGGGATACCCTTGGTCGCACGCGACCTGCTCGGCAACTATCCACGCAAGATCTATTTCTTTCCCTCCTCCGGCAAGGTTTTGGTCAAGCGGCTGCGCAGCCTGCACAACGACACCATCATCGAGCGCGAACTGACCTACCGGCAGCGGCTGCGTCAATCCAAGGTGGAGGGTGAAGTGGAGCTGTTTTCCTGAAACCCGGCGCGACGACGCCTGTCGTCGCGCCCTCGATCCGGCCGCCGTGAGACGTCGACAGCGGGCATCGGCCAAGCATGGAGGAGATATGTCGAAGTTGAAGCCGTATTGGCCACCGCTCGCGCTCGGCCTGGTCGTGCTGCTGCAACAGGTGCTGCTGCCGGGATTGATCCCGCCCTGGCTGGGCACGCTGCTCCTGGCGCTGGGGTGGGCCGGTACGCTGTGGTGGACGCTGCGTCCCGGGCAGCCGCCCGCGCGGCAGGAGTCGACGCCGGAGTATGCCCGGGCCGATCGCGAGCTGTGGGAGCTGGTGCGCGAGATCGATGCGCTGATCGTCCCCGAGATGGCCGAGCTGCGCGAGCTCATCGGTCAGGTCGATGGGCTGGTCGAGCAGGCGTCGAGCGATCTGCAGGCGAGTTTCCAGGGGCTCTCGGATACCTCCAAGACCCAGCAGGATCTGGTGATGCGTCTGGTGCAGGGGATGTCCGGCGGCGAGGACGATGCCGCCGGCGAGGCGGCGCACATCGACATGAACGTCTTTCTCGAGGAGAACAGCAGGCTGCTCGAGGAGAACGTCGCCCGGCTGATCGACATGGGCAAGCACAGCGTCCAGGTGGTCCACCAGATCGAGGATCTCTCGGCGCAGATCGACGGCATCTTCACCGGACTCGACGGCGCCACCAAGATCGCCCGTCAGACCAATCTGCTGGCGCTCAACGCGGCGATCGAGGCGGCCCGCGCCGGCGAGTCCGGGCGCGGCTTCTCGGTGGTGGCGCAGGAGGTGCGCAAGCTGTCGATGGATTCGGCGGCCTTCACCGAGCAGATCCGTGGTCAGGTCGAGCAGACCCAGGGGTTCTTCGCCGATACCCATGCCATCGTCGCGCGCATGGCCTCGCAGGACATGAACGCCTCGATCACCGCCAAGGGCGCGATGGACGACATGATCGAGCAGGTGCAGCTGCTGAACCAGAACGTCTCCGCCGGGCTCGAGCAGCTCACCGCGATCGTCGATCGCATCCAGGTCAGTGTCGCCGATGCGGTGCGACTGCTGCAGTTCCAGGACATCGCTCATCAGGTGATGATGCGCGCCCAAGTGCGCATCGACTTCATGGAGCGTTTCGCCGCCGAGCTGCGCCAGTTGCCGCTGATCGAACCCTCGAGTTCCGGGGACGAGCTGGCCGCGGCGCGCGTGCGGCTCGAGCAGCTGCGTGGCGAGCTCGAGCAGACCGCGCATCGCTCGGTCACCCAGCAGTCGATGGATGAAGGCGAGATCGAGCTGTTCTGAACGCTGAGACGGGAGCTTCTTCGTGGGTAGACCGATTCGTGTCCTGGTAATCGATGATTCGGCGCTGGTGCGCAAGCTGCTCTCCGAGCTGCTCGAGGCCGCCCCCGACATCGATGTGGTGGGGACCGCGCAGGACCCCTATGTCGCGCGCGAGCGCATCAAGGCGCTCGATCCCGATGTGCTGACGCTCGATGTCGAGATGCCGCGCATGGACGGCCTGACCTTCCTGCGCAATCTCATGCGGTTGCATCCGATGCCGGTGGTGATGGTCTCGTCGCTGACCGAGCGCGGCGCCGAGGTCACCCTCCAGGCGCTCGAGCTCGGCGCCGTCGACTTCGTGTGCAAGCCCGCGCTCGATCTGAGCGGGCGGCTGCAGAACTATGCCGACGAGTTGATCGCCAAGATCCGGGTGGCCGCCCGGGTGCGCGTGCGCGCCCGGCCCGGGCCGGGCGCGACGGGGGCGGCCGCGTCGCCGCGGCCGCCGGTGCTGCGCCATTACCGCACCACCGACCGGATCATCGCGATCGGCGCCTCGACCGGCGGCACCGAGGCGATCCACGAGGTGCTGATGCGGTTGCCCCCGGATGCGCCGGGGATTGCCATCGTCCAGCACATTCCGCCCGGATTCAGCGCCGCCTTCGCCGAGCGGATGAATCGCCAGACCGGGTTGGTGGTCAAGGAGGCCGCCGAGGGCGATCGGATGATGCCGGGACACGTCTATATCGCCCCTGGCGATCGCCACCTGCAGCTCGCCCGCGATGGCGCGCGCTATGTCTGCCGGATCAACGATCAGCCGCCGGTCAACCTCCATCGCCCGAGTGTCGATGTGCTGTTCGACTCGGTCGCCCGCGCCGCCGGCACCAATGCCTGCGCCGCGCTGCTCACCGGCATGGGCGCCGATGGCGCCGCCGGTCTCAAGCGGTTGCACGAGCTCGGTGTCTATACTGTCGCGCAGGATGAGGCCTCCAGCGTGGTCTGGGGCATGCCCGGCGAGGCGGTCAAGCGTGGCGCGGCGAGCGCGGTGCTGCCGCTGCATGCGATCGCCGACGCGCTGCTCAAGGCCGCACGGGGGAGGGCGCCGGGGGAGCGCTCACATTGACCGTCGTTGCGCCGCCTTCCCACTCATGCTGGAGGCACCGCCCGGTGCGCGCCAGCGGTCAACCCAGGTGCTCTAAAGCTCATGTCTGTCAAACGCCAAGTCGATGAAACCCACTCCGAGGTCACCATCAGCATCGAGGGTCGTTTCGACTTCTCGCTGCACAAGATCTTTCGCGATGCCTATCGCGATCTCTCGCCGACCACCATGCGCTTCGTGGTCGATCTGGGTGATGCGAGCTATCTCGACAGCTCGGCACTGGGGATGTTGCTGCTGCTGCGCGAGCACGCCGGCGGCGAGCGTGCCCAGGTCCGCATCATCAACGCCCAGCGCGATGTGATGCGAGTGCTCAAGATCGCCAACTTCGATCGTCTGTTCGCCTTCGACTGAGCGGCCGGGGGCAGCAGCGATGGATGTATCCACCACCGGCGCGGTCGGTGACAGCCCACGAGAGCAGCGCGGTACCGCGCTGATCGTCGATGACGAGCTTGCCAACTGCCGTCTGTTGTCGCGGATGCTGCAGCGCGAGGGCTTCAGGACGCTCGAGGCGCTCAGTGGCGAGGTGGCCCTCGAGCTGTTCGTCGACGAGCGTCCCGACATCGTCTTCATGGACGTGATGATGCCGAGGCTCAGCGGCCTGGAGACGACCACACGAATCAAGCAGCTCTCGGGGATGGACTTCGTGCCGGTGATCTTCCTCACCGCCTTGAGCGACGAGGAGTCGATGACCAGCTGCATCGCCGCTGGCGGCGACGACTTCCTCTCCAAGCCCTTCAGTCTCGGGGTGCTCAAGTCGCGGATCCGGGCGATGGAGCGGGTGCGTGATCTGCACCGGCGTCTGGCGGCGCAGAAGCTCGCCCTCGCCGAGCTGCTCGAGCGCGAGCACGAGGAGCAGGCGCTCGCCGAGCGGGTGCTGAGCTATGCCGTCGGCAACCGCAACGTCGAGGTCGAGCGCCTGGCGCTGCTGCAACGCCCGGCGGCACTGTTCAACGGCGATCTGGTGCTCACCCAGCGCCTGCCCGACGGCGGGCTGCGCATCCTGCTCGGCGACTTCACCGGTCACGGTCTGGCCGCCGCCTTCGGCGCCCTGCCGGTGGCCGATATCTTCCATACCATGACCCGCCGCGGCGCCGATGATGCCCGGGTGCTCGCCGCGATCAACCGCAAGCTCCACCAGGTGTTGCCGGCCGATCGCTTCATGGCCGCGGTGCTGATCTCGATCTCGGCCACAGGCGATACCCTGTTTTGGTGGAACGGCGGCATGCCGAGCGGCTGGTTGCGCACCCACGAGGCCTTGGTCGAACTTTCCTCGCACGCCTTGCCGCTGGGGATTCAGGCCGAGTTCCCGATGCGCGAGCAGCACCACCGGGTGGCGCTCTCGCCCGGCGATCGTCTGCTGCTGATGAGCGACGGGCTGCTCGAGGCGCTCGATCGCGAGGGGCGGATGTTCATCGAGCGTGGCCTGATGGAACTGCTGCACGGCTGGCAACCCGGGGTGTCGCTGCTGCCGGCGCTGATCGAGGCGCTCGATCGTCACTGCGAGCAGACCGAGCAGCTCGACGACATCGCCCTGCTCGAGTGTCCGCTCGATGCCGCCACCGTGCCGGTCTCCAACGGCCAGCTGGTACGTGGCAGCAGTGGCAGCTGGCGCTGGTCGCTGGAGCTGCGCGACGGCCAGATCGGCAATCCGCCCTCGTTGCGCGCCGCGCTCGGTCCGCTCGGACTGCTCGACGGGCTCGAGGCCCAGGAGGGCGCGCTCGAGACGGTGTTCGCCGAACTCTATGCCAACGCCCTCGAGCACGGCGTACTGGGACTCTCGTCGCGGATGAAACGGACCGCCGATGGCTTCGAGCAGTATTACCGCGAGCGAGCCACGCGGCTGGCCGAAGGCTGTCGCGGCTGGGTGCGGGTCGAGGTCGGTTTCACTCCGGTCGAGGGCGGTGGTGAGGTGGTGGTCTCGGTTGCCGACAGCGGCACCGGCTTCGCCCTCGATACCGAGCACTTCACCGCTCCGGATGCCGCCTGTCCCTGGGGACGCGGCCTGACCCTGGTGCGCGGACTGTGCGAGTCGGTCAGCATCGATGCCAGCGGCTCGCGGGTCGAGGCCCACTATCGCTGGTAGCGCCCCATTCTCTCCCTGTCGTGGTCGCTCACCGATGTGCTGTCGGCGGCGGTGACGGACGGATGTCGCAGAATCACCGCTCAGCTGACCCAGGCGGGTTGTCGCGCTCACCGGATGTGACATACCTTTGCATGACTCGTTCCCCATTCATTCGGGGTCGGCGCCGCTCGGCGTCTTGGTGCCGGACGCGGCTCGGCGCCGGCAGCGGCGAGTGCGGAAGGTGTCCCGTGTCGAGAACGAGAAGACCATGCTTGAGAGACCGAGATGAGCCGAATTCACCTGTCACGACTGCAGTTCAAGCTGTGGCTGGGGGTCGGTATCGTGGTCCTGATCGGTTTTCTCGCCCTGCAGTTCGACCATCACCGCACGCTGCGTCAGTTCATGCTCGATCAGGTGCGCGACGATGCCCGTACCCTGCATACGGTGCTGCTGGCGGCCCATCGGGTCCACTATCTCACCCCGTCGGGTGATCCCTCGGGTCAAGCCGGTTTCCTGCCCTCGCCGGCGATCGATCGTCTGGCCGAGGCGGTTCAGGAACAGATCCCGAGCGCGCTGCGTTTCAGCACCGTGAGCCTGCGCGCGCGCAACCCGGCCCATCAGGCCGATGCCGATGAGATCGAGGCGATCCGCTTCTTCGAGCGTACGCCCGAGGCCGAGGACCGGCTGGTCGCGCTCAACGATGCCGATGGCCAGCGCATCTATCACTATGCGCGGCCGATCTGGGTCGAGCCGGCCTGTCTCGGCTGTCACGGTGACCGTGCCGCCGCTCCGCCCGCCATCGCCGAGCACTACCAGGGCGGATTCGGCTATCGCGCGGGCGAGCTGCGCGGCATCCTCAGCGTGCGCATCCCGGGCGCCTCGGTCGAGCGCCGGACCGATGCGGCCTGGCTCAGCTCGGTACTCGACCACTTGCTGATCTTTCCGTTGATGCTGCTCGCCGGCGGCATCCTGCTGCAGCGCTTCGTGGTCGACAAGGTGACACGGCTGGAGCATGCCGCCCACGCCCTGGCCGTGGAGCGCGAGGTGGCGCCGCTGCCCTGCGACGGGCACGACGAACTCGACGAGCTGGCGCGGGCGTTCAATCGGATGTCGGTACAGACCCTGGCCCGTGCCCGGGCGTTGCGCGAGGAGCGGACCTTCCTCCAGCACGTGATCGACGGGATCGACGAACCGATCCTGGTGATCGGGCTCGACTACCAGGTGTTGCGGATGAATCAGTGCGCGCGTGAGCTGATGCGCACCATCGGGCTGGCGCCGAACGCCTTCAGATGCCACCAGCTGTGGCAGGGCAGGGATGAGCCCTGCGGCGATGCCCGCAACCCCTGTCCGCTGCAGCGCATCCTCGACACCAGGGCGCCGTGCAAGGTGGTGCATCACCGCACCGACAAGGACGGCAGGGAGCGCAGCTTCGAGGTCGCCGCCAGCCCGCTCTACGACGATGACGGCCATATCGTCGGCATCATCGAGGCCTCACGCGAGATCACCGAGCGACTGCACCTGCTCGCCAGGCTCGAGGCGAGCGATCAGGCCAATACCCAGCTCACCCGTTATGACCTGCTCACCGGGCTGCCCAATCGCGCGCTGTTCTCCGAGCGTCTGACCTTTGCCATCGAGCAGTCCCGGGTGCAGGGCGACGAGCTGGCGGTGCTGATCGTCGATCTCGATCGCTTCAAGCACATCAACGACAGCTTCGATCACAGCGATGGTGACCGTATCCTCAAGCGTGTCGCCAACCGGTTGCGGGGGCTGTTCGCGCCGGGCGACACCCTGGCGCGGATGGGCGGCGACGAGTTCGGCGTGATCCTGCGCGGGTTGCGGGGGAGCGATCAGGTCATCGGCGTCGCCCAGCGGATCATCGGCGCCTTCTCCACGCCGTTCGAACTGCAGGGACACAATCTGGTGCTCGGCGCGAGCATCGGCATCAGTCGCTACCCCGAACACGGTGCCAGCGGCGACGACCTGATCCGCAACGCCGATGCCGCGCTCTATCGCGCCAAGGCCGGGGGCGGCGGCACCTTCGACTTCTATACCGAGGAGCTGACCGCGCACGCCTTCGAGCAGGTGCTGCTCGAGGGCAGTCTGCGCCAGGCGCTGGCCGAGGAGTCCTTCGTGCTGCACTACCAGCCGCAGCTCGAGCTCAATGGCGAGCGACTGCACGGGCTCGAGGCGCTGGTGCGCTGGCAGCACCCGGAACTCGGTCTGGTGGCGCCGGGCAAGTTCATCCCGCTGGCCGAGGAGTCGGGATTGATCGTGCCGCTCGGGCGCTGGGTGCTGGCCGAGGCATGCCGGCAGATGGCCGAGTGGCGTGATGCCGGGTTGTTGTCGGCGGAGACGATGATGTGCGTCAATCTCTCGACCAAGCAGTTCGCCGACCATGAGCTGCTCGAGTTGATCCAGCGCAGTCTGCGCGAGAGCGGACTCGCCGCCGGGCAGCTCGAACTCGAAGTCACCGAGTCGGTGATGATGCGCGCCTCCGATCAGGTCATCCCCCAGCTCGAGCGGCTGCGCGCACTCGGTATCAAGGTGGCGCTCGATGACTTCGGCACCGGCTACTCCTCGCTGAGCTATCTCAAGCGCCTGCCCTTCACCAAGCTCAAGATCGACCGCTCCTTCGTCTCCGAGCTGCCCGAGGACGCCAGCGACGTGGCCATCACCAAGGCGATCATCGCGCTGGCCGAGAGCCTCTCGCTCGATGTCCTCGCCGAGGGGGTGGAGACGGCGCGCCAGCGTGACTTCCTGCGCGTGAACGGGTGTCGGCTGGCGCAGGGCTTCTTCTTCTCCAGACCGCTGTCTGCGGTCGAGTGCGAGCGCTATCTGGCCGCGCTCGCCGCCCGTTCGACGACGGGCTAGAGTCCCTGCATCCAGGTCTCGAGCGTCTGTGCGAGCATGCCGAAGGCCTCGCCGAGCGCGGCGAACGCCCCGCGTGCCTGCTCCAGCGCATCGCCGCGCGCGTGTTGCTCGAGTCTCAACGCCTGTTGCTCGAGCGCCGGGGCGGACAGATTGCTGGCCATGCCCTTGATGCTGTGCGCCTTGAACGCCGCCTCACTGAGGTCGCCGGCATCGAGTGCGGCGCCGAGTTCGGTGATGCGTTCGGGCAGGTCGCTGAGGAACTGGGGGATGACCTCCAGCAGGATCTCGCGATCGTGCATCATCCGTTCGAGCAGCTCGGCGGCGACGAACACCTCCGTCTCGTCCTCGGCGGCGGCTGCGGAGGGCGGTGACGGGGCCTCGGCGAACTGCGCCTCGAGCACTGCGGCGAGCGTCTGCGGCTGGATCGGCTTGGGCAGATGGGCGTTCATCCCGGCGGCCAGACAGCGCGCCTGATCGCCCTCCTGGGCGAGCGCGGTCATCGCCACGATGGGGATCTGCGCGGTCTCGGCCCCGGCCTCGCCGTCGCGGATCCGTCGGGCGGTCTCGAAGCCGTCCATCTCCGGCATCTGACAGTCCATGATCACCAGGTCGTAGTGCGCGCCGGCGAGTGCCGTGAGCGCGCCATGGCCGTCACGGGCGAGGTCGACCTCGGGATGACCGAGCCTGGCGAGCAGGCCGCGGGCCACGACCTGATTGGTGGGGTTGTCCTCGACCAGCAGGATCCGGCGCGACGTCGGGCGTGGCGGCACGGCTGCGCGAGGCTGGATCGGCGGCGATGTCTCGTCGGCGCGCAGCATCCGCTCGAGTCCCTGGCGCAGGTGCTCGGCGCGCAAGGGCTTGGTGAAGTAGTGATCGAAGCGGCAGTCGGGACGGCTCGGGATGTCGTGACGACTGAGCGGCACCATCAGTGCGCGCGCGGTATCGGCAAGCAGGGGGTCGGCGCCGATCTGTTCGTCGAGCGTGCAGCCGTCGCTCTCGGCGGCCAGCGAGAGGTCGATCAGCACCGCCTGGTAGGGGTCGCCGGCGCGTAGCGCCTGGCGCAGCAGACCGAGTGCCTGTGCGGCGGTATGGGCGGCGCTGTGGCGGCAGCCGCAGCGGGTGAGCAGCTCGCCGGCGAGCTGGCGACTGGGTGCATGATCGTCGACGATCAGCAGGCGCGCGCCGATCGCGGGGCACGGCGGAGACGGTGCGCTGTCGTCGATCTCCAGCGGTAGCTCGAACCAGAAGCAGGCGCCCTCGCCGAGGGTGCTGTCGACGCCGATGCGCCCGCCCATCAGCTCCACCAGCTGCTTCGAGATCGCCAGTCCCAGTCCGGTACCTCCATAACGTCGACTGTGCGAGGTGTCGCGCTGGGTGAAGGCCTCGAACAGGACCTGCTGGTCCTCGGCGGCGATGCCGATGCCGGTGTCTGCGACCTCGAAGCGGATCGCGCCAGCGGCATCGAGCTGACGGGCGTGGATCCGTACCTCGCCGCGGTCGGTGAACTTGATGGCGTTGCCGACGAGATTGATGAGCACCTGGCGCAGCCGGTCGGCGTCGCCGCGGAAGGCGTGCCGCTCGAGCTCGGCGAGGTGATAGGTCAGCTCCAGCCCCTTCTCCTGCGCGCGGAAGGCGAGCATCTCGGCGATGTCCTCGATCAGGGGGCGCGGTTCGAAGCGCTCGTGCTGCAACGCGAGCTTGCCGGCCTCGATCTTCGACAGGTCGAGCACGCCGTTGATCAGCGACAGCAGGCTCTCGCCGCTGGCGCGCAGGATCTCGGTATAGCGCTTCTGCTCGAAGGTCAGCGGGGTGTCGAGCAGCAGGTCGCTCATGCCCATGATGCCGTTGAGCGGGGTGCGGATCTCGTGGCTCATGTTGGCCAGGAAGGCGCTCTTGACGCGAGCGGCCTGCTCGGCCTGGAGGCGGGCCTGACGCAGGTCGTCCTCGCGTTTCTTGCGCCGCAGCGCGTTGAGCAACAGCTCGGTGAGCAGGATCAGCAGGTCGATCTCGGCCTCGGCCCAGTGCTTGTCGGGTTGCGCCGTGCAGAAGGCGATGAACCCATGACAGCCCCGGGTGTCGCGCAGCGGCAGCAGCAACAGGGTGTGGATGCCGTGGCCCTGGAGCTGTGCGCGCAACGGGTCGTCGGCGGCGAGGCCCTCGCGGGTGGTGAACAGGAAGCGCGGTCCGTCGTGACGCTGGCAGAGCAGCGGCTCGATCATCGACCAGGAGAGCCAGCGCATGGTCGGTGTCGCGGAGCGTTCTTCGAGGTTGCACCAGGCGGCGATGCGCCTTGGCTCGTCGCCCCCCGGGGCGCGCTCATGGAGACAGGCGCGATCGGCACCGATGAAGGTGCCGACCTTGGCCAGGGCGTCGTGGATCGCCCCCTCGAGCTGCTCGCTCGGGGTGGTGAGAAAGCGCATCGACAGGTCCATGATCAGCCGCTGCCACTCGAGGCGGAGATAGAGCTGCTCGCGCACCAGCTGACGATCGGTGACGTTGTGGGCGACATGGACATAGCCGACCAGCTCGCCGTCGGCGTCGTGTAGCGGCGTGGTGGTGATGCTGAGATGACCGCCCAGCCGCGGCTCGTAGAGTTCGGCGGTGGCGCTCTCGCCGCTTTGCTCGGTGCGGCTGAGCGGGCAGGCGTGTGGCGGGGCGTCGGTGTCGTGGACCACCGCGTAGCAGGGGCGACCGATCAGCGACTCGGGGGTACAGCCGAGCTGTTCGGCCATGGCGCGGTTGACGCGCAGGATACGTCGCTGATGGTCGATCAGCGCGATCATGTCGGGCAGGGCGTCGAAGGTTCGTGTCCAGAGCTCGCGACTCCAGGGCGGCATCGGGTCCCGGCTGGCCTGGTCGAGGCCCTGTGGCAGCGCGACCTCCTGACGGCGAGGCGCAAGTGGGTCAACTGACATGATGATGCTCCTGGAGCAGGGTGTCTTGGAGTCGGGTCAGGGCTGCGCGGAGATCGGTGAAGGCCGTCTCGACGGCGCCGAGCGATGCGGCGAACGTTGCGGGGTCGCTGGCGCAGCGACAGGCCGTCTCGAGTTCGGCGGCCGCCTCGGCCAGCTGTCTGGCGCCGAGGCTGGCGGCTGCGCTCTCGATGTGCTGGGCGTGATGGGCGCAGGCGGCGAGATCGCGCCGTTGCTGCTGCCGGCCGAGCGAGGCGAGCTGTCTGGGGATGTCGTCGAGGAAGGTCTCGATCACCTGATAGATGAGCGCGCGGTCGGCCATCAGCCCCTCCATCAGCGCCGGTGTGTCGAGGACCGGAGGGGCCCCGGGGGGGGCGAGCGCCTGCCGCGGCAGCCAGCGCTCGAGTGCTGCGGCCAGCGCCTTGCGGTCGATCGGCTTGGCCAGGTAGTCGTTCATGCCGGCTTGCAGGCAGCGCTCCCGATCCTCTTCGAGCGCATGCGCAGTCATGGCGATGATCGGGATGTCGCGGTTGAGCAAGCCCTGCGCCGGGTCGCGAATGTGCCTGGTGGTCTCGAGTCCGTCGAGCAGCGGCATCTGTACATCGAGCAGCAGCAGGTCGTAGTGACGCGCGGCGAGCGCCTCGAGGACCTGGCGACCGTCGCTCACGCAGTCGGCGTCGAAGCCGAGGTGACCGAGGATGCCGAGTGCCACCTGCTGGTTGGTGAGATTGTCGTCGGCAAGCAGCAGTCGCGCCGGATGGCGCTCGCGGCGAGCGGGCGATGCGGCTGGGCGTGGCTGATCTGCGGGGCGGCTCAGCGTCTGCTCCAGCGCGTCGAGCAACTCGCGCTGGCGCACCGGCTTGGTCAGCTGAAGGCCGAGGGCATGACGGGTACAGCGCTCGGTCTCGCGGGCGATGCCGAGCGCGGTCATCATCACCAGTGCGGTTCCGGCCAGCGCCGGCTCGGCCCTGATCGCCTCGCCCAGGGCGATACCGTCCATGTCCGGCATGTTCACGTCGATGAGTGCAATGGCGAAGGGGCGCTCCTGAGCGACACCCTGGTGGAGTTGTGTCAGCGCCTGGTCGCCGTCGCCGGCCGCGGCGCTGGCCAGCCCCCAGTCGCCGAGCTGTGCGGCGATCAACTCACGGGTGTGGCGGTTGTCGTCGACCACCAGCACCCGTGTGTCGCGCAGCCGCGCCGAGGGCTGCGGTGGGTGGCGCTCCGCCTCCGGCCCCTGCTGGCGCGCCAGGGGCAGGTCACACCAGAAGATCGAGCCCTGCCCGAAGGTGCTCTCGAGGCCGAGCTCGCCGCCCATCAGCTCGACCAGTTGCTTGGTGATCGCCAGCCCCAGTCCGGTGCCGCCGTAGCGGCGGGTGTTCGACGGATCGACCTGGGAGAAGCCGTGGAACAGCCGCTTGCGCTTGTCGTGCGGGATGCCGATACCGGTGTCACGGACCGCCAGGCGCACTCTGACCTGGTGCGCATCGCATCCGAGCAGCGTGGCGCGTACCGCGACCTCGCCATGCTCGGTGAACTTGATCGCGTTGCCGACCAGGTTGGTGAGGATCTGCAACACACGCCCGGGGTCGCCGCGCAGCGCCGTGGGGATATCCGGCGCCGCCGTGCAGGTCAGCTCCAACGCCTTCTCGTGGGCGTGCAGCGCCATGGTCGCGACAAAGTCGTCGAGCAGTTCGCCGAAGTCGAAGTCGATGCGTTCGAGCTCGAGCTTGCCGGCCTCGACCTTGGAGAAGTCGAGGATGTCGTTGATGATCTTGAGCAGCCCCTCGCCGCTGTGCTGGGCGATCTCGAGATAGCGCTGCTGATCGGCGTTGAGCGGGCTCTCGCGCAGCAGTCCGAGCATGCCGATGACCCCGTTCATCGGGGTGCGGATCTCGTGGCTCATGTTCGACAGGAAGCGGCTCTTGGCGCGGCTGGCCATCTTGGCGCGGTTGGCCATGGCGTTGGCGCGTTCGATCGCTGCCTTGAGCGCCGCGTTGGTCTCGCGCAATGCATCCTCGGTGCGCTTGCGGGCGCTGATATCGATCGACAGCGTGCCGGTGCCGATCAGTCGCTGGTCGTGGTCGTAGATCGGGTACTTCTTGGTCAGCAGGGTACGGGTCTCGCCGCTGGCGAGCCGGGCATCGTGCTCGCGCACGATGTGCTCGCCCGCGGGGAGGAACTGGGCGCGGCGCTCGTCGGCCATGAGTGAGCGCGCCGGCTCCTCGTCGGGGGCGATGCCGAGCAGCTCGGCATCGGTGCGCCCGACCAGATGCCCGGTGGAGTCCACGCCGACGGCCTGGGCGAAGGCCGGGTTGGCGGCGATCACGCGCAGCTCCGGGTCGCGAATGGCGACCAGGTCGTCGCTGTGCTCGACCGCGGCCGAGAGCATCGCCATGGTCCGCTCGGCCTCCTTGCGGGCGCTGATGTCGGTGTGCGAGCCGCTCATTCGATACGGCTCGCCCTGGGCGTTGCACAGCGCCCGGCCGCGCGAGAGGATCCAGCGATAGCTGCCGTTCTTGTGTCTGAGCCGGAACTCGAGGGCGTAAGAGTCCTGCGGCTGCTGCAGATAGTTGGCGAGCTGATTGAGGATCCGGCGCCTGTCTTCGGGGTGGAGTCGTGTCTCGAAGCTCTCGAATGCGTTGTCGAGCTCGTCATCGGCAAAGCCGATCTGCTCCTTCCAGCGCGGGGAGATGAAGACCTGATTGTTGCGCAGGTCCCAGTCCCAGATGCCGTCGCTGCTGCAGTCGATCGCCAGCATGTAGCGTTCGCGACTGAGTTCGAGCTCGTGCCGGATGCGTTGTGCCTCGCTCATGTCGCGGAACACGATCACCGCGCCCAGGGTGTGGCCCTGATCGTTGCGGATGGGAGCGCTGCTGGTGACCACCGGACGACCGTTGCCGCTGCGCGTGATCAGCAGCGCCTGCTCGGTGGCGCGCTCGACCGTGGCGGTGCTGGGCAGCGGGATGGGGTCGCGGGTCTCGGGGTCGACCAGCAGCAGCACGTCGCCGAGCGGGCGTCCGCGTGCCTCGGTGGCCATCCAGCCGGTGAGCTGCTCGCCGGTCTGATTGATGTCGATGATGCGCTTGTCGGCATCGGTACTGATCACCCCCTCGCCGAGTGAGCGCAGGGTGGCGGCGAGCAGTCCCTGGTGCTCGACCAGTTCGGCCTGCTGGCGGCGGATCAGCCGCCTGGCCCCCCGCACCAGCAGCCCGCTGGCGCTCAGTGCCGCGCTCAGCAGCAACATGGTGACCAGTCCCCAGGTACGGATGTGATGGCTGAAGGCGCTGGCCTCGCTGGTGAGGTCGTGGGCCAGCAGCAGGTCGCCGACGTGTCGGCCGGCGACATCGTCCAGCGGCAGCAGCGACAGCCGCCAGCGGGTGTCGTCGACCATCAGCTCGCGACCGGGGTCGTGCTGCGTGTGACCGGGGCGGTCGATCTGCTCGATGGCGTGATCCAGGCCGGCGGGGATGCCACCCGGTGAGCTGTAGGTGATGACGCTGTTGGTCAGGCGCTCCCAGTCGCCCTCGCGTCCGAGCAGCCGCATGCCCTGCTCCCAGGGCGCGCGATCGAGCAGCTGCTTGCGGATGATCACCGCCAGCCGGGTCTCGGTGGGGGTGTGCAGTGCCGCGAGGATGTCCTCGATCTCCTTGCCGACCTCGACATAGCCGATGCGGCGTCCGCGATCGTGGATCGGCGTGATCGCCCTCAGGGTGAAGGTGCCGAGCGGGCCGAGTTCGAGCCCTTGAGCGTCGCTGTCGTCGCGTTCGGCCTGGCGCGCGGTGAAGCGGTCGATCCGGTCGCCGACCCGTTCGGGGGCGTGCAATCGCAGCAGGGTGCGCCGATCGACGCCGATGAAGTAGAAGTGGGTGAGTCCATTGCGTATGCGCAGACGCTCGAACAGGGCACGCCAGCGCCGATCGAGACGCTCGGGATCACGCGCGGCGAGCGCCTCGCGGGTGGTCGTGTCCATCGCCACCGAGGTGGCGAGGGCGTCGAGCCAGTCGCTCTGGTCGTCGAGGACGGCGTTGAAGACGGTCGCGATCTCGTCGATGTCGGCGGCGACGATCTCGCGCAGTCGTTGTTCCTGGATCCACCACAGCAGCACCGAGAAGGCGCCGATCAGCAACACCAGGATCAGTGCGAACAGCGGCAGCAGATGACGCAGCGATGAGGCCGGGCGCGGCGTCCAGCTCATCGCGCTCGCCACCCGAGGCGGTGCGTGCTTGCTGCTCGATCGCCACGCTCGCCATCGGTCATGCCGCGCGGCGCGCGGATGCGATGGCGGGGAGCGGCTGAGTGCGGGGATGACATGCGCGCTGGACTCCGGGCGGTGG
This sequence comes from Marichromatium sp. AB31, assembly GCF_003718685.1. Classification (NCBI taxonomy): domain Bacteria; kingdom Pseudomonadati; phylum Pseudomonadota; class Gammaproteobacteria; order Chromatiales; family Chromatiaceae; genus Marichromatium; species Marichromatium sp. AB31. Next base: position 11,481 of record NZ_RHFI01000016.1, on the reverse strand, counting down.
GCAGGATGCGCCGCGGTCGGCATACCGCGTGCGAGGGTGCCGACCTGGTGCTGGGTGGTGGGCTTAACTCCCTAATTATATGGGGCGATGGGTGCGCCTCGCTGTGATTCGAGGCGCATTCGGGTCGACCCCTTGCGGCCGTGGTCGGCGTGTTGCCCGCCGGATCCTTCAGTGACGGGCGCGCGGCACGTAGCGGTCGGGGATGAGGATGGTGGGGGTGCGCTGCGAGGCGTCGCGGCGCGGGAAGTCGAGGGTGTAGTGCAGCCCGCGGCTCTCGCGCCGGCGCAGCGCCGACTGGATGATCAGGTCGGAGACCTCGAGCAGGTTGCGCAGCTCGATGAGGTCGTTGCTCACCCGGAAGTTGGCATAGTACTCGATCACCTCGTGGGCGAGCAGGTCGGCGCGGCGCTTGGCGCGACGCAGCCGCTTGGTGGTGCGCACGATGCCGACATAGTCCCACATGAAGCGGCGCAGCTCCTCCCAGTTGTGGGTGACCACCACCTCCTCGTCGGGCTCGGTCACCCGGCTCTCGTCCCACTCCGGCGCGTCGGGAGCGAACTCGACCTTGGGTGCCAGGCGGGCGATGTCCTCGGCAGCGCGCTCGGAGTAGACCAGGCATTCGAGCAGCGAGTTGCTGGCCATGCGGTTGGCCCCGTGCAGCCCGGTGTAGGCGGTCTCGCCGCTGGCATAGAGCCCGGGCAGATCGGTGCGGGCGTGACTGTCGACCATCACCCCGCCGCAGGTGTAGTGCGCCGCCGGCACCACCGGGATGGGCTCGCGGGTGATGTCGATCCCCAGTTCGAGACAGCGGGCGTGGATGGTCGGGAAGTGCTCGATGATGAACTCGGCCGGGCGGTGGGAGATGTCGAGATAGACGCAGGGCGCGCCGAGACGCTTCATCTCGTGGTCGATGGCGCGCGCGACGATATCGCGCGGGGCGAGTTCGGCGCGCTCGTCGAAGCGCGGCATGAAGCGCTCGCCGTCGGGCAGCAGCAGCCGTGCGCCCTCGCCACGCAGCGCCTCGGTGATCAGGTAGGAACGCGCCTCGGGGTGATAGAGACAGGTCGGGTGGAACTGCATGAACTCCATGTTCGCCACCCGACACCCGGCGCGCCAGGCCATGGCGATGCCGTCGCCGGTGGAGACGTCGGGGTTGCTGGTGTAGAGATAGACCTTGTTGGCCCCGCCGGTGGCGAGCACCACGAAACGGGCCATGAAGGTCTCGACCTGGCCGTTGCCGAGATCGAGGATGTAGGCGCCGAGACAGCGATGATCGCGGCTGCCCGGCAGGTGTTTGGTGGTGATCAGGTCGACGGCGATGTGCTGCTCGTAGAGCGAGACGTTGGCGCGCTCGCGCACCTGCGCCTCGAGCGTGGTCGCCACCGCGCGCCCGGTGGCGTCGGCGGCGTGGACCACGCGCCGGTGCGAGTGCCCGCCCTCGCGGGTGAGGTGGTAGCCGCCGGTGCTCTGATAGGCCTCGTCGCGGGTGAACTCGACACCCTGGTCGAGCAGCCAGCGGATGTTGTCGGGGCCGCGCTCGACGACCATTCGCACCATCTCGCGATCGCACAGATGGGCGCCGGCCTTGAGGGTGTCCTGGACGTGCGACTCGATCGAATCGTGCTCGTCGAGCACCGCCGAGATACCGCCCTGGGCGTAGAGGGTGCTGCCCTCGACCAGTTCGCGCTTGGAGACCACCGCGACCGAGAGATCGGGATCGAGTCGCAGCGCGAGACTGAGCCCCGCGGCACCACTGCCGAGGATGAGGACGTCATGACGATGAACGGTTGCTGGCATGGTCGGGACTCGCTGCAATAGGGAACAGGGATGGTTCAACGCCGGTCTCGGGAGGTGCTCGGGGCCGGAGTCGTCTCCACGCCGCGGCGCGGGGCAGCCTTCATTTTTATGCCGCCGGGGTCGGGAAATCCAGTCCGCACGCCGTGCCACTGCCGTGTCGTGACGATGGCGGCGACCGATCGATGGGGCCGTGAGCGTTGCACGGACTTGCCGCTTCGAGCGATTCCGGTCAGGATTGCATGCTTTGATTCGCACGGTCGGGGTCGGATTTTTGCGGCCCTGTCCGAAGAACTTCCTAACCGGGGAGCTGTCCATGCCAACGGAGCCGATGGTCGGGGGACCGGCGGTCGTGACCCATGTCTGAGCGTCAGGCCGATCAGGAGCTGGTCGAGCGCGCCCAGGCCGGTGACAAACGCGCCTTCGACCTCTTGGTGCTGAAGTACCAGCAGAAGATCTCCAACCTGATCTCGCGCTATCTGCGCGACCCGGCGGAGGTGATGGATGTCGCCCAGGAGTCCTTCCTCAAGGCCTATCGCGCCTTGCCGGGGTTTCGCGGAGAGAGCGCCTTCTACACCTGGCTCTACCGGATCGCCGTCAACACCGTCAAGAATCATCTCGTCGCCCAGGGGCGGCGCCCGCCGGGTGGCGATGTCGAGGCCGAGGTGGCCGAGCAGATGGAAGGCGGCGGGCGGTTGCGCGATGGCGCCACGCCCGAGCGTGAGCTGCTCGGCGACGAGATCGCGCGCACGGTCCAGGCCGCGCTCGACGACCTGCCCGATGACCTGCGCACGGCGATCATGCTGCGGGAGTTCGAGGGCATGAGCTATGAGGAGATCGCCAATGCCATGGAGTGCCCGATCGGCACCGTGCGCTCGCGCATCTTTCGGGCGCGTGACGCGATCGACAAGCGATTGCGTCCGTTGCTCAAGCCCTGAATATGGGCGTCAACCGCCCGTGCGGCATGTCCGTTCGGGCCTTGGGTGGCCCAGCGCTCGGCTCGCGCGATGACGCGTGAACCTCGGGTGCAAGGCCGAGACAGCGACAGAACCCAGCGCAGGCGTGAACCAATGACCGAGCTAAGACAACGACTTTCCGAACTCCAAGACGGCGAACTCGACTCCGCCAGCGCCGGGCGCCTGCTCGACACGCTGGCGCACGATGACGCGTTGCGCCAGACCTGGGCGCGCTACCAGATGATCGGTCACGCCATCCGCGGCGAGCGACTCGATCCGTCGTGCGCCGGGGTGGCCGATGCGGTGCGTGAGCAGGTGGTGGCCGACGCCCTGGTGTTCCATCAGCGCCATCGCTTCCAGCCGCGCCGCGCGCTGGCGCCGGCAGCGGGGATGGCGCTGGCCGCCGCCGCGGCCTTCGTCGCGGTGTTCGCGGTGCCGCCGCTGTTTCTCCAGGGCGGCGACCGGCTCGAGGGCGGCTTCCCGGCCACGGCGCAGCATCAGGCACCGCCGCCTGCGGTGGTCACCGTCGGCGACGGGCGCTGGGGCATCGATCGCCCGGATCTCGCCAACAAGCTCGATCTGTTCCTGGTCACTCATCAAGACACGGCCTCCGCCAGCGGGGCCAAGGGCATGCTGCCTTATGCGACCTTCGTCGGTTATGAATCGCCTCGCTAGTCCCCGGTCGACCGGTCGGGTCTGCCTGCTCCTGCTGTGTCTGAGCACGCCCCTGGCCGGGGCGTCGGGAGAGCAGGCGCGCATGCGCTCCGATGCGCCGGTCGCCGAGTTGCTCGACCGGATGTCCGAGGCGCTGCGCGCGCTCAGCTACGAGGGCACCCTGGTCTATCTCCATGACAACCAGCTCGAGACCCTGCACCTGATCCATCGTGTCGCCGCCGGTCACACCCAGGAGCGTCTGGTTGCGCTCAGCGGCCCGGTGCGGGCGCTCTCGCGCGACTCCCGGCGGGTCAACTGCACCATGCGTGACGGCTACGGCATCTCGGTGCGGAGCGCCGGCGGCGGTGGCGGCCTGATCGACACCAACGGCATCGACCCCGAGCGCCTCGGCGAACACTATCGTGTCGAACGGTTGGGGCGGGGGCGGGTGGCCGGGCGCGATACCGAGGTGATCGGCATCATCCCGCGCGATGCGCTGAGATACGGCTATCGCTTCCATATCGACCGCGCGACCGCGCTGCCGCTCAAATCCGATCTGATCGACCGCTCCGAGCAGGCGCTCGAGCAGCTGATGTTCGCCACCGTCACCTTCCACCCCGACGACGGCACCGAGCCCGAGGCCGCGCCCCAGGGCGTGCGCGAGGCGCCGGTGACCGAACCGCCGCCGCAATGGCGGTTCGTCGATCAGCCCACCGGGTTCGAGCTGGTGACCCATCACCGAATCCCACAGGACGACGGCGGCGAGCTCGAGCACTTCCTGTTCACCGACCGGCTCTCGGCCTACTCGATCTATGTCGAACGGACGGCCACCCCCGGGCTCGAGGGGGCGACCAACATCGGTGCCGTGCATGCCGCCGGGGCCTGGCGCGCCGGTTATCAGATCACCGCGGTCGGCGAGGTGCCGGTCGCGACCGTGGAAGCGGCGGTGGCGGGCGTGCGCCGCCACGCCGAGGACTGAACCATGATCGAAGAACAGGGGCGGGTGATCGCCCGCGACGGTGATCACGTTCGCGTCCGGACCCAGCGGCGCAGCGTCTGTGGCGGTTGTGCCGCGCGTGGCGCCTGTGGCACATCGTTGCTCGAGCGGCTGTTCTCGCGGCGCGCCGCCGAGGTCCGCGCACGTGATCGGATCGGGGTCGAGGTCGGCGACGAGGTGGTCCTGGCGATCTCGGCTCAGGGCGTGCTTCGGCTCTCGCTCGCGGCCTATCTGGCGCCGACCCTGGGGCTGGTGCTCGGTGCCGTGGCGGGAAACGCACTCGGTGGCGCCGCGTCCGATCCGCTGGGGTTGCTCGGGGCCGGTTTGGGTCTTACTCTCGCACTGGTGTGGCTTCGCGGCTACAGTCGTGCCCTGGCCCGGGATCCATCACGCCAGCCGGAGGTGATCCGTCGTCTCGGCGCCGAGCCGCTGCGGGTGACCTTGCTCGAGCCCTGACGGCTGATTGCGCCCGTCGCTCCAGGCGCCCGCGAACCCGCCAGCCAAGCGGCCCCGGCCGCGCCGATGAATCATTGAGGAGCAACCATGCGCTCGAAACCCCGTCTCTCGCTCGCTCTGACCACCTTGCTCTGCTGCGCCCTGGCGCCGGGGATGGCCGTCGGGCGTACCCTGCCGGACTTCGCCAGCCTGGTTGCCGAGAACGGCCCCTCGGTGGTCAACATCAGCACCAAGCAGCACACGTCCTCGGTCTCCGAGATGCACGGCTTCACCATCCCCGACCTGCCCGACGAGGGGCCGCTGCGCGACTTCTTCGATCGCTTCTTCGGCGAGGAGGGCGAGCTGCCCGACGACATCGAGTCGCGCTCGCTCGGCTCCGGCTTCATCGTCTCCTCCGACGGCTTCGTGATGACCAACTCGCATGTCGTCGAGGGCGCCGACGAGATCGTGGTGCGCACCAGCGATCGGCGCGAGTTCGTCGCCGATCTGGTCGGCACCGACAAGCGCAGCGATATCGCGCTGCTCAAGGTCGACGCCGAGGGCCTGCCGGCGGTGCGCATCGGTTCCTCCAAGGATCTCCAGGTCGGTGAATGGGTGCTGGCGATCGGCTCGCCCTTCGGCTTCGAGTCCTCGGCCACCGCCGGTATCGTCAGCGCCAAGGGGCGTAACCTGCCCTCGGAGAACTATGTCCCCTTCATCCAGACCGATGTCGCCATCAATCCCGGTAACTCAGGGGGGCCGCTGTTCGATCTCGATGGCCGCGTGGTCGGCATCAACAGCCAGATCTACAGCCGCACCGGCGGTTTCATGGGGTTGTCGTTCGCGATCCCGATCGATGTCGCCATGGATGTGATCGAACAGCTCAAGACCAAGGGGCGCGTGACCCGTGGCTGGCTCGGGGTGATGATCCAGGACGTCACCCGCGAACTGGCCGCGAGCTTCGGCCTCAAGCAGCCGCGCGGCGCGCTGGTCGCCGAGGTGTTGGCCGACAGCCCGGCGGCGGCGGCCGGGTTGCGCCCGGGCGACGTGATCCTCGCCTTCGACGGCAAGGACGTGCTCACCTCCAGCGCCTTGCCGCCGCTGGTCGGGGTGACGCCGATCGGTGAGCAGGCCGAACTCAGGGTGCTGCGTCGTGGCGAGCGGATCAGCCTCTCGGTCACCATCGCCGAGCTGCCCGAGGAGGACGCCTTCGCCGCGCCGCCGGCGCTCGATGAGACCCCGGCCAACCGTATCGGCCTGGTGGTGCGCGCCATCGCCCCGGAGCAGCGCGAGCACTTCGGCGTCGAGCAGGGCGGGGTGATGGTCGAGGCCCTCGAACCCGGCCCGGCCGAGCGCGCCGGGCTGCGCGCCGGCGACCTCATCCTGATGCTCGACGGCCAGCCGGTCGCCGACCCCGCCGATTTCGAGCAGATCCTCGCCGGGATCGAGCCGGGGCGCTCGGTGGCGGTGCTGGTGCAACGCAGCGACGGGCGGATGTTCTTCGCCATCCGCATGCCCGACCCCGAATGATCCGGGCATCGGCCCCGGCCAGCGCGGCTATCCTCTTCGCTGGCCGCTGGCCGCTGGCCGCTGGCCGCTGGCCGCTGGCCGCTGGCCGCTGGCCGCTGGCCGCTGCCTGATGCGCCGTCCCCCGCGCCTCTGGTAAGATGAGCGGCTATCTGTCGCGATGCCTCGCCCTCAACCGGGCGGCATCGCGATCACTCGCATTCATCAGCCGCTGGGCGCACACGCAATCCCGATGACCGATCTCTCCCACATCCGTAACTTCTCGATCATCGCCCATATCGATCACGGCAAGTCGACCATCGCCGACCGCTTCATCCAGGTCAGCGGAGCCCTGACCGATCGCGAGATGTCGAGCCAGGTGCTCGACTCCATGGACCTCGAGCGCGAGCGCGGCATCACCATCAAGGCGCAGAGCGTCACCCTGAACTATCAGGCGCGCGACGGCGAGACCTACCAGCTCAACTTCATCGACACCCCCGGTCACGTCGACTTCTCCTACGAGGTGTCGCGTTCGCTCGCCGCCTGCGAGGGCGCGCTGCTGGTGGTCGATGCCGCCCAGGGCGTCGAGGCGCAGAGCGTGGCTAACTGCTACACCGCGATCGACCAGGGGCTCGAGGTGCTGCCGGTGCTCAACAAGATCGACCTGCCCTCGGCCGAGCCCGAGCGGGTGATCGGCGAGATCGAGGAGATCATCGGCCTGGAGGCGACCGATGCGCTGCGGGTGAGCGCCAAGACCGGTCTCGGCATCCCCGATCTCCTCGAGGCGCTGGTCGAGCGCATCCCGCCGCCCGAAGGCGACCGCGAGGCACCGCTGCAGGCGCTGATCATCGACTCCTGGTTCGACCCTTACGTCGGCGTGGTCTCGCTGGTGCGGGTGGTCAACGGCGAGATCCGTCGTCGCGACAAGATCCAGATGCTGTCCACCGGGCGCACCCATCAGGTCGATGCGGTCGGCGTCTTCACCCCGAAGAAGACCGACCGCGAGTGTCTCTCCACCGGCGAGGTCGGCTTCCTCATCGCCGGCATCAAGGAGATCGACGGCGCGCCGGTGGGCGACACCATCACCCATCCCGACAACCCCGGTGCCAAGCTGCCGGGCTTCAAGGAGATGCGCCCGCGCGTCTTCGCCGGGCTCTATACCGTGGTCACCGACGACTACGAGGACCTGCGCGAGGCGCTCGGCAAGCTGCGCCTCAACGACGCCGCGCTCTACTACGAGCCCGAGGTCTCCCAGGCGCTCGGCTTCGGCTTCCGCTGCGGCTTCCTCGGCATGCTCCACATGGAGATCATCCAGGAGCGGCTCGAGCGCGAATACGACCTCGACCTCATCACCACCGCGCCCACCGTGGTCTACGAGGTGCTGCGCAACGACGGCGAGCTGATCAAGGTCGACAACCCCGCCAATCTGCCCGAGCCGAACCAGATCGCCGAGGTCCGCGAGCCGATCATCGAGGCCCACATCCTCGTCCCGCAGGACTATCTCGGCGCGGTCATCACCCTCTGTATCGAGAAGCGCGGGGTACAGAAGAACCTGCAGTATCTCGGCGGCCAGGTGCAGGTCACCTACGACCTGCCGCTGAGCGAGGTGGTGCTCGACTTCTTCGACCGGCTGAAGTCGGTCAGCCGTGGCTTTGCCTCCTTCGAGTACGAGTTCAAGCGCTTCGAGGCCGCCGACCTGATCAAGCTCGACGTGTTGATCAACGGCGACAAGGTCGACTCGCTGTCCTCGATCGTCCATCGCGCGCAGTCGCAGTCGCGTGGGCGCGAGGTCACCGAGCGGATGAAGGAGCTGATTCCGCGGCAGATGTTCGAGGTCGCCATCCAGGCGGCTATCGGCACCAAGATCATCGCTCGCACCACGGTCAAGGCGCTGCGCAAGAACGTCACCGCAAAGTGCTACGGCGGTGACGCCACCCGCAAGCGCAAGCTGCTCGAGAAGCAGAAGGCCGGCAAGCGGCGCATGAAGCAGGTCGGCAAGGTCGAGATCCCGCAGGAGGCCTTCCTTGCCGTGCTCCAGGTCGGCAAGGATAATTGAGCCCGCCGGCCGCGCGCCCGGTGCGCGCGGCCCCGGCGCCCGTCACTCGCCGCTCGCCCGTTCGGGTGGACGCGCCCGCCGTCGCCTGTCGCCCCCCCGGGGCACGGACCATCCCCTAAGGACCAAGAGACCCTGCAGACGCAATGACCAACTTCGACTTTCCCGCCTTCCTGGTGCTGGCCTCCGTGGTGACCGGCGCGATCTGGCTGCTCGACGCGCGCTGGCTTGCCCCGCGTCGCCGTGCCGCCGCCGGTGGCGCCCCGGTCAAGGAGCCGGTGGTGGTGGAGTATGCGCGCGCCTTCTTCCCGGTGATCTTCGCGGTGCTGATCCTGCGCTCGTTCGTGGTCGAGCCCTTCCGCATCCCCTCGAACTCGATGATGCCGACCCTGCTCACCGGTGACTTCATCCTGGTCAACAAGTACGCCTACGGGCTGCGTCTGCCGGTGCTCAACGCCAAGTTCGTCGACATCGGCGAGCCCGAGCGTGGCGACGTGGTGGTGTTCCGCTTCCCGCTCGACCCCTCGACCGACTACATCAAGCGGGTGATCGGGCTGCCCGGCGACGTCATCGGCTATCGCGGCAAGACCGTCTATCTCAACGGCGAGCCGGTGGCCCAGCTGCCGATCGGGCGCTACACTGGTGTCGGCTCCGGGCGAGAGATGACCGGCGCGCGCGAGGCCCTCGAGAGCCTCGACGGGGTCGAGCACAGCATCCTCACCCGTTCGCGCGCCCCCGATCTGCCGCCCGGCTGCCGGGTGCTCGCCTTCGGTTCGGTCAAGGTGCCGGAGGGGCAGTACTTCGTGATGGGTGACAATCGCGACAACAGCAATGACAGTCGCTGCTGGGGCTTCGTCCCGGAGGAAAATCTGGTCGGCAAGGCGTTCGGCATCTGGATGCACTGGGACGGTGCCCGCGACGGCCTGCCGATCGCCTGGTCGCGACTCGGCGACGGAATCGACTGAGGGACGCGCGATGCCGACACGCAGATACACGACGCCGGCCCGCCGGCAAGCTGGGGCCGGGATCCTCTCCTTCACGATCCTGGTCGGGCTGGCGGCTTTCTTCATCACCTTGCTGCTCAAGCTCGGGCCGATCTACATGCAGAACCTGACCATCCAGTCGGTGATGGACGGGCTCGAGGATCCGGTCGAGCCGGTGGGCAGGAATCCGCGCAAGATCACCGACTATCTCATGCGCAATCTCGACATCAACGGGATCACCTCGGTCTCGGCGCAGGAGTTCGTCATCAAGCGGACCGATGCCGACCGACTCAGCGTGGTCCTCGAGTATGAACGTCGCACGCATCTGTTCTTCAACGTCGATGCCGTGCTCACGTTCCACAATCAGGTGGAAATCAGCACTCAGTGAATGCAGACCCCAGACGGCTGGCCCGTGTGCTCGGGCACGAGTTCGCCCGCCCCGAACTGCTCGAACAGGCCCTGACGCACCGCAGCGTCGGCCCGAACAACAACGAACGTCTCGAATTCCTCGGCGATGCCCTGATCGGGCTGCTGATCGCCGAAGCGCTCGGCCATCGCTTCCCCGAGGCCGACGAAGGCACGCTCAGCCGTCTGCGCGCGAGCCTGGTCAAGCGCGAGTCGCTGGCCAAGCTCGCCCGCGGCATCGAGCTGGGCGACTACATGCGCCTGGGGGCGGGGGAGCTGCGCACCGGCGGTCACGCCCGCGACTCGATCCTCGCCGATGCCCTGGAGGCGGTGCTCGGCGCCGTCTATCTCGACGGTGGCTTCGCCGTGGCCAATACCGTGGTGGCCAAGCTGTTTGCCGAGCGCCTCGAGCAGACCAGCATCAACCGTTCCGGAAAGGACCCCAAGACCCGGCTGCAGGAGTTCCTCCAGGCCCACAAGCGGCCGTTGCCGGGCTATACGGTGATCACCATCGAGGGTGATCAGCATGCACAATCCTTCACCGTGGTCTGTGCGCTCGGCGATGCCGATCTGACCACCCGAGGCACCGGCACCAGCCGGCGCCGTGCCGAACAGGCGGCCGCCGAGGCCATGCTGGAGATCCTCGAACATGAATGACGCCATCACCGGTCGCTGCGGCACCGTCGCCATCGTCGGGCGCCCCAACGTCGGCAAGTCGACGCTGCTCAACCGCATCCTCGGTCAGAAGCTCGCGATCACCTCGCACAAGGCGCAGACCACGCGCCACTCCATCCTCGGGGTCAAGAGCCGCGCCGAGGGACAGATCCTGTTCGTCGACACCCCGGGCATCCATCGTCGCGGCGAGAGTGCGCTCAACCGCTATCTCAACCGTACCGCGCGCGCCGCGCTCGCCGACACCGACCTGATCCTGTTCGTGGTCGAGGCGCTGCGCTGGACCGAGGAGGACGAGCAGGCGCTCGCCGCCGTCGCCCGCGCCGGGGTCGAGTGCATCGCGGTGATCAACAAGGTCGACCGGGTCGAGGACAAGGAGGCGCTGCTGCCCTTCCTCCAGACCCTGGGCGAGCGTCACGCCTTCCGCGAGCTGTTCCCGGTCTCGGCGGCGCGCGGCAGTCAGGTCGAGGCGCTGGAGCAGGCGGTGCTCGCCGCGCTCCCCGAGGGCGAGCCGATCTTCCCCGAGGACCAGCTCACCGACCGCTCGGAGCGCTTCTTCGCCGCCGAGCTGCTGCGCGAACAGCTCACCCAGCGCTATGGCGAGGAGCTGCCGTATCGCACCACGGTCGAGATCGAGCGCTTCGAGGCGGTCGACGGGCGCTATATGATCAACGCCCTGATCTGGGTCGAGCGCCCGGGACAGAAGGCGATCATCATCGGCAAGCAGGGCGAGTCGCTCAAGGCCACCGCCACCCAGGCGCGTCTGGAGATGCAGAAGCTCTTCGACTGCCCGGTCCATCTCGAGGTCTGGGTGAAGATCAAGAAGAGCTGGTCGAGCGACGAGGCCGCGCTCGCGCGGCTCGGTTACAGCGAGGACTGATCGGCGGCGGTGAGCGCCAGCGCCTGTCACGGCTTCGTCCTGCACCGGCACGACTATCGCGACACCAGCCTGCTGGTCGAGCTGTTCTGTGTCGGTCGCGGGCGGCTGCCCGCGGTCGCCCGCGGCGCGCGGCGCGCGCGCTCGGG
>NZ_RHFI01000015.1:0-83403 GCF_003718685.1 Marichromatium sp. AB31 | reverse complement strand
ATCTCGGGCGCTCGCGCTCGCCGCCGCGCTGCTCGGCGCGGCGGCGCTGGCGCTGGTGTGGCGGCGGCTGCGCCGCGGTCTGCTGGCGCCCTTGGCGCGGCTCGAGCAGTCGCTCTCGCGGGTCTGTCAGGGCGAGCCGGGGGCGAGCGAGCAGCTGCGTGATCTTGGCGTGCTGGCGCCGATCGCCGAGGACATCCGCGACCTCAACGCCGAGCTGACCGATCTCTACGAGGACATGGACAACCGCGTCGCGCGCCAGACCCGGCGTCTGGCGCAGAAGACCGCCTCGCTGAAGATCCTCTACGATGTTGCCGCCGGCATCCATCAGGCCGAGAGCCTGGAGGCGCTGCTGCTGCGTTTCCTGCGGGTGCTCAAGGAGATGGTCAACGGTCGCGCGGCGACGGTGCGCCTGGTGCAGCCCGACGGCAGCCGCCGGTTGGTCGGCGCGATCGGGCTCGACGACGATCTGGTGCGCGAGCAGGACATGGCCCCGGTCGATCTCTGTCTGTGCGGTAACGTGCTCGCCCCCGGCGAGATCCTCTGCGATCAGGACGCGCGCTACTGCGCCCGCATCTACGGGCGGCGGATGTTCGCCAGCTCCGAGGTCGAGGTGGTGACGGTGCCGCTGGAGCATCGCGACGAGCTGCTCGGGGTCTACAGCATCTTCGTCGACCGCCCCGGGGTGAGCATGCGCGAGGACATCATGGATCTGCTGTTCACCGTCGGCCATCATCTCGGCATGGCGATCGCCAAGCAGCGCTCGGACGCCGAGGCGCGGCGCCTGTCGATCGTCGAGGAGCGCAACGCGCTCGCCCACGAGCTGCACGACTCGCTCGCCCAGACCCTGGCGAGCCTGCGCTTCCAGTGCCGGATGCTCGCCGACGCGCTGGCCGAGGCGCCGATCCCGGCGCCAGCGCGCACCGATCTGGCGCGCATCCGCAACGGACTCGACGAGGCCCATACCGAGCTGCGCGAGCTGCTGGCGAGCTTCCGCGCGCCGCTCGATCGTCGCGGGCTGGTGCCGGCGCTGGCCAAGCTCACCGAGCGCTTCGGCGGCGAGACCGGCATCCATGTGCTGTTCCAGAACGACACCCGGCCCTTCGAGCTGGCCGCCGCCGCCGAGCTGCAACTGCTGCGCATCGCCCAGGAGTCGCTGGCCAACATCCGCAAGCACGCCCGCGCCCACACGGTGCGGGTGCTGCTCACCCGCGAGGGGGCGCGCTACGTGCTGCTGATCGAGGACGACGGGGTGGGCTTCAGCGCGCCGGTCGACGGCGCCCACCCCGGCGAGCACATCGGGCTGTCGATCATGGAGGAGCGGGCGCGGCGCATCGACGCCGCGCTGCACATCGAGAGCGAGCCGGGCGAGGGCACCCGGGTCGAGGTGGTATTCGACGCCGGGCGCCGCCCGGCCTGGGAGACGGACTGATGCGGGTGTTGCTGATCGACGATCATGCGTTGTTCCGGTTCGGGCTGCAGGCGCTGCTCGAACGGCGCGGCATCGAGGTGGTGGCCGTCGGCAACGCCGCCGAGGGGGTGGCGCGGGCGCGCGAGCACGCCCCCGACGTGGTGTTGCTCGATATGCGCATGCCCCAGCTCACCGGGCTGGAGCTGTTGCGCGCGCTGCGCGCCGCGGAGCTGCGCATGCCGGTGGCGATGCTCACCACCAGCGCCGAGGAGCGCGACGTCATCACCTCGCTGCAGCAGGGCGCGCAGGGCTATCTGCTCAAGGACATGGAGCCCGACGCGCTGATCGCCGCGCTCGGCGACATCGTCGCCGGGCGCACCGTGGTCGCCCCCGAGCTGGCGGTGGTGCTGGCGCGCGCGGTGCAGGCCGAGGGCGGGCACGCCGGCGCGGCCCCGGAGGGCGGCGCGCCCGAGCTGACCCCGCGCGAGCAGGAGATCCTCTGTCATCTCGCCGAGGGACAGAGCAACAAGGCGATCGCGCGGCGCCTCGGGATCTCCGACGGCACCGTCAAGCTCCACGTCAAGGCGATCCTGCGCAAGCTCGAGGTGCACTCGCGGGTGGAGGCGGCGGTGATCGCCGTCGAGCGCGGGCTGTGCGCGCGTGGCGGCGCGGGAGAATCCTGAGCGCTTTCGGTTTATCAATGACAAAATCCACGCAATGATGATCCAATGAACCGTTTTGCCTGGCGCCGAGCCGAAGCGTCGGGCGTTGTGCAGCGCGGTCCATTCGCTTCGTGTCCGTCTGCGACGGCCTGCGGTGGATCGCGTGCGAGGCGCAGGGGGGAGTGTCCGCATGAAGCGTTTTCTGCAACTGATCCAGCACTGTCTGACCGAGGTCCGCGAGGTCATGCCCTGGGATCTGGCCGAGCGGCTCGAGCGCGCGCCGGCGCCGCTGATCGTCGATGTGCGCGAACCCGAGGAGTTCGCCGCCATGCACCTGCCGGGCTCGATCAACGTGCCGCGCGGCATCCTCGAGTCGGCCTGCGAGTGGGACTACGAGGAGACCGTCCCCGCGCTGGTCGAGGCGCGCGAGCGCGAGGTGGTGGTGGTGTGCCGCTCGGGCAATCGCAGCGTGCTCGCCGCGCACGCGCTGCAGGTGCTCGGCTATCGGCAGGTGGTGTCGTTGCGTCTCGGGCTGCGCGGCTGGAAGGACGACGACCAGCCGCTGGTCGATGCCGCCGGGACCGAGGTCGCCCCCGAGGCCGCCGATGATTATTTCACCCCCAGGCTGCGGCCCGATCAGATCAATCCCGAGCGGCGTTGAGGACTGCGGGATGATCGCGCCGTCATTGTCATTGCGTGGGCTGTGCTGATGCCGGCGCGGGCGCGGGCGCAGACCCTGCTGGTGCGGCTGGCGATCCTCGCGGCCTTGCTCGGGGGCGTCGTGCTCCACGGCCTGGTCGCCATCCACGGGGAGGTGGCGCGCTTCGAGCATCGCAGCGAGCGTCTGGCGCTGCTGCTCGGCGCGGTGACCCACCGCGCGCTGGACACCGCCGATGCGCTGCGCACCGCCGCCGAGGCGGGGCTGGCCGATCCCGGGCCGCGCGCGCTCGATCGACTGCGGCTGCTCGGCCCGGTCCCCGATCAGGACGGCTATGGTCTGGTCGGGCTGGCGCCGCCGGCGCGCCCCGATGAGCGTCTCAACCTCACCGGCGAGGGCGTGCTCGAGGACGATCCGGCGCTGCACCGCGAGCTGGCGATGGCGCTGGCGCTCGAGCCGGCCTTTGGCTGGGTGCGTCGCGCCTATCCGCAGACGCCCTGGGTCTATTACATCTCGGCGCGCGGCTTCATGTCGCTCTATCCCTATCTGCCGTTCGACCGGCTGTTCATGTCCGAGGCGATCCACGACTTCGAGCTCTACGCCAAGGGGCTGCCGGCGCGCAATCCGCATCGTCGGCCCTATGTCTCCGAGGTCTATCTCGATGCCGCCGGGCGTGGGCCGATGGTCACCTTCGGTGCGCCGGTCTATGGCGAGGGGCGTTTCCACGGCATCGTCGGCTTCGATCTCACGCTCGATCGGATCGGCGCCTATCTCGGTCCCGAGCAGGGCTCGGGCGATCGGGTCTATGTCGTCGACATGACCGGCCGGGTGATCGCCGCCGCCGGGCCGGAGACGGGCGGCTATCCCGCCTCGCTCGCCGAGTCGCGCCCGGCGCTGTTCGCCCTGGCGCGTGCCTATCAGGGCGTCACCAAGATGTTCGACGGCGCGCGGGTGCACAGTGTCCAGCTCGACGGCGTGCCCTGGCTGATGGTCCACGAGCGCGCCAACTGGCGGATCTATCGTTATGCGCTGCTCGCCACCCTGCCGCTGGTGCTCTTTCTCTGCGTGCTGCTGGGGGCGATCTCGATCTTCGTGCGCGAGCGTCAGCGCCAGCGCAACCGCGAGTCGGAGCGCTCGCTGCGCCGCTTCCGTCATCTGCTCGACTGCTCGACCGACATGATCGCGGTGGTCGATCCGCGCACCGCCCGTTATCTCGACGCCAACCAGACCTTTTGCGATTTCGTCGGTCGCTCGGCGCCGGAGATCCTCGAGCGGCGCGTCACCGATCTCGGTGGCGCGCTGGGCTCGACGGCACGCTGGACACGCGTGCTCGAACGGGTGCGGCGCGACGGTCGGCTGACCTTCGAGCTCGACGGCCAGTTGGCCGACGGGCGCTCCTTCGAGGTCGAGGTCAACGCCCATCACGCCAGCACCGAGGGCGAGGAGTACATCGTCACGGTGATCCGCGACATCTCCGAGCGCAAGCGCGCCGAGACCGAGCGGGCGCGCTTGCAGCGCGCCCTGCAGCAGGCGCAGAAGCTCGAGGCGATCGGCCAGCTCACCAGCGGCATCGCCCACGACTTCAACAACACCCTGGCCAGTATCCAGTGGGTGGCGGAGCTGGCACGGCGTCAGTTCGGCGCCCAAGAGCCACGGCTCGACGCCCAGCTCGAACAGGTGATGGCGGCGGTCAACGGCGCCCGCGCGCTGGTGCGTCAGCTGCTGGTGTGCTCGCGCGGCGAGCGCTCCGAGTCGGCGCGACCGTTGCTGCTGGTGCCGAAGTTGCGCGAGATCCTCTCGATGCTGCGTTCGGTGCTGCCGGCGACGTTGGAGATCGTCACCGAATGGCCGGCGCGCTCGCCGACGGTGACCGTCGACCCGATCCATCTCCAGCAACTGCTGATGAACCTCTGCATCAACGCCCGCGATGCCATGCAGGGGGTGGGGCGGATCTCGGTGGGGGTGAGGCTGCGTCATCTCGAACAGGCCGAGTGTGCGATCTGCCATGAGCAGGTCCGGGGCGGCTGGGCCTGTATCCGGGTCAGCGACTCGGGACCGGGCATCGCCCCCAGTGTTCGCGACCAGATCTTCGAGCCCTTCTTCACCACCAAGCGCCTCGGCGAGGGTGCCGGGATGGGGCTGGCGGTGGTCTCCGGGATCATGCGTACCTACGGCGGGCACGTGCTGATCGACACCGCGCCCGGCGGCGGTGCCTGCTTCGACATCCTGCTGCCGCCGAGCGCCGAGGTCGAGCCCCGCTCGACGCCCGAGCCGACGAGCGCGGAGCGCGCCGAGCCGGTCGACATCGAGGGGCTGCGGGTGTTGCTGGTCGAGGACGAGCCGGTGATCCTGCACCACCTCAAGGAGACCCTGATCGGTGCCGGCGCGCGGGTCGAGGCCTGCGCCGATGCCGCCACCGCACTGGCCCGTTTCGAGCAGGACGAGGGCGGCTTCGAGCTGCTCATCAGCGATCAGATGATGCCGGGGATGAGCGGCCTGGAGCTGGTGCGCCGGATCCGTCGCAACGACACCGGCATCGCGGTGCTGATGCTCACCGGCGACGGTTGCGCCATCAAGCAGGCCGATCTGGTGCGGTTGCGTATCGCCGAGGTGCTGCTCAAGCCGGTGACCTGGGACGAGCTGGCCGCGGCGATCGCGCGGGCGCTGTCGCGTTAGTCGGCGGGGCGCAGCGGCTCGCGATGGAAGCCGCTGCCGGGGCGGTGGACCAGCAGCTCGCCGCCGCGCTCGTCCCAGTCGGCGAGCACCATGCGCAGGGCGGGGCGACCGGCAAGCGTCAGCCGGTGATCGGCGGGACGGTGGGTGTGGCCGTGGATCAGCCGGGTGGCGCGATGACGGCGCAGATAGCGCACCACCGTCGTCTCGGTGACATCCATGATCGCGGCGCTCTTGTCGGCGTTGGCCGCCGCGCTGCGGCGGCGATAGTCGGCCGCCAGCGCCTTGCGCCAGGCCAGCGAGCGCCACAGGAACAGCCGCCGTACCAGCGGGTTGCGCACGCGGCGGCGGAAGCGCTGATAGGCGAGATCGTCGGTGCAGAGCAGATCGCCGTGCATCAGGATCACCCGCTCGCCGTCGAGGGTGATCGGGTGTGGGTCGCCGATCAGCCGGCAGCCGCTGGCGCGGGCGAAGCGTCTGCCGATGAGGAAGTCGCGGTTGCCGTGCTGGATGAAGCAGCGGGTGCCGGCGGTGGTGAGTGCGGCGATCGCGGCGGCGACCTCGCGGTGGAGCGGCTCGTCGTCATCGTCGCCGATCCAGGCGTCGAACAGGTCGCCGAGGATGTAGAGACGCTCGGCGCGGCGCGCCCGTCCGGCCAGCAGGCCGAGGAACAGCCGGGTCAGCTCGGGTCGTTGCGGTGAGATATGGACATCGGAGACGAAGAGTGTCTCGTCCATGGGGTCGGGTCGCATCGGCTGGGATGGGGCCGCCCGCGCCAGGGGCGGAGCGGGGGCCGGGGAGCGATGGCGCGCTAGTCGACGATCTCGGCGCGCTCGATGACGACGTCCTCGACGGGCACGTCCTGGTGGCCGTTGCGGCTGCCGGTGCTCACGCCCTTGATCGCGTTGACGGTCTCCATGCCCTCGACCACCCGGCCGAACACGCAATAGCCCCAGCCGTCCTGACCGGGATAATCGAGGAAGCCATTGTCGGCGACGTTGATGAAGAACTGCGCGGTGGCCGAGTGCGGCTCCATGGTGCGGGCCATGGCGAGGGTGCCGGTGAGGTTCTTCAGCCCGTTGTTGGCCTCGTTCTCGATCGGACGACGGGTCGGCTTGGCGGTGAAGTCGGCGCTCATGCCGCCGCCCTGGATCATGAAGCCGTCGATCACGCGGTGAAAGAGGGTGCCGTCGTAGTGGCCGTCGCGTACGTACTGCTCGAAGTTGGCGCAGGTCTTGGGCGCTTGCTCGGTGTCGAGCTCGATCAGGATGTCGCCGTGATTGGTGGTGAGTTTGATCATGAATCTCTCCGCGAGAGGCCCGTCCTCGCGGACGGGGTGGACAGCGGGTCGCCCGCAAGGGCGACGGTTTTGTGTGCTTCGGCGCTGGGGCGCATCACCGGGGACGGATTGCCCCTCGGCCTGTGTTGGTCTGACCCCTTCGGCCGGACCCCGACCACCGTCGGCACAGGGGCCACCCGATGGTCACAAAGGTCGCAGATGTTACATGGTAAGGGCTTTGCTGGATACGTGAAAGGTGGAGCGGCCGGCTGCGACCAGCCGCCAGTGGTCAGCGATCAGCGGGATTGAACCGCGAAGGGAAAGAGCCGCCGGCGATCAGCCTCCAGCCTCCAGCCTCCAGCCGCCAGTGGCTGGATATCCACAAACACTGGCGCCAAGAACGTGCGTCACAGATGCGGGCAAGCCGTGCTGTCGTCGAGGTCGAGGGCACGCCGCTGGGGGCTGGTCGCTTGCAACCGGGATTGAACCGCGAAGGGAAGAAGAGCCGCCGGCGATCAGCCGCCAGCCGCCAGTGGCTGGATATCCATAAACACTGGCGCCAAGAACGTGCGTCACGGATGCGGGCAAGCCGTGCTGTCGTCGAGGGCGCACTCCCACTGGTGGCTGGCGGCTGGTGGCTGGTCTTGCAACTCGAACCCCTTTGCGCCCTTTGCGGCTTTGCGGTTCAATCCTGGCGGTTGGCGGTTGGCGGTTGGCGGTTGGCGGTTGGCGGTTGGCGGTTGGCGGTTGGCGGTTGGCGGCTCTCCCTTCACGGCGCGCCTTTGCTAACATTGACGCTTTGGTCCGTGCGCCGCGCGCGGGAATGCGAGAAGTCCAAGTCACCCCGATGCTACAGATCTACAACAGCCTGACCCGCCAGAAGACCCCCTTCCAGCCGCTCGAGCCCGGCAAGGTGCGCATGTATGTGTGCGGCATGACCGTCTACGACTACTGCCACCTCGGCCACGCCCGGGTGATGGTGGTGTTCGACGTGGTCTATCGCTATCTGCGCGCGCTCGGCTACGAGGTGACCTATGTGCGCAACATCACCGACATCGACGACAAGATCATCCGTCGCGCCGCCGAGAACGATGAATCCTGCGCCGCGCTGACCGAGCGCTTCATCGCCGCGATGCACGAGGATGCCGCCGCGCTCGGCGTGTTGCCGCCGACCAGCGAGCCGCGCGCCACCGCGCACATCGACGAGATCCAGGCGATGGTCGCCACCCTGATCGACAAGGGGCTGGCCTATGCCGCCGACAACGGCGATGTGTACTACGCCGTCTCGCGCTTCCCCGGCTACGGCAAGCTCTCGGGCAAGGACCCGCAGGACCTGCGCGCCGGCGCCCGGGTCGAGATCGGCGAGGCCAAGCGCGACCCGCTCGACTTCGCGCTGTGGAAGGGCGCCAAGCCCGACGAGCCGAGCTGGTCCTCGCCCTGGGGCGAGGGGCGTCCGGGCTGGCACATCGAGTGCTCGGCGATGAGCACCTGCTGCCTCGGCAACCACTTCGACATCCACGGCGGCGGGGCCGACCTGCAGTTCCCCCACCACGAGAACGAGATCGCCCAGTCCGAAGGGGCCACCGGCGAACCCTTCGCCGAGGTATGGATGCACAACGGCTTCGTGCGTATCAACGAGGAGAAGATGTCGAAGTCGCTCGGCAACTTCTTCACCGTGCGCGAGGTGCTCGAGCGTTTCCGGGCCGAGGAGATCCGCTACTTCATCCTCACCAGTCACTACCGCAGCCCGCTCAACTACGCCGACGAGCAGCTGCAGTCGGCGCGCGGTGCGCTCACCCGCCTCTATACCGCGCTGCGCGGCCTGCCCGAGGCCGAGGCACCGGTCGAGAGCGCGTTCGCCACCCGCTTCGCCGCGGCGATGGACGACGACTTCAACACCCCGGAGGCGCTGGCGGTGCTCTTCGAGCTGGCGCGCGAGGTCAACCGCGCGCGCGATGCCGGCGAGCCGGAGCAGGCCGCTGCGCTCGGCGCCGAGCTGCGCCGTCTCGGGGGCGTGATCGGCATCCTCCAGGACGACCCCGAGCGCTATCTGCGCGGCGGCGACGGCGGCACCGACGGGCTCGACGACGCCGCCATCGAGTCGATGATCGCCCAGCGTCAGGCCGCCCGTGCCGCGCGCGACTGGGCCGAGGCCGACCGGCTGCGCGACGCCCTCACCGAGGCCGGCATCGTCCTCGAGGACGGCGCCCAGGGCACCACCTGGCGGCGCGGTTGAGAGGGAGCGACCAGCCACCAGCCTTCAGCCGCCAGCGGGTGTGATGCCCGAGCGTCGGCGTGAAGGTGAGCCGGTCGCTGACTCGAGCCGCCCATCACCTGGGTTGGGTTGCCATCGGCAACCCAACTAGATGCACCGATCATCCAACCTGCGACGCTGGCTGCCCCCCCCCGCATCCCTTTGCGCCCTTCGCGCCTTGGCGGTTCGAACCAGCTTCCAGCGATCAGCTTCCAGCCTCCAGTCGGGGAGGTTGGTGTGCATGATCGGCGATTGACGGGCAAGACGGTATCTTGGCGGTTCAAGCTGTTTGGACGGCTGACGGCTGGAAGCTCATCCTCCCGAGCACGTCGATTGGGTTGCCATCGGCTACCCAATCGATGCACCGCTCATCCAACCAACGACGCCGAATCCCCGCATTCCTTCGCGTCCTCCGCGCCTTCGCGGTTCAACCCGACTGGCGACTGGACCCGCCCGCGCCCCGTCTACACCAACCCGTGACGGTCCTTCATGTGCAGGTAGACGAGGTTGGAGACCTGGCGGATGACGTCGCCGCGGCTGCGAATCCACTGGGTGTAGTTCTGTGCTCGGGAGGGCCGCTCGATGATGCCGATCATGGTGTAGGCGTGCTTGCGCCCGCGCCGGTCGCGCGCCTCGATGATGCCCATGTTGCCGCACAGCTTGGCCGTCGAGCCGGTCTTGTCGCAGACCTGTAGCGGGTGCGCGATGGCCGAGACGCGGGTGACGATGCGGTCGTTGTTGGGCAGGCACATCAGCCGTCGCAGCTCGGCGCTGTAGGGCAGGCGATCGTTCCAGATGGCGTAGAGGAAGCGGCTGTAGTCGTGCGCCGAGGCCTTGTTGGCGTAGGTGCCGCCGCCCGGCGGGATCTTCTCGATGATACGGGTCTGGCGGAAGATGCCGGGGGCATGCTGCTTGAGCTCGGCCTCGACGTCGCGCGGGCCGCGCCGCCCCCGGTTTGCGCTGACCCGATCGATCAGCCAGTTGGTGGCGCTGTTGCTGCTGCGCTGGATCATCCGCTCCATGTGATGGCGCACATCGTCGTTGTAGCGCACCCGGCTCGATCGCGTGACCTGATAGAAGTAGGCCTGGGCGACGAAGGGCTTGATCATGCTCGCCGCCTGGCGCTGCACGTCCTCGTTGATCGCCACCAGCTTCTTGCCGGTACTGAAGTCGTAGACCGACCAGGAGGTCTGCTCGTTGGGCTGCACGATGCCCTTGCGGCGGAGTCGCTGCACCAGGTCGTTGACCTGGTGGTTGAGCGAGTGATCGCGCGCGGCGGCCTCGACGAAGCTGGGACTGCCGCCGAGCAGGCCGGCCGAGGTGGCGGCGAGTGCGGCGAGGAAGTTGCGACGATCGATGAAGAAGCCGTTGTCGTCGGCAGCCGGCTGCTCGCCGCCGTCCGCGAACTCATACATAACTCGAACCCTCCGAGGCAAGGATTGCATGACGCGGTCGGCGGGGCGCGGCCGCGTGTGTTTCACCGGGCCACGCCTTCCTCGCTGGCGGCGAGCGTCGAGCATGGAGGGGGCCGTGCGTGCCGCCGGTACGAGACGCCGGGCAGGGGTGCGAGGCGTGGCGCCGGCGGGTGTTGTGATGATCGCACTCGTCACGGGCCGTGACGAACCCGCAAAAGGATAGGCGGGCGACATCGAAATGACAAGGAGTGTGCACTAGAAAAGCGCTGATGTCTCAATGCCATCAGCGCGTAACTTGAAGCGGCTTGATATCCCGGGGCGGGATGAGCGCGCGCGCGGCTTATCCCGCAGCCAGACCGCCGAGCAGCAGCCACACCACGGTGGCGGCGGCGATACCGACGAGCGCGGCAAAGAGCGCCCACAGCCGCACCACCTTGAGCTGCGCCTGTAGCGCCGCGAGCCCCTCGGCGACCTCGGCGTGGGCCTGGGTGGCGATCGTCTCGCTCTGCTCCTGGACCTCGCGTCGGGCGGCGACCAGCGCTTGGCGGGTGGTGCGCTCGGCGAGCGGGTCGAGGTGCGCCTGCAGCGCCTGCTCGACCAGGGTCGAGAGCGCCTCGGGCTGGGGGTGGCTGGCGTCGATCATCTCCTCGACCCGGGCGCGCTCGCCCTCGAGTTCGATGCGCAGCAGGTCCGGCAGCAGGTCGGGCAGGGCGGCGCGGATCTGTGCCTGCAGCTCGGCCTCGGAGATATCCTGACGAGCGTCGAGCTGCTGGCGAACCTCGGCGCGCAGCTGCTCGCTGAGATCGCGCCGCAGGTCCTCGAGCAGCGGGGTGAGGGTGCGGGTGATCTGCGCGGAGACGCGGGCATCGAGTTCGGCCATGTCGATGGCCGGTGCGCTGGCCGGCGTGGGGGGGGGCGTGGTCGGTGCCGGTGGCGGTGTCGGTTCCGTCGTGGTGGCCGCGGGCGCGGTGGCCGTCGGCTGGGCGAGGGCCGTGCGCAGCTCCTCGAGGATCTCGGGCAGGCGCTCCGGGGCGACCGACTTGGGCAGCACCCCGAGCACGCCCTTGCGGCGCGCGGTCTCGACGAAGTCGGCCTCTTCGTGCGAGGAGCACATCACCACCGGGATCGCGGCGGTGCGCGGGTTCTGCTTGAGCACCTCGAGCGCCTCGAAGCCGTTGAGCCCGGGCATCATGTGGTCCATCAGGATGGCGTCGGGCAGCTCGCGTTCGAGGATCTCGAAGGCGGCCTCGGCCGAGTCGGCGGTCTCGACCTCGACATCATGGCGTTGGAGCTGGAGCCGCAGCGCATAGCGCGCCGACTTGGAGTCATCGACCAGCAGTATCTTCATCCAATCCTCCGCGAGAAGCCCCGTCCCTTGGGCGGGGTGACGTGCGAATATGGTGTGTCGGCGCGTGCCGGCGGGTGTCGAGCCGCGCGGTGCGGGCTTGGCGCGCCGCGCCCGCGCCCCCATCCGCATTTAGTGTAATGACTGGAGGAGATCCTAGCATGTCTGTCACCGGTGTCGGATTCCAGCTGCATGACACCCCGGAGGCGCTGGCCGAGGTCGTCGCCGCGCGCGTTCTGGAGGCGGCGCGGCGGGCGATCGCCGCGCGCGGACGCTTCGTGCTGGTGGCCGCCGGCGGGCGGACCCCGTTGCAGGTCTATGCGCGGCTGGCGCGCGCACGCAGCGATTGGTCGCGCTGGCTGGTGCTGCACGGCGACGAGCGCTGTCTCCCCGCCGATGATCCGGAGCGCAACAGCCACGCGATCGCCGCCGCCTGGCTCGACCCGGTCGGTCTGCCGCCGCGCAACCACCTGCCGATCCCCGCCGAACTCGGTGCCGAGCCGGCGGCGCGTCGTTACGCCGAGCTGATCGCGCCCTTGCTGCCGTTCGATCTGGTGTTGCTGGGCATGGGCGAGGACGGTCACACCGCGAGCCTGTTCCCCGGGCACGCCATGCCCGAGGATGAGGCGTTGACGATGGCGGTCCATCAGGCCCCCAAGCCGCCCGCCGACCGGGTCAGTCTGACCCCGGGCGCGCTGGCCGCCGGGCGCGAGACGCTGGTGCTGGTCACCGGCGCGGGCAAGCGCGAGGCGCTGATGCGCTGGCGCGCCGGGGCGGGGCTGCCGGTGGCGCGGGTGGCCGAGGCCGCCGGGGCCGAGGTGCTGGTCGACGCGGCGGCCTGGGGATGATGGCGGCGCTGCTGTTTTCCGCTTGCTGCAGCGCGGCTAGAATGCAGGACTTGATCGGGTGACGCCATGGAAGCGACGTCCGTTGATGTGTGACATGCGTCCGGGGATCGGGCGCCGTTCTCTTCCGCGGACGTCGCTGCGCCGGCGTCGCTGGCCGATGCCGATGTGCCCGAACCCATGCCCAGTTCAGCCTCCTTCGTCGCGAGCCTGACTCGCAAGACCCTCGTCGTCTCCATCGCCGCTGCCGTGTTCAGCATGATCACGGTGGTGGTGTTCGATCTCCACGCCCTGCACCAGGAGACCGAGGCGTTGCATGCCTACCATCTGCGCGAGGTCCGCGCCGGGCTGCAGGCGCGGGTCGGCGAGGCGGTGCGTTTCGCCCATTATCAGCGCCAGCTGCTCGCGGTGGAGGCGGCGCGCGGCGCCGAGGCCGCGCGTCTGGAGCGTGAGGCGCAACGCCGGGTGCTGGAATGGCTGGAGATCCGCAACCAGGGCAGCGAGGCGCTGCTGTTTGCCGGGCGCTGGGACGGGATCTCGCTGCTCGGTCCGGTGCGCGGGCGCAACGTGCTCACGGTCACCGATGCCAGCGGACGCCCGGTGGTGCGCGAGCTGATCGCCACGGCCCAGTCCGGCGGCGGTTTCGTCGAGTATCTGATGCCGTCCTTCCCGGGCTGGCGTGCCGCGCCCAAGCTGAGCTATGTCGAGTCGATCGCGCCCTGGGGCTGGTATGTCGGTGCCGGCTGTCTGCTCGATCGCTTCGAGGAGGTGGTCGCGGAGCGTCGTCGCGCCGTCGTTGCCGATCTGCGCGCCAAGCTGCTCACCCTGGCCGTCGGGCTGGTGCTGATCCTGCTCGTCGTGCTGGTGCTGGCATGGCGTGTCGGGCGTGATGCCCGCGCCGATGTCGTCGCCTTCGTACGCTTCTTCGCCCGCGCCGGCAGCGATCCCGAGCTGGCGCTGCAACCGGTACGGATGCGTTTTCGCGAGTCGGCGCTGATCGCCCGCGCCGCCGCGCGCATGCTCGATCGCAAGCGCGCCGCCGAGCGCGCGCTGCGTGAGAGCGAGGGCCGATTCCGCACCCTGGTCGAGGTGCAGCAGTACGCGGTCATGGAGATCGATCTCGACGGCGTGATCCGGTATGTCAACCCGGCCACCTCGCGGCTGCTCGGCTACCGCCGCGATGCGCTGGTGGGGATGCACGCCACCGAGCTGGTCGTTGCCGAGGAGCGCACCAGGCTTGCCGAGGATCTGCGTCGTTTCGCCCGGCTGCAGCCGCCGCCGACGACCTATTTCAACCGCAACTTCACCCGCGACGGTCGGGTCATCGATCTGCAGGTGGAGTGGAACTACCGGCGCGATGCGCAGGGCCGGGTGATCGGCTTCGTCAGCGTCGCCCACGACATCACCGACTATCATCGCTCGCGGACCCTGCTCGACGGGCGCAACCGGGTGCTCGAACTGCTCGCCCGTGGCCGCCCCCAGCAGGAGGCGCTGGAGGCGATCATCGACTATATCGATCGGGTCTCGCCACGGACCCTGTGTGCGATCTATCGCTATGAGCCATCGACCCGGACGCTTCACAATGCCGCCGCCCGCGGTCTGCCCGAGCACTTCCGGCGCTCCGCCGAGGGGCTGGTGGTCGGGCCGGGCGTGGGTTCCTGCGGCCATGCGGTGAGCCAGGGCAGGCGGGTCGTGGTCACCGATCTGCTGTCGCACCCCTTCTGGCGCTCGGCGCGCGACCTGGTGCTGAGTACCGAGCTGCGTGCCTGCTGGTCGCAGCCGATCATCGCCCCAGACGGTGTGGTGCTCGGCACCTTCGCGATCTATGCCACCGAGGTCTCGGTGCCCAGCGACGAGGACATCGAGCTGATCGAGTCGGCGGCCGACCTGGCGGCGATCGTGATGGAGCACGCCCGGGTCGAGCGCGCCACCCGCCAGGCCGAGGAGCGCGCGCGGCTGCTGCTCGACTCGAGCACCGAGGGGGTGTTCGGACTCGACCCCGAGGCGCGCGCGACCTTCGTCAACCCGGCCGCCGCGCGGCTGCTCGGCATCCCGGCCGAGCAGCTCACCGGGCGCGCCATCCACGCCCTGATCCATCACTCGCACCCCGACGGCAGTGCCATCGGCGAGACCGACACCCCGATGCTGCGAGCGATGCGCGAGGGCCGCGCCTATCACGTCAGCGACGCGGTGTTCTGGCGCGGCGACGGCAGTCACTTCCCGGTCGAGTACTGGTCGACCCCGATCCTGCGCGAGGGGCGGATCGAGGGTGCGGTGGTGACCTTCCACGACATCAGCGAGCGCAAGCGCGTCGAGGCCGAGATCCAGCACCTGGCCTTCCACGACGGGCTCACCGGGCTGCCCAACCGGATGCTGTTCAAGGAGGAGGTGGACCGGGCGCTGGCGCTGCTCAGGCGCTCGGGCCAGCGTTTCGCGCTGCACATGCTCGATCTCGACCACTTCAAGGACGTCAACGACAGCCTCGGCCATCCGGTCGGCGACGAGCTGCTGTGTGCGGTGGCGCGGCGCATCAGCGAGGTGGTCCGCGCCAGCGACGTCTTCGCCCGTTTCGGCGGCGACGAGTTCGCGCTGCTGCAGGTGCCGATCACGCACCCCGGCGAGGCCGCGGCGCTGGCCGAGAAGGTGGTGGCCTGCTTTACCGACACCTTCGCCCTCGCCGACTGCGCGATCAGCACCAACACCAGCATCGGCATCGCCGTGGCCGACCGCCACGACCTCGACGTCGATGACCTGATCGCGCGCGCCGACGTCGCCCTCTACAAGGCCAAGGAGGCGGGGCGCGGCACCCATGCCTTCTTCGCCGATGCGATGACCGAGCAGCTGCGCCACGAGATCCAGATCGCCTCGGAGCTGGTGCGCGCGCTCGAGCGCGACGAGCTGTGGCTGCACTACCAGCCGCAGGTCGATCTGCGCAGCGGCGCGCTGGTCGGGGTCGAGGCACTGGTGCGCTGGCGCCATCCCGAGCGCGGGTTGCTCCACCCCGGCGCCTTCATCGAGGTCGCCGAGCGGCGCGGCATGATCCGCCCGATCTCGGCCTGGGTGCTGGAGGCGGTGTGTCGGCAGGCGCGCGCGTGGCGCGAGCGCGGGCTGGTCTTCGGGCGGGTGGCGGTCAATCTGTGCGCCGAGCAGGTCGGCGACGAGGCCTTCGCCGAGCAGATCCTGGCGGTGCTCGAACGCACCGGTGCGCGGCCCGATGAGCTGGAGCTGGAGTTCACCGAGACGGTGCTGATCCAGGCCGATGCCCGCACCCAGGCCGACATCATCCGTCTCTCCGAGATCGGCGTGCGCTTCGCCATCGACGACTTCGGCACCGGCTTCTCGTCGCTGCAGTATCTGCGCAACCTGCGCACCGACAAGATCAAGATCGACCGCGAGTTCGTCAAGGACGTCACCCACAACCCCAGCGACGCCGAGATCGTCAAGGCGACCATCGCACTCGGCGTCGCGCTCGGCCTCGAGACCATCGCCGAGGGCGTCGAGACCGAGGCGCAGGCGGCCTTCCTGCGCGGTCACGGCTGTCACCAGGTGCAGGGCTTCCTCTACGCCCGCCCGCTCGACCCCGAGGTGCTCGAGCGCGACTGGCTCAGTCGCGCCGCGCCGACGCCTCGTGCTGCAGACGGCGCCTGAGCGCCGCCGGTGAGTCGGTGCGCCGGGCGAGCAGGTCGTAGGCCACCGGCACCACGAACAGGGTGAACAGGGTCGCGGCGATCACCCCGGCGAGGATCACCGTGCCGATCACCACCCGGGTCTCGGCCCCGGCGCCGCTCGAGAGCAGCAGCGGCACGGCGCCGGCGGCGGTGGTGATGCCGGTCATCACGATCGGGCGCAGGCGCACGTCGGCCGCCTCGGTGAGCGCGGCGCGGAACTCGCGTCCCTGATCGCGCAGCTGGTTGGCGAACTCGACGATGAGGATGCCGTTCTTGGCCGCCAGCCCGACCAGCATGATCAGCCCGATCTGGCTGTAGATGTTGAGCGTCTGCCCGCTCAGCCACAGCCCGCCGAGCGCCCCGGCCATCGCCAGCGGCACGGTGAGCATGATCACCAGCGGGTGGATCCAGCTCTCGAACTGCGCCGCCAGCACCAGAAACACCACCAGCACCCCGAGCCCGAACACCAGCGCCATGCCCGCCGCGCCGCTGCGCAGGTCGCGGCTCTCGCCGCGGTAGTCGATGCGCGCGTGCTCGGGCAGCAGCGCGGCGGCGCGCGCATCGAGCGCGTCGAGCGCCGCGCCGAGCGAGACCCCGGGGGCGAGGTTGGCCGAGAGGGTGATGGCGCGCATGCGGTTGTAGCGGTTGAGCTGCTGGGAGTCGGCCTGCTCGCTGACCCGCACCAGGTTGGAGAGCGGGATCAGGGCGTCGCCGTGGGCCGAGCGCACATAGAGGTTCTCCAGACTGTCGGGGGTGCGCTGGCTGTCGCGCTCGCCCTCGAGGATGACGTCGTACTCCTCGCCGTCGTCGAGATAGGTGGTGACCTGACGCGAGCCGAGCATGGTCTCGAGGGTGCGCCCGATGGTCTCGATACGCACCCCGAGGTCGGCGGCGCGGTCGTAGTCGATCGCCACGCGCAACTGCGGCTTGGTCTCCTTGTAGTCCCAGTCGAGCCCGACCAGGCCGGGGTTGTCGGTCTCGATCGACTCGACCAGGGCGTCGCGCCACGCGGCCAGCTCGTCGTAGGTGCCGCCGCCGATGACGAACTGCACCGGCTTCTGGATGCGCGCGCCGAAGCCCTGGCGCATCACCGGGAAGGCGCGCACCCCGGGCAGGTCGGCAAGCCGCGCGCGCACCTCGTCCATGATCACCCAGCCCGAGCGGCGCGCATCGAAGCCGGCGAGCACCATGATCACGATCCCCGAGTTGTAGCGCTCCAGGGTGCCGAAGGCGCGCGGCGCGCGCACCAGCACGCGGATCGCCTCGCCCGACTCGGCATAGGGCAGCAGGCGGCGCTCGATCTCGTCCATGTACTCCTCCATGTAGGAGAAGGAGGCGCCCTCGGGACCATTGACCAGCACGAAGAAGGCGCCGCGATCCTCCTTCGGGGTGTACTCCTGGGGCAGCCGGTCGAGCAGCCAGGCGGCGCCGCCGAGGGTCAGCGCGAAGGCCAGTCCGACCACCCAGGGGCGCGCGAGCAGCACCCCGAGCAGCCGCGCGTAGCCGCGGCGCAGCCAGACGAAGCCGCGGTCGACGGCGCGGGCCAGTGCGCCGGGCTGGTGGCTTGCGGGCAGGATCTGCGCGGCCAGACTCGCCGAGAGGGTGAGCGCGACCAGGGAGGAGAAGGCCACCGCCGCGGCCATGGTCAGCGCGAACTCGCCGAACAGCCGCCCCAGGTCGCCCTCGAGGAAGGCGATCGGCACGAACACCGAGATCAGCACCAGGGTGGTGGCGATCACCGCGAAGCCGACCTGACGGGCGCCGCGATAGGCCGCCACCAGCGGGCTCTCGCCATACTCCTCGATACGGCGGTGGATGTTCTCGAGCACCACGATGGCGTCGTCGACCACCAGCCCGATGGCCAGCACCAGCGCCAGCAGGGTGAGGATGTTGACCGAGAAGCCGAGCGCGAGCAGCACGGTGAAGGTGGCGATCAGCGACACTGGCACCGTCACCGCCGGCACCAGCATCGCGCGCACGCTGCCGAGAAACAGATAGATCACCAGCACCACCAGCGCGATGGCGATCGCCAGCGTCTTGTAGACCTCGGCGATGGCCTCGGCGACGAACACCGAGGAGTCGTAGCTCTGGCGGATCACCATGCCCTCGGGCAGGCTGGTGTTGAGCCGGCGCATCTCGGCCTTGGCGCGCTCGGCCACGGCGAGGGTGTTGGCCGTCGACTGCTTGATGATGCCGAGCCCGACCATGGCCACGCCGTTGCCGCGAAACAGCGTGCGGTCCTCCTCGGTGCCGCGCTCGATCCGGGCGATGTCGCCGAGACGTACCAGATGACCGTCGTCGCCGCGCGTCACCACCAGCCGGGCGAAGTCCTCGGCGGTGGCGAAGGCGCGGCTCAGGCGCACGCTGAACTGACGGTCGCGCGACTCGATGCTGCCGGCGGGCAGCTCCAGGTTCTCGGCGCGCAGCGCCTGCTCGACGTCGGCCACGGTGAGCCCGCGCGCGGCCAGCGCGTTGCGGTCGAGCCAGATGCGCATGGCATAGACCTGGGCGCCGCCGACGCGCACCCGCGCCACCCCGTCGAGCACCGAGAGCCGATCGACCAGATAGCGCCGGGCATAGTCGGTGAGTGCCGGCACGCTCAACCCCTCGGCGGTGAGGTTGAGCCACATGATCACGTCTTCGTTGCTGTCGACCTTCTGGATCTCGGGCGGCTCGGCCTCGTCGGGGAGCTGGTCGAGCACGCCGGAGACGCGGTCGCGGATGTCGTTGGCCGCGCCGTCGATGTCGCGATCGGTGGTGAACTCGACGGTGATGGTCGAGCGCCCGTCCTCGCTGCTCGACTCCAGGGTGCGGATGCCCTCGACCCCGGCGATACGATCCTCGATCAGCCGGGTGATGCGGGTCTCGACGACGCTGGCCGCGGCCCCCGGATAGCCGGTCTCGATCGACACCACCGGCGGATCGATGTCGGGGTACTCGCGCAGCGCCAGACGGTCGAAGGAGACCAGCCCGAAGACCACCAGCAGCAGCGCGAAGACCGTGGCCAGCACCGGGCGGGTGACGGCGAGATCGGAGAGGATCACGTCTCCGACTCCTCGAGCAGCCTCTGCAGCGGCGCATCGCCCGTATCGACGGCGAGCACCCGCACCTCGGCGCCGGGACGCACCCGCTGGTGGCCATCGGTGATCACCCGCTCGCCGACGTCCAGCCCGTCGCGGATCTCGACGGCGCCGGGACGGCGGATGCCGATGTGCACCTCACGCTGCTCGGCCACCGTCCGTCCGGTCCCGTCGGTCGCGACCACCAGCACGAAGTGACGCTGACCGCGTTGCAGGAGCGCCGCCTCCGGCACCACCACCGCCGTGTGCGGATCGAACAGCAGCTCCAGACGCATCAGCAGCCCCGGGCGCAACCGCCGCTCGGGGTTGGGCAGGATGGCGCGCACCAGCACCGCGCGGGTCACCGGGTCGACCCGGCTGTCGACGCCGCGCACCTCGCCGACGAACACCCGCTCGCCATGGGCGCGGGTGCGCGCCTCGACCCGCAGCCCCGGGGTGAGCCCGGCGAGATAGCGGCTGGGCACGGTGAAGTCGAGCTTCATCTCGGCGTCGTCGTCGAGGGTGGTGATCGGGTCGCCGGGCTCGACCAGGGCGCCGGGGCTGACCTGACGCAGCCCCAGCACCCCGGCGAAGGGGGCGCGGATGACGCGATCGGCCAGCCGCGACTCGAGCGCCACCAGCACCGCGCGGCTGGTCTCGAGGTCGCGCTGGCGCTCGTCGAGCAGCGACACGGCGGCCGAGTCCTGGGCGACCAGGGCGTTCACCCGACGGTACTGGCGCTCGGCCTCGGCGCGGCGCGCCTGCGCCTCCTCGAGCAGCGCCTGTTCCTCGGCGCTGGTCAGCTCCACCAGCAGCGCGCCGCGCTCGACGCGCTGGCCGTCATCGAAGTGCAGCGCGGCGATGGTCTCGGTGACCCTGGAGGTGATCATCACCGACTCGTTGGCGCGCAGCGTGCCGAGCGCCTCGACGCGCTCGGCCAGTTCGGTCTGCGCGGCGGTGGCCACGATCACCCCGCTCGGCGGCGCCGCGGCGAGGAGCGGCGCGACGCACAGCAGCGTCAGCAGCAGCGGCAATGGGTGGGGCGAGGGGGCGCGGTGCGGTACGGGCATGACGTCGATCCTGTGACGGCTGGGTCGGTGGCGCGGGTGTCGCTGCACCGGTCTCACCCCGAGTGAGGCAGTGCCGGTGAGCAATGGTTCAGCGCGCGGGCGCGGTCGACTCCCTTTCGCCCGGGGTGGAAATTTGCAATCCTAACGCGCCGTCCGGGTGCTCGCCACAGAGACCGGCGTCGCCGTCAGGCGGGCCCCGCGGCAGGTTCCGGCGGACCCCGCGGCGCGGTCCGGCCGGTTGGGGACCGGTGCGTCTCGCCCGGTCGCGACCCGAACGCGATGGATGCCATGATCACCCTGACCCTCAACGGCGAGCCGGTGCGGCTCGATCTCGACCCCGACATGCCCCTGCTGTGGGCGCTGCGCGATCATCTCGGGCTGACCGGCACCCGCTTCGGCTGCGGCGAGGGCGAGTGCGGCGCCTGCACCGTGCACCTCGACGGCGAGCCGGTGCGCTCCTGCGGCGTGACCCTGGGCGAGGTCGCGGGGCGCGAGGTGACCACCATCGAGGGGCTCTCGCCCGACGGTCGTCACCCGCTGCAGCTGGCCTGGATCGTCGAGGAGGTGCCGCAGTGCGGCTACTGCCAGTCCGGCCAGCTGATGAGCGCCGCGGCGCTGCTCGCCGCGCACCCGCAGCCGAGCCCCGGGCAGATCGACGCGGCCATGTCCGGGGTGTTGTGCCGTTGCGGCAGCTATGCGCGTATCCGCCGCGCCATCCAGCGCGCGGCCAACCCCGAGGTGCACAATGGTTGATGCCGATCCCGGTCTCCGGCTGAGTCGCCGCGCCCTGCTCAGGCTCGGCCTGCTCGCCGGTGGCGGTCTGGTGCTCGGCATCGGTGCCGCCGACGCCGAGCAGACGGACACGCCCGACGGTGCTGCGAGCACGTTCGCCCCCGGCGCCTGGCTGCGTCTCCACGGCGACGGTCGGGTGGTGCTGATGCTGGCGCGCTCGGAGATGGGCCAGGGGGTGACCAGCGCGCTGCCGATGCTGGTGGCCGAGGAGCTGGAGGTCGGGCTCGACCAGCTCGAACTCGAACCGGCGCCGGTGGCGCCGGACTATGTCAATCGTCTGCTCGGCGAGCAGGCCACCGGCTGCAGCACCTCGGTGCGCGATGCCTGGGGACCGCTGCGCGAGGCCGGCGCGGTGGCGCGGACCCTGCTCGTGCGCGCCGCCGCCGCACGCTGGGGGGTCGCCCCGGAGGCGTGCCGGGCGCACCGGGGCGCGGTCCATCACCCCGACGGCGAGACCCGGCTCGGCTATGGCGCGTTGGCCGAGGCGGCGGCGCGGTTGCCGCTGCCGGAGTCGGTGGCGCTCAAGGCGCCCGCGCAGTGGCGACTGATCGGTACCCCGCAGCACCGGCTCGACACCCCGGACAAGGTGGTGGGCGCGGCGCGCTACGGGCTCGACGTGCGGCTGCCGGGGATGCGCTATGCCAGCGTGGCGCGTTGTCCGCTCAGCGGCGCGCGGGTCAGCGCCTGGCGCGCCGATGCTGCGCGCGCGGTGCCGGGGGTGGAGGCGGTGCTGGCGGTGCGGCACGGTGTCGCGGTGGTGGCGCGCGATACCTGGAGTCTGCTGCGCGGGCGCGCCGCGCTGGAGATCGATTGCGATCCCGCGGCCGATCCCGCGGCCGATCAGGCGCGGATGGAGACGCGGCTGCGTTCGCGCCTCGATGCGCACGGCGCGGCGCTGGCCGAGTCGCGCGGCGATGCGCTGGCCGTGCTCGAACAGGCCGAGCGGGTGGTCGAGGCCGACTACAGCCTGCCCTTCCTCGCCCATGTCTGCATGGAGCCGATGAACTGCACCGCCGAGGTCAGTGCCGAGCGCTGTGTGATCCATGTCCCCACCCAGGCCCAGCAACGGGTGCTGGAGACGGCGCAGCGCATCACCGGGCTCGCGCCCGAGCGCATCGAGGTGCGCACCACCCTGCTCGGCGGCGGCTTCGGTCGTCGGGTCGAGCAGGACTTCGTCGCCGACGCCGTGGAGCTGGCGCAGCGTCTCGGGCGACCGGTGCAGGTGGTGTGGACCCGCGCCGACGATCTCACCCAGGATCACTACCGCCCGATGACCTGTCACCGGCTGCGCGCCACCCTCGACGCCGAGGGTCTGCCGCGCGCCTGGTATCACCGTATCGTCGGTCCCTCGGTGCTGGCGCGGCTGGCGCCCGATGAGATCGCCGACGGGCTCGATCCGACCCTGGTCGAGGGCGCCACCGCGCTGCCCTACGCACTGCCGGCGCTGCGCGTCGAGTACCGTCGCGCCGATCTGCCGGTCTCGCTCGGGCTGTGGCGCGGCGGCGCGCGGGCGCACAACGCGCATGTCGTCGAGTGCTTCCTCGACGAACTGGCCGCGGCCACCGGTCGCGATCCGCTGGCGCTGCGTCTGGCGCTGCTCGAGGACCAGCTGCGCGCGCGCGCGGTGCTCGAGCGCGTCGCCGCGCTGGCCGGCTGGTCGCAGCCGCCGGCCCCGGGTCACGGACGCGGCATCGCGCTGGCCACCGGTTACGACAGTCTGGTCGCCCAGGTCGTCGAGGTGGCGCCGCGCGCCGCGGGCGACGGGCTGCGGGTGGCGCGGGTGTGGTGCGTGGTCGATTGTGGCCTGGCGGTCGACCCCGACGGGGTGTGCGCGCAGATGGAGGGGGGCATCGCCTTCGGCCTGAGCGTTGCGCTCGGCGAGCGCATCAGCTTCGCCGCCGGGCGGGTCGAGCAGCGCGCGCTCGCCGACTATCGGCTGCTGCGTCTCGACGAGATGCCCGAGGTCGAGGTCGAGCTGATCGCCGGTGCCGCGACCCCGGGCGGGGTGGGGGATCTGGGGCCGCTGGCGCTCTCCCCGGCGCTGGCTGCGGCGATCGCGGCGGCCGGGGGCGAGCGTCAGCGAGCGCTGCCGCTGCGCCTGGGCTGAGCGGAGGTTCAGGCGGCGAGCGCGGCGGCCTGGCGCTGCATCTTGTTGACGATGGCGAAGACGCCGACGTGACGGTTGGGGCTGAGGTGCTCGTCGAGCGCCAGCCCGGTGAACAGGTCGTCGACGTCGAGCGCGGCGATCTCCTCGGCGCTGCGGTTGGAGAACAGCCCGACGAGCAGCGCCACCACACCCTTGATGATGGCGGTGTCGCAGTCGCCGGCATAGACCAGCCGTCCGCCCTCGGCGGGGCGGGCGACGACGTGCACCAGACTCATGCACTCGACCACGCGGTTGTCCTCGGTCTTGTCGGCGGGGTCCATCGCCGGGAGGCGCTCGCCGAGTTCGACCAGGTACTGATAGCGCTGGTCCCAGTCGTCGAGCAGGTCGAAGTCGTCGATGATGGCCTGGATGGCGGCGTCTTGATGCATGGTGGATCGCTGCGGTTGGTTGCTGGGGTCGGTCGCGCGGGGCGCGCGGCCGACCGAGTCTACCGGATCCGTGCTAGACGCTGAAGGACTCGCCGCAGCCGCACTGGTCCTTGACGTTGGGGTTGCGGAACTCGAAGCCGAGGTTGAGCAGGCTCGAGCGCACGAAGTCGATCTCGGTGCCGTCGATGTGCGCGAGGCTCTGGTCGTCGACCACGATCTTGATGCCGTGGCTCTCGAACACCTGATCGGTGGGCGCGACGGCGTCGGCGTAGTCGACCTCGTAGGCGAAGCCCGAGCAGCCGCTCTTGCGTGTCGCCACCCGCAGCCCGACCCCCTGTCCGCGTTGCTCGATCATCCGGGAGACGTGGCGCGCGGCCGCCTCGGTCAGGGTGACTGCCATGGTTGCTTACCTCATCTGGCTTGTACTGAAGCGTTGAGCCTAGATGGGCGCCGACCGGCGGGGTTTTCAATCCTCGTCGGCGCGCTCAGGCCACCCGGGTGAGCGCCGGGCGGGCAGCGGAGCGCGGCGGCGATCTCGTCGACATCGGCTATATCGAGCGCGACGAGATCCGGCCGTGGGTCGCCGCCGCGTTCGATCTCGCGCAACTGCGCGAGGCGCAGCGCGCCTTTCTCGACAAGCAGCACGTCGGCAGGATCGTGATCCGCGTCGCTCATCCGGAGATCGCGCGCTGAGCGCGACGTCGGTCGCTAGTGACGCTGGTCGTCGACGTCGATGTCGGCGATCGTCGCCATCTCCAGCAGG
Organism: Marichromatium sp. AB31; assembly: GCF_003718685.1. Taxonomy (NCBI): domain Bacteria; kingdom Pseudomonadati; phylum Pseudomonadota; class Gammaproteobacteria; order Chromatiales; family Chromatiaceae; genus Marichromatium; species Marichromatium sp. AB31. The sequence goes on along the minus strand of NZ_RHFI01000015.1, from coordinate 58,977 downwards.
CCGCGCATCAGCACCGCGCGCGCCGGCGTCTCCAGGGTCTCGATCAGCGCCTGCTTGTCCTCCGGGCTCAGTGGCAGGTGGGCGCAGAGCAGGTTGACCAGGTCGGTGTCGGGCATCTGCTCGAGGTCCTGCCACGGCACCTCGACCCGGCGTACCTGACAGTAGCGCTCGAGCGCGACGAGAAAGGGGCGCCGCTCGGCGATCGCGCCGGACGCTGGCTCGTCGAGATCGGCGGCAAAGTCCCGCCACTCGGGCGCCACCCGGCGGTAGCCGGCGCGCTCGGCGAGTTCGCCGGTGACGCGGAAGCGACACACCCCGGTGAGCACCAGCACGATGCGTCCATCGCTGGTCTCGCTGTAGCTGGTGATGCGCCCGGCGCAGCCGACCGGATGGAGCGGGGCGGGCGTCGGCGTCTCGTCCTCGCCCGGCGTCTCCTGCGGCTGGATCATGCCGAGCAGGTGATCGGCGGCGAGGACGTCATTGATCATGCGCAGATAGCGTGGCTCGAAGATATTGAGCGGGAGTTGCACGCCCGGCATCAGCACCGCGCCGGGGAGGGGGAAGACCGCGAGTTCCGTCGGCAGGTCGGCGAACTTGGGGAAGAAGGGGGTGCGCGTCATCTCACTGCTCCGGGGTTCGGTGGACGTGCCCCGCGCCGCGGGCGGAGCGCGCCGCGAATCGGGTTGTACAGCGAGCACATTGGGGTGTGTGCGTCGCATCCCCAGCCTTGCGGCATCGGGTTTGGATTCTTCGGCGGTGACCGCACACTCAGGGATCGAGGTCCGCAGGCGGTGTGACCGAGGTCCGCCGTCGTCCCACCTGCAGCCGAAGCGAGGACGAGATGCACCCAACACCAACGGATGGCGCGCGCGCCGGGCTCGCGGACGAGTTCCGCCGGGTCCGCGCCCTTACCGAACACCTCTGCGAACCGCTCGCCATCGAGGATTACGGCCTCCAGGTCGTCCCCGAGGCCAGCCCGCCGAAGTGGCACCTGGCCCATGTCTCCTGGTTCTACGAGACCTTCCTGCTGCTGCCGTCGCTCGATGGCTATCGCCCCTTCGATCCGCGCTTCGCGCATCTGTTCAACAGCTACTACGAGCAGACCGGCAGCGGCTTCTGGCCGCGCGCCGAGCGTGGGCTGCTGTCGCGCCCCCGGGTCGAGGAGGTCTACGACTATCGCCGCCATGTCGACGCGGCGATGCTGCGCCTGATCGAGCAGTGCGACGCCGAGCGCTGGGCGCGCGTCGAGCTGCGCCTGCGCATCGGGCTCAATCACGAGCAGCAGCACCAGGAGCTGTTGCTCACCGACATCAAGCGCAACCTCGCCCACAACCCGCTGCGCCCGGCCTATCGCGCCGATCTCGCGGCGCCGCCGCCGGGCGTGCCCGAGCCGCTCGACTGGGTGTCGTTCGACGGCGGGCTGGTCGAGATCGGCGCCGGGCCCGAGGGCTTCGCCTACGACAACGAGCGCCCGCGCCATCGCGCCTTCCTCGAGCCCTTCGCGCTCGCCGACCGGTTGGTGAGCAACGCCGAGTTCCTCGCCTTCGTCGAGGACGGCGGCTATCACGATCCCGCCCACTGGCTCTCCGACGGCTGGGCGCGGGTACGCGCCGAGGGTTGGGAGGCGCCGCTCTACTGGGAGCGGGTCGACGGTCAGTGGCAGACGCTGACGCTCGGCGGCATGCGCCCGCTCGACCCCGCCGAGCCGGTCTGTCATGTCAGCTATTACGAGGCCGATGCCTACGCCAGCTGGGCGGGCAAGTCGCTGCCGACCGAGGCGCAGTGGGAGCACGCCGCCGCCGGTGTCGAACGCGCCGGCAACTTCCTCGACAGCGGCCTGCTCCATCCCCGTCCGGCGCGCGGCAGCGGGTTGCGCCAGCTCTTCGGCGATCTCTGGGAGTGGACCGCCTCGGCCTATCTCGCCTATCCCGGCTATCGCGCCCCCGGCGGCGCGATCGGCGAGTACAACGGCAAGTTCATGTGCAACCAGATGGTGCTGCGCGGCGGCTCCTGCGTGAGTTCGCGCGACCATCTGCGGCTCAGTTATCGCAACTTCTTCTATCCCCACGAACGCTGGCAGTTCAAGGGATTCAGACTCGCGGAGGTCGAATGATGAACATCGCCGCCACGCTCGCCACCGGATCGCGCCCGCCTCGCTCGGGGGGCGCGCCGGGAGTGCGCTTCTTCGATGCCCACCCGACCCCGGATGACCTGCGTGCCGAGGTCCTCTCCGGGCTCGCGGGCAGCCCCAAGCGGCTCTCGCCCAAGCTCTTCTATGACGCGCGCGGCTCGCAACTGTTCGACGCCATCACCGAACTGCCCGAGTACTACCCGACCCGCACCGAGATCGGGATCCTCTGCGATCACGGCGAGGAGATGGCCGACCTGCTCGGGCGCGGTCGGGTGCTGCTCGAACTCGGCAGCGGCAGCAGCCTCAAGATCCGCATCCTGCTCGCCGCGCTCGAACCCGAGATCTACATCCCTATCGACATCTCCCGCGAGCACCTGCGCGCCTCCGCCGAGTCGCTCGCCGAGCACTTCCCGGCGCTGGCCATCCATGCCACCTGCGCCGATTATTCCGTCCCCTTCGAGCTGCCGATCGAGGGCGATCGAGAGGGCCTGGCGGCCTTCTTCCCCGGGTCGAGCATCGGCAACTTCGAGCCCGAGGCGGCGCGCGCCCTGCTCCTGCGGGTGGCGGCGCTGGTGGGGATCGGCGGGCGGTTGCTGATCGGCGTCGATCTGCGCAAGGAGCGCGCCGTGCTGGAGGCGGCCTATGACGACGCCCAGGGGGTGACCGCGGCCTTCAATCGCAATCTGCTCGAACGGCTCAACCGCGAACTCGACGCCGACTTCGACCTCGAGGCCTTCGTCCATCGCGCCCGCTACGACGACGTCCAGGGGCGCGTCGAGATGCATCTGGAGAGCCTGCGCGAGCAGACCGTGACCGTCGCCGGGCAGCGCTTCGTCTTCGCCGCCGGCGAGACCATCCACACCGAGAACTCCTACAAGTACGACATCGCCGGCTTCCACCAGCTGGCCGCCGGCGCGGGCTTCGTCCCCGAGCGGGTGTGGACCGACCCGCACCGGCTGTTCAGCGTGCACTGTCTGCGCGTCGAGGCCTGCTGAGGGGCTCAGCGCCCGCCGTAGGCCAGGTCCTGGCCGGCGATGGTGCGCTCGAGCCGGTCGATCGCCCGGGCGTAGCCGCGGGCGAGGGCGTCGAGGGTCTCGGCGCGCCCGGCGTGCCAGGCGCGTGCGGCGAAGCCCTCGAGCAGCGCGGCGTGGATGCGTCCCTGGTGCAGCCGCAGTCGGTCGGCATTGCCGTGGGCGCGGTGCAGCCGGGCGAGCAGGGCGATCTCGCCGAGCGCCTCGCGATGCGCGGCGCGGTGGTGATAGAGCCGGGCGAGGACGGGGTCGTCGCAGGCGCGGGCGATCGCGCGCAGCCGCTCGGCGCCAGCCTCGGGGTGGGCGAAGGGCTGGTGACAGGCGGGCGTCTCGGCCCGCGGCTGGGGCAGGACGCCGAGCAGACAGCAGAGCAGCGCGAGCTTGGCGGCGGGGTGGGGCATGGGCACGACTCCGACGGGGTAAGGCTATACCCGAGTAAAGCACACGGGTAAGGGTTTCGAAACAGGATCGTCATCTTTCTCGCAGGACGCCGCCGGCGCGGCCCCGAGCTTGCGTTTCCCGCCGTCGCGGTCGATGCTGACGGTGGCCGCGCGGCCTGGACGCCCGCGCCCGTGCCCCCGGCGGCAGTGCCGCACCATCCCCCGGAGCCAAGCTGATGAACGAGACCGTGGACGATCCCGTGCTCGAGCGCGACATCGAGCTGTTCACCCGGCTGCTCGGCGACGTGCTGCGCGAGCACAGTCGCAAGCGCGTGCTGGTGGTGGTCGAGCGCCTGCGCGAGGGCTTCATGCAGCTGCGCGAGGGCGAGGACGAGACGCTGCGCGCGCGTCTGCGGGCGCGCATCGAGGGGCTCGACCCGCAGACCCTGGCCGAGGTGATCCGCGCCTTTGCGATCTATTTCGGTCTGGTCAACACCGCCGAGGAGCTCAACGCCCATCTCCGGCGCATGGCGCGCGTCTCCTCCGGCGAGCGGCTGTGGCGCGGCTCCTTCGACGACACCGTGCGTCGGCTCGCCGCCGACGGGGTGGCGCCCGCGCCCTTCCAGAGCCTGCTCGAGCACCTGGTCTATCTGCCGGTGTTCACCGCGCATCCCACCGAGGCGCGGCGGCGCACCATCGCCGAGATCTTCCGCCGCATCTTCCTCGCCGGTCAGGACCTGCACCGGCATCGGCTCAACGACGAGGAGCGCGAGGACAAGCTCGCCGAGATCCGCGCCCAGATCCAGATCCTGTGGAAGACCGACGAGGTGCGGGTGCACAAGCCGCAGGTCACCGACGAGGTGCGCCAGGGGCTCTATTTCTTCCGCGAGTCGCTGTTTGGCGCCGTGCCCGAGGTCTATCGCATCCTCGAGAAGGCGGTGCGCCGGGTCCACGGCGCCGAGACCGCCGCGGCGGTGCCGAGCCTGATGCGCTTCGGCTCGTGGATCGGCGGCGATCGCGACGGCAACCCCTTCGTGCGCCCCGAGACCACCGAGCTGGCGGTGCGGATGCACGCCGAGCTGGTGCTCGAGCACTATCTCGAACGGGTGGGGCGGTTGCAGCGCATGCTCAGCCACTCCAGCGCGTTGTGCGAGCCCGCGCCGGCCTTCCTCGACAGCCTCGACGCCGACGAGGACTACTGGGTCGAGACCATGGGGCAGAGCCTGCGCCGCTTCCTCAACGAGCCCTACCGGCGCAAGCTGGCGATGATCGCCCACCGGCTCGAGGCCAACCTGGCGCGGGTGCGCGCCCGTCTCGCCGAGGCCGAGACGCTGCCGGCGGCCGGGTATTGCGATGCCCGCGCCTTTCTCGTCGATCTTCAGCTGATCCGCGACTCGCTGGTCCATCACGGCGATGCCAGCGCCGCCGCCGGGCCGCTCCACGACCTGATCCGTCTGGTCGAGACCTTCGGCTTCCATCTGGTGCAGCTCGATCTGCGCCAGGAGTCGAGCCGCCATACCGAGGCGGTGGCCGAGCTGTTCGCCCGCCAGCCCGGCGCGCCCTACTATCTCGCCTTCGACGAGTCGCAGCGCCTGCTCGCCCTGGCCGAGGCGATCGCCCATCCCCAGCCCTTTGTCATCGACAAGGCGACCCTCGGCGCGGCCACCCGCGAGACCCTGGAGACCTTCGAGACCATCGCCCGGGCGCGCGCCGAGGTCGGCGAGCAGGCAATCGGCCAGTACGTGATCTCGATGACCCGCGAGGCCAGTCACGTGCTCGAGGTGATGCTGCTGGCGCGCCTGGCGGGGCTCGCCGGGCACGATCGTCAGGGCTGGTTCTGCACCCTGCAGATCGCGCCGCTGTTCGAGACCATCGACGACCTGGCGCGGATCGATGCGGTGATGGGGCGGCTGTTCACCGACCCCACCTATCGCGCGCTGTTGCGCGCCTCGGGCGATCAGCAGGAGGTGATGCTCGGCTATTCCGACTCCTGCAAGGACGGCGGCATCCTCGCCTCGGGCTGGCGGCTCTACGAGGCCCAGCGCAAGGTGATCGCGCTCGCCGACGAGCACGGCGTGGCCTGCCGTCTGTTCCACGGTCGCGGCGGCACCGTGGGGCGCGGCGGCGGCCCGACCCACGAGGCGATCCTCGCCCAGCCGGCCGATACCGTGCACGGCCAGATCAAGTTCACCGAGCAGGGCGAGGTGCTCTCCTATCGCTACGCCAACCCCGAGACCGCGCGTTATGAACTCACCATGGGGATCAGCGGTCTGATCAAGGCCAGCCGTTGTCTGATCGAGCCCGCCGCGCCCGAGCGCGCCGAGGACCTGGAGGTCATGGCCGAGCTGGCCGCGCACGGCGAGGCGGCCTATCGCGCCCTGGTCGGCGCCGAGGGACTGCTCGATTACTTCTATGCCTGCACCCCGGTCGACGGCATCGCGCTGCTCAACATCGGCTCGCGCCCGGCGCACCGCAGCCGCGGCGATCGCTCGCTCGGCTCGATCCGCGCCATCCCCTGGGTGTTCGGTTGGGGACAGGCGCGGCTGACCCTGCCGGGGTGGTTCGGCATCGGCACCGCGCTGGCGCGCTATCGCGGCGACGATCCCGAACGCTTGGCGCGGTTGCGACGGATGTATCGCGAGTGGCCCTTCTTCCGGGTGCTGTTGTCGAACACCCAGATGTCGCTGTTCAAGGCCGAGATGGCGATCGCCCGCGAGTACCTGCGCCTGGCCGACGACCCGTCGCGCGCCGCGGCCCTCCTCGCGCACATCGAGGCCGAGTACCGGCTGACCCTGAGCGAGGTGCTGGCGGTCACCGAGACCGATCGACTGCTCGCCGACCAGCCGGCGCTGCGCCGCTCGCTGCTGCGGCGCAACCGCTATCTCGACCCGCTCAACCACATCCAGGTGGTGCTGCTCGAGCGCTATCGCGGCGAGCCCGAGGCGGAGCAGCGCGAGCAGTGGCTCGACCCGCTGCTGCGTTCGATCAACGCCATCGCCGCCGGGATGCGTAACACTGGTTGAGCGCCGACGCCCGCGTGGCGTCGGCAATGAATATCCCTATTGAAAAAACGGCTTTAAACCACAGAAGATGAAATCACGCGCACCTGCGCGCGGCGGCCAGCGCGGCCGACGCTGGCGCCTCGCGTCACCCGACTCATTCAGACCCCATCGCCATGAACGATCCCGATTCCAACCGCTCCACCCCCGCTCGTCCGGCGCTCGGCGCCAGGGTGCTCGGGGTGGTGCTGCTCTTCTTCAGCGTCGGCCTGGTCTCCTGTCAGGCCTTGTTCTCATGGTGAGCAGCGGGGCCGGACGGCTCGGCGAGCTGCTGCGCGAGGGCGTGGTGGCGCGCGAGACGCCGCGCGCGCCACGGCTGCGCGGGCTGTTGCTGTTCGTGCTGCCGCTGCCGCTGCTGTTCGGCGCGCTGATCGCGCTCGGCGCCGGACGGCTGGAGTCCTTCCTCGCCGACGCCAGCGGCTTCGCGCTGTTCATGGCCGCGGCCTATCTCACCCGGCGCGGCATCCGCGAGGCCCACCTGCGCGATCGCCGCCGGCGCTTCGCGCGGCTGCCGCGGGTGCGGCTGCAGACCCTCGGCGGGCTGCTGGTGGCGCTTGCCACCGGCTGGTGCGTGCTGGTCTCGCTGGGGCAGGGGGCGGGGCTTGCGCTCGCCTTCGCCGCGGTCGCGCTGCTCGGCTTCCATCTCAGCTACGGGCTGTTGCCGGAGGCGCCCGAGCAGCCCTTCGACCTCAGCGATGCCCGTGCGCGCAAGGTCGCCGCGGCGCTCGCCGAGGCCGAGCAGAAGCTCATCGAGGTCGAGACCGCCGCCGCGCGCATCGCCAACCCCGAACTCAAGGCGCGGCTCGGGCGCATCGCGCTCAAGGGTCGGCGTATCCTCGAGCAGATCGCCGAGCGTCCGACCGATCTGTTCCGCGCGCGCAAGTTCCTCAACGTCTATCTCGACGGCGTGCGTCAGGTCACCGACGGCTATGCCCGCACCCACCGTCAGGCCGACGTGCTGGCGCTGGAGGAGAACTTCCGCGGCGTGCTGGTCACCGTCGAGGAGGTCTTCGACGAGCAGCACCAGCGCCTGCTCGACAGCGACCTGATGGACCTCGACGTGCGCATCGAGGTGCTCAAGCAGCAGCTCGAACGCGAGGGCCTGAGCTAGTCGCCCGGCGCGCGCCGTCCTCACCCGTTTTCCCCGGAGATCAACCGCAGTGAGTCAATCCCAGTATCCCCAGACCACCACCGGTCGCACCGACGCCCTGGCCGAGTCGATGACCGAACTCGGGCTGCCCGAGCACGCCGGTGTCGACGAGGCCGAGGTCGAGCGCCTGCTCGGCGAGCTCGACCTCCGCGACGCGCACTCGGTGATGTTCTTCGGCGCCAAGGCCCAGCAGCGTCTCACCGAGGTCTCGGACCGGATGCTCGAGGGCGTGCGCGCCAAGGACACCGGCCCGGCCGGCGCCGCGCTCAGCGAGATGGTCACCACCCTCAAGGGCTTCGACGTCGAGGGGCTCGACCCCAATCGCCGTCAGGGCTGGTTCTCCAAGCTCATCGGCAAGACCCGGCCGATCGCCCGCTTCCTCGAGGAGTACGAGGCGGTGCGCGACCAGATCGAGGACATCTCGCGTGCGCTCGAGGGTCACAAGACCCAGTTGCTCACCGACGTCACCGCGCTCGATCGGCTCTATGCCGCCAATCTCGACTACTTCCGCGCGCTCGAGTCCTATATCCTTGCCGGCGAGCGCAAGCTCGTCGAACTCGACGAGCGGGCGATCCCGGCGCTCGTCGCCCAGGTCGAGGCCGGCGCCGACATGGTCGAGGCGCAACGGCTGCGCGACCTGCGCGGCGCGCGCGATGATCTGGAGCGGCGCGTCCACGACCTCAGGCTCACCCGTCAGGTGGCGATGCAGGGGCTGCCGAGCATCCGGCTGGTGCAGGAAAACGACAAGGGGCTGATCAACAAGATCAACTCCACCCTGGTCAACACCGTGCCGCTGTGGCGCCAGCAGCTCGCCCAGGCGGTGACCATCTTCCGCTCGGCCGAGGCGGCCGATACCCTGAAGGCGGCCACCGACCTCACCAACGAGCTGCTCCAGGCCAACGCCGCCAATCTCAAGTCGGCCAACGCCGAGGCGCGACGCCAGATCGAGCGCGGGGTGTTCGACATCGAGGCGGTCAAGCAGGCCAACCGCAGCCTGATCGAGACCATCGAGGAGAGCCTGCAGATCGCCGATGCCGGCAAGCGCGCGCGCGCCGAGGCCAACGCCGAGCTGACGCGTCTGGAGGCGGATCTGCGCGCCACGCTCAGTGCCGCCAGCGCCCGAACCGGCGCCGAGCGCGGTTGAGCGGGGGCGGGCGGGGCGATTGCGATCGAACTCCGCTCTTCCATTTCTCGCAAGATTCTGTATATTTACGCGTTTACCCGCGGGGTGTCCCGCATCGCTAACAGTTCAGTCTGAGCCAGGACAGCACATGGTCACGATTCGTTTGTCCCGTGGTGGTTCGAAGAAGAACCCCTTCTATCAGGTCGTTGTCGCCGACGTGCGCGCCAAGCGCGACGGTCGCTACATCGAGCGCCTCGGTTTCTACAACCCGACCGCCAAGGGCGGTGAGGTCGAGCTCCGCATCAACCGCGAGCGCGCCGATTACTGGCTCGGCCAGGGCGCCCAGCCGACCGACCGCGCCGCGCAGCTGCTCAAGCAGGCTGCCAAGGACGCCGAGGCCGTCGCGGCCTGAGACCGCACGGGATGACGAGCGCGATGACTGATCGGTCGCCGTCGACGCGGCGCATCGTGCTCGGGCGCATCGCCGGCGTCTATGGCGTGCGCGGCTGGGTGCGGGTGTTCTCCGAGACCGACCCGCGCGAGGGCATTCTCCACTATAGCCAGTGGCTGCTCGGTCCCGAGGCGCGGCCCTGCAAGCTCGCCGAGGGCAAGCGTCACGGCAAGGGTCTGGTCGCCCGGCTCGAGGGCTGCGACGACCGTGATCAGGCCGCCGCGCTGGTCGGTCAGGAGATCGCCATCACCCGCGATCAACTGCCGCCGCCGCGTGCCGATGAGTTCTACTGGTGCGACCTCGAACAGCTCGAGGTCCACACCACCGAGGGGCAATCACTCGGTCGTGTCAGCCATCTGTTCGCCACCGGCGCCAACGACGTGCTGGTGGTGAAGGGCGAGCGCGAACGACTGATCCCCTTCGTGTGGGAGGATGTCGTCAAGCAGGTGGACTTCGCCGCAGGCCGCGTCGAGGTCGACTGGGACCCCGACTTCTGAGCGGCCCCGAGGCCGAACAGAGGGTCCATACGCCATGCGTTTCGACGTCATCACCCTGTTTCCCGAGATGTTCGGCACCTTCGCCGAGCAGGGCGTCACCGGGCGGGCGCTGACCCGTGGGCTGGCTGCGTTGCAGCTGTGGAATCCGCGCGATTTCACCCACGATGTCCACCGCACCGTCGACGATCGTCCCTACGGGGGCGGGCCGGGGATGGTGATGAAGGTCGAGCCGCTGCGCGCGGCCATCGCCGCCGCACGCGCGGCGGCGCCGGCGAGCCGGGTCGCCTATCTCTCGCCCCAGGGGCGGGTGCTCGATCAGACCGCGATGGTCGAGATCGCCACGCAACCGGGGTGGATCCTGCTCGCCGGGCGCTATGAGGGTGTCGACGAGCGGCTGATCGAGGGGCACGTCGACGAGGAATGGTCGATCGGCGACTATGTCCTCAGTGGCGGCGAGCTGCCGGCCATGGTGGTGATGGACGCGGTGATCCGGCTGCTGCCGGGCGCGCTCGGGCACGCCGATTCGGCGCGTCAGGATTCACACATGGACGGGCTACTGGACTGCCCCCATTACACACGACCGGAGCGGATCGACGGAGAGGAGGTCCCTGCGGTGCTGGTCGGCGGCGATCACCGCGCGATCGAACGTTGGCGGTTGCGCCAGGCGCTAGGGCGGACCTGGTTGCGCCGACCGGAAATGCTGGAGCGGCGAGGCCTGAGTGCGGACGAACAGGCGCTGCTCGATGACTTCGTCCGGGCCCATCATGCCGATGGCGCCGGGTAAGAACAGGAGCCTAAGGAAACCATGAGCAACATCATTCAACAGCTCGAGAACGAGCAGATCACCCGTGAAGTGCCGGATTTCGCCCCGGGCGACACCGTCGTCGTCCAGGTGCGCGTGAAGGAAGGCAGCCGTGAGCGCCTGCAGGCGTTCGAGGGCGTGGTGATCGCCATCCGCAACCGCGGTCTGAACTCCGCCTTCACCGTGCGCAAGATCTCCCACGGCGAGGGCGTCGAGCGCGTCTTCCAGACCTACAGCCCGACCATCGCCGGGATCGAGGTCAAGCGCAAGGGCGACGTGCGTCGCGCCAAGCTCTACTACCTGCGCGAGCGTTCCGGCAAGGCCGCCCGCATCAAGGAAAAGGTCTGAGGTTCGTGGCGGCCGCCCGCCCGGGCGGCTGCGCGTTCTGGACGCCTTGTCCCGGACCTTCCTCTGGCACGATTACGAGACCTGGGGTGCCGACCCCCGGCGTGATCGTGCCTGTCAGTTCGCCGGTGTGCGCACCAACGTCGAGCTCGAAGAGATCGGCGATCCGCTGGTGCTCTACTGCCGCCCGGCCACCGACCTGCTGCCCCATCCCGACGCCTGTCTGATCACCGGCATCACGCCGCAGCTGGCCGCGCGCGAAGGGGTGTGCGAGGCCGAGTTCGCCGCCGCCATCCATGCCGAACTGGCCACCCCCGGTACCTGCGGGGTCGGTTACAACAGCCTGCGCTTCGATGACGAGGTCACCCGTCATCTACTCTATCGCAACCTGTTCGATCCCTATGCCCGCGAGTGGCGCAACGGCAACTCGCGCTGGGACCTGATCGACACCCTGCGTCTGGCCCACGCGCTGCGCCCCGAGGGCATCGCCTGGCCGCGACACGAGGACGGCTCCACCTCGTTCCGGCTCGAGGCGCTGAGCGCGGCCAACGGTATCGAGCACGGTCAGGCGCACGACGCGCTGGCCGACGTGCGCGCCACCATCGCCCTGGCGCGGTTGCTCAAGCGCGCCCAGCCACGGCTGTTCGACTACGCCCTGACCCTGCGCGACAAGCGTCAGGCGCGCGCGCTGATCGATCGCGGACAGCCGCTGCTCCACGCCTCGGCGCGCTACCCGGCCGCACTCGGCTGCATCGCCCCGATCGCCGCGCTCGCCCCCCATCCGGGCAACCCCAACGGGGTGCTCTGCTTCGACCTGCGCCACCACCCGGCGCTGCTGCTCGACACCCCGATCGATGAGCTGCGCGCGCGCCTGTTCACCCCGGCCGCGGCGCGCGGCGCCGATGTGCAGCGCCCGCCGCTCAAGACCGTGCACCTCAACCGCGCCCCGGTGCTCGCCCCGCTCAAGACCCTGGGGGGGGAGGCCGCCGCGCGCTGGCAGATCGACCCCGCCGCGGTTGAACAGCACGCCCGCTTCGCCGCCGAGCACGCCGCCGAGCTGGCCAAGCGGGCGCGGGCGCTGTTCGACACCCCGCCCGCGGCCGAGACCGATCCCGACCTGATGCTCTACGGCGGCGGTTTCCTCGGCGATCGCGACCGCCGCCTGCTCGACGAGCTGCGTCGCCTGCCGCCGGCGCAGCTCGCCGGGCTCGCCCCGGCGTTCGAGGACCCGCGCCTGCCGGAGATGCTCTTCCGCTATCGCGCGCGCAACTGGCCCGAGACCCTCTCGCCGGAGGAGCGCGAGCGCTGGGACGGCTATCGTCTGGCGCGCCTCACCGAGCCCGATGGGGGCGCGAGCCTCACCATCGACGACTTCGAGCAGCGGCTTGCCGAACTCGACGCCGAGGGCCTCGACCCCGCCCGCGCCCGCGTGCTCGAAGCGCTCGCCGACTGGGCCGAGCAGGTCCTCGACATCGCCCCCTGAGCCGCCCTCAGCAGGCCAGCTCCACCGACAGTACGCGGATGTACTGCTCGTCGAACTCCCAGCGGATATTGCGATCGTAGAGCTGCAGCCCGAAGCGGCGCCGCTCCGGATAACGGTCCATGTAACCGGGACGCGGATCCTGGGTCAGTACCTGCTCGATCAACGCGCGCAGCCCCAGGCGGCCATCGGGGTCGGCCTGGGCGATGCCCTCGAGTGCGGCGGCCTCGAAGCGGATCGGGCGCAGACACACCACCCGCTCCTGGGCAAAGCCGCTGCGCGCATCGTGCAGCGCGTCGGCGTAGGGGACATAGGGCTTGATGTCGAGCACCGGGGTGCCGTCGAGCAGATCGATCCCGCGCAGCCTCAGCGCCAGCCCGTTGCCGTCGCGCTCCAACCCCTCGTGCGCCACCGCCGAGATCCCGATCGGGTTGGGCCGATAGGGCGCGCGGCTGGCGAACACCCCCACCGTCGAGCGCCCGCCGAGCCGGGGCGGGCGCACCGTCGGGCGCCACCCGGCATCGAGACAGTCGTCGTGGAAGACGAACACCACCCAGACGTGGGAGAAGCCCTCCAGGGCCTTGAACGCCTCCTCGCGGGCGTACTCGGGGCAGAGTTCGAGCCGGGCGTGGGCGGCCTCGACCAGCCGCGGCTGACGGGGGATGCCGAACTTGTCGGTATAGGGCGAGCGGATGAAACCGATGGGGTCGAAACTGAAGGACATCGAGACTCCGTGTGCGTGTGGACCCTTTTGCCGGACGCGGGGGCGCGGCAAAAGGGTCCAGCCTACCATCTCGGCGCCGTCTCAGAGCAGCAGCTTGAACGCGAGCAGCGCGCCGAGGGTCAGCGTCAGCACGCCCACCGCGCCCCGGATCAGCGCCTCGGGCAGGCGACGCACCGTGACCGTGGCCAGCGGCACCGAGAGCAGCGCGCCGGCGCTCAGCGGCAGCGCCAGCGACCAGTCGATAGCACCGCCGAGCAGCAGATAGGCGATGAGCCCGATCAGGCAGGTGAGCGCCTCGGCCATCGAGGTGATCGCCACCGCCTGACGCGGCGCCACCCCCGAGACCACCTGGCCCGAGGTCACCAGCGGCCCGTAGCCGCCCCCGCTCAGCCCCTTGTTGAAGGCCGCGATCGAGCCGATGGCGAGGATCCCCGCCGGGCGATAGCGCAGTCGGCGGCGCGCGGTGATCAGCGTGACCAGCCCCATGCCGAGCACGATCACCGCGATCGCCACCGAAAACCACTGGGTCGAGAGCCGGACGGCCAACAGCACCGCGCTGATCGCCCCCACCGCGCTCAGCGTCGCCAGCAGCCAGAAGGTGCGCCGCGCCTGATGGTCGCGGCGCAGGTCGATGTTGCCGTCGCGGTGGTGCAGCAGCCCGGCGGCGAGCCCGGTGAACAGCTCCGAGAGCAGTACCGCGGGGACGATCTGCAAGGGCGCGAAGCCGGCGAGCAACAGCAGCGGGGTGAGGGTGGTGCCATAGCCCATGCCGAGACTGGAATCGAGATACTCGCAGAGCAGCGCGGCGGCGAACACCGCCAGCAGCGCCGCGCTGCCGAGGCTGATCCACTCGGGGTCGAACAGCCCCTGCTCGGCCAGCGGGTCGCGCGCCAGCAGCGCGAGCACCACGCTCGAGACCAGGACCGCCCACAGCAGCAGACGACGACGATGGGTGCGGTAGACCTCGGAGAGGGTCGCGACGGTGGCGACGGCGGCATTCATGGATCGGGACTCCTTGGGTTCGTTTGGTGGAAGACTGGCTCCCCCTAGAACAAGAACCGGGCCAGGATGTGCCGGGATCGCCCAAGTCATTGAACGGAAAACACTGTACGGAACACGGGAGAGATCCGGCTAAGGACAGACCGCTGTTCATGCCGTTTCATATCACGGATAATCCGTTTCATTGAACGGCTTAGCCATGAAATAAAACGGATATGGACGATCAGGACCCGATGTTGCTCGCCCTGTGGCGCGCGCTCTGTTGTCGCCCGGCGCTCTGCGAGGGCGCGCCCGCGCTCTCGGCGCTGCTCGCCGGGCACCTCGCCCACGATTGGCTGCTGCTGCTCGAACTCGACCCTGCGCAGGGGCGGTTGCAACCGCTGGGGTGGGGTGGCGCGCCGCCACCGGCGCTGACGCGCGCGCGCACGCCGAGCATCGATCAGCGCGCGCGGCTGCGGCGCTGGTGTCTGCGCGGCGAGGCACGGGTCGCGTCGCTCGCCGCGCTCGCCGACGACCTCCCCGGGCTGCTGCCGACGGGGCTGGCGGGGCGGGGCGGGGCGCTCGGGCTCGCGCTCGACGACGAGGCGCTGGGCGTGTTGCTGCTCGGTGGCGCGATCGACGCCGGGGCCGAGCGGCTGCTGCGCGCCATCGCCCACCCCTGCGCGGTGGCGTTGCGCAACGACCGCCATCTGCGCGAGCTGGCGCGGCTGCGCGAGAGTGCCGAGGCCGATCGTCACTCGCTGCTCACCCGGCTCGGTCGACAGGGACTCGGCGACACCCTGATCGGCGCCGAGGGCGGACTGCGCGGGGTGATGCAGGGCGTCGAGCAGGTCGCCCCCACCGACACCCCGGTGCTGCTGCTCGGCGAGACCGGCTCGGGCAAGGAGGTGATCGCGCGCGCCATCCACGCCCGCTCGCGCCGCGCCGAGGCGCCCTTCGTGCGCGTCAACTGCGGCGCCATCCCGCCGGAGCTGGCCGACTCCGAGCTGTTCGGTCACGAGCGCGGCAGCTTCACCGGCGCCACCAGCCGACGTCAGGGCTGGTTCGAGCGCGCCGACGGCGGCACCCTGCTGCTCGACGAGATCGGCGAGCTGCCGCTCGCCGTCCAGGTGCGGCTGCTGCGCATCCTCCAGGACGGCAGCTTCGAGCGCGTCGGCGGTCAGCAGCCGTTGCGCGCCGACGTGCGGCTGATCGCCGCCACCCATCGCGACCTCCACGCGATGGTCGCCGACGGGCGCTTTCGCGAGGATCTGTGGTATCGCATCAACGTCTTCCCGCTACGCCTGCCGGCGCTGCGCGAGCGCCGCGACGACATCCCCGCGCTGGCCGCGCATCTTGCGCGCAAGTCGGCGCTGCGCCTCGGGCTGGCGCCGCAGCAGCCGAGCGCCGATGAGTTGGCGCTGCTGCTCGACTACCCCTGGCCGGGCAACGTGCGCGAACTCGGCGCGGTGATCGAGCGCGCCGCCATCTTGGGCGAAGGACGCGGGCTGGCCATCGCCCAGGCGCTCGGTGCCGGTGGGCCGGGGGTGCCGCGCCCGCGCGTCGAGGTCGTGTCCACCGCCGAGACGGATGCCATCGCGCCGCTCGATCAGGCGGTGCGCGCGCACATCGCCGCCGCGCTGCGCCACACCCGGGGCCGGATCGAGGGCCCGCACGGCGCCGCGCGCCTGCTCGCGCTCAACCCCAACACCCTGCGCTCGCGGATGCGCCGGCTGGGGCTGGCCGCGCGCGATTTCCGCGACTGAGCGGGCCGCGCGCCGATCGTGCTTGTGTGCGCTCGCCGAATCGGCGAGACTCGAGTCATGTCACAGGTCCTCGTCCTCGCTCATCGCCCCCGCTACGTCGCCCGCCTCATGCGCTGGCTGGCGCGTCGCCGCGTGCCCGGGTGAACCGAAGACGACTGTCCCTGCGTTCCTTCGATCCCTCATCCCAGGCCGCGGCATCCCCGCGGCCTGTTTCGTTCCCGTCTCCGTGCAATGGAGGTTTCAGGTGTCGGTTCCGGCGGCATTCATCGGTGTGGTCCTGATCTGGTCGACCACGCCACTGGCGATCAAGTGGAGCAGCGAGGCGGGCGCCCAGTTCGGCGTCACCGCGCGCATGGTCCTCGGCGTCTTCCTCTGTCTGGTGCTGGTGGCGGTGATGAGCCGCCGCATGCGCTGGAACCGCGCGGCGCTGCTGACCTATGTCGCCGCCGGACTCGGCATCTGGGGCTCGATGAGCTGCGTCTACTGGGCGGCGCAGTTCATCTCCTCGGGGCTGATCTCAGTGCTGTTCGGGCTGACCCCGGTGGTCACCGCGCTGATGGCCGCCGTCTGGCTCGGCGAGCGCGCGCTCACCCCGGCGCGCCTGCTCGGCATCGCCGTCGGCATCGGCGGGCTGTGGCTGATCTTCGCCCAGGGGCTGGCGCTCGGCGGTCCGGCGCTGCTGGGCATGGCCGGGGTGCTGGTGACGGTGGTGATCCACTCGGCCAGCGCGGTCTGGATCAAGCGCATCGGCGCGCGCCTGCACCCGGTCGAGACCACCACCGGCGCGCTGCTGATCGCGGTGCCGCTGTTCCTGCTGAGCTGGGGGCTGAGCGAGGGCTTTGCGCCGCCGGAGACGCTGCCGCCGCGCGCGCTCTGGTCGATCCTCTACCTGGCGGTGTTCGGCTCGACCCTGGGCTTCATCCTCTACTACTTCGTGCTCCACCACATGCAGGCGAGCCGGGTGGCGCTGATCCCGCTCATCACCCCGGTGCTCGCCCTGCTCCTCGGCCACCTCGTCAACGACGAGCTGCTGACCCCGAGGATCTGGCTCGGCAGCCTCACCATCCTCGCCGGCCTCGCCCTGTTCGAGTGGGGCGACCGGTGGTGGCGGCGCTGGCGGGTGGTGCGGTGATGTGGTGAGCTGGGTCAAGTAGGGGAGGATGTTCGGTTCATTCCCGCATGCGCGGGGAACACGCGCGCGTACGTGGCGTGTGTGCGTGCGTGATCGGTTCATCCCCGCATGCGCGGGGAACACCTCAGTACCAGCCCCCTCCTCGGCCTCCTCGCCGGTTCATCCCCGCATGCGCGGGGAACACTTGGCCACGATCACGGTTGCGGTGTGTTTATTCGGTTCATCCCCGCATGCGCGGGGAACACGATCGGGGCCATCACCTCCGCCAGGGGGATGGCGGTTCATCCCCGCATGCGCGGGGAACACGAGAGGAAGGGCGGCGCGTTGCAGGCGGGCGCCGGTTCATCCCCGCATGCGCGGGGAACACCGCTTGAGCTGTAGCCGCTGGGCGACGTAGACCGGTTCATCCCCGCATGCGCGGGGAACACCACTGAGCGAGACCATACAATCTCCCATCGAGGGGTTCATCCCCGCATGCGCGGGGAACACCTCTACCTGTTGTATCCCCGTGGCACGGACGACGGTTCATCCCCGCATGCGCGGGGAACACTTTCGACGTGACGCGTTCGGGTGCGCCGGCGGCGGTTCATCCCCGCATGCGCGGGGAACACGGCGCCGCGCCGGCGAACACGTTTTGCGGTGACGGTTCATCCCCGCATGCGCGGGGAACACGGCCGAATTCGCGCGGCGAGGTATTCTGCGTTCGGTTCATCCCCGCATGCGCGGGGAACACCGATAGGCGGCCGCCTCGATCAGGGCATTGGACGGTTCATCCCCGCATGCGCGGGGAACACAGCCGCCGCCTCGAGCATCTGATCCGATTCGGCGGTTCATCCCCGCATGCGCGGGGAACACTCCTATCCGATGGGCAGTTGGATGATGAATTGCGGTTCATCCCCGCATGCGCGGGGAACACAGTGTATCCACGCGCGTCGATCTGATGGGTGACGGTTCATCCCCGCATGCGCGGGGAACACGTCGCGCTGACGGTGGCGACATGAGCACCCTGCGGTTCATCCCCGCATGCGCGGGGAACACTCTTCGCGTATTTGCATGATTCAGCGAAGAAAAATACGCGCCTCTAAATCTACCAGATTTTCGGGGTCTATCGAAGGGGTTGGTTTTTCGATCATCGTGAAGGGTCCGATGGGGGTGGGGGGAGGAAGCTGACGAGTCTGAGTCCGTCGAAATCGACGGGGATGCGCCGGTTCTCGCCGATGGTGCGGAAGTCGTAGCCGGACTCGGTGTTGGTGCTCCAGGCCATGACCGCGTTGCCGTCTTCGACGCCGGAGAGGAGCTGCTCCCAGATGAACTCGCGCAGTCGCTTGGAGGGGGTGCCGATATAGACGCCGGCGCGGATCTCCAGTAGCCACACCGCCAGCCGTCCGCGCAGCCGGGGTGGGACGTTCTCAGTGACGATGACCAGCATCACCGAGTCCTTCCGGGGTGGGGATAGCGGGAGGGATGTTTTCCGGCGCCGGTGGTGGTGGCGCGAGTTCGCCGGCGGCCAGGACGTCCTCGATCATCGGGATCAGCTTGCCGAGTAGCTTGGTCTGGCGGAAGACGTCGCGGCAGGCCAGCCTGACCTCGCGCTCGGGGTTTTGCGGGGCCTTGGCGGCGATCCGGAACGCGACCGGCACGACGGTCTCGAACTTGACGATGTCGGCGATATCGTAGACGAACGACAGCGGTTTGCCGGTATGGATGAAGCCGACCGCCGGGGCATAGCCGGCGGCCAGCACCGCGGCCTCGGTGATGCCGTAGAGACAGGCGGTGGCCGAGGAGAGGCAGGTGTTGGGCAGGTCGCTGGTGTCCCAGTCCTTGGGGTCGTAGCGGCGCCCCTTCCAGCGCACGCCGTAACTCTTGGCCTGCTCGGCATAGATCTTCTTGACCCGGATACCCTCGATCCCGCGCAACTGGTCGACGCTGCGCCGCTGCGGCGGTTCCTCACCGAAGCGCAGCGCATACATGCGTCGCACGACGCGCAATCGCGCCTGGTCATCGAGCGCGAGCCGGGCCTGGTGGAGCAGGCGATCGGCGCGGGCGCCGCCCGGCTGGCCGGAGGCGTAGAGTCGGACCCCGGCCTCGCCGACCCATACCAGCAGTGTCCCGACCCGGGCGGCGAGCGCCGCCGCCCGGTGCGAGACGCGGGTGCCGGGTTCGAGCATGATGCAGGCGATGCTGCCGACCGGGATGTGGGTCTGCACGCCCTTGGTGTCGATGACGACGAAGGCGCCATCGAGCACGTCGATCTCGCCGTATTCGATGAAGATCAGCGAGATGCGCTCTTTCATCGGGATGGGTTCGAGTGGTGGCAGCATGTGGTGCTCCGTGCGCGTGTTGGCCTGTTCCCTGGGTCTGCCGGTGCGCTCAGTCGATGCCGCTGGGCGCGCGCCGGACCAGCAGCAGTCCGCAGCCGAGCCCCTTGGCCGGGCCGACGCCGTTCTCCAGCAGTCCGACCAGCGCCGCCGGATCGGTCACCCTGAGAATGCCTTCGTAGCCGACGGTGGCGATCTTGCCGCCGCGCTGCTTGCGTCTGAAATGGCTCGGCGGGTGTGGTTGGACGACGGCGTGCTCGATCTCGGCGGCACCGGCGAGCTTGCGGATCAGCCACTGTTGCTGGTCGGTCTCGCGGGTGAGCGGGACGCGGCAGGTGTCGCGCCGCTTGCCCGGTTTGTCGGCATGGTGGGCATCGCGGATGGTCTTGACCGGGTTGGCGGTGAGCACGAAGGCGAGTCGCTGGCCGACGCTCGGTCGGGGGTCGAACGCGCGACTGGCGATCAGACGCAGATCCGCGTGGGGCTGGGGTGGTTGGCGCGACTGCACCAGCACCCGGGTCGGCTGCCCCGGCTGTTGCTGCTCGATCCGGAACAGAAAGCCCTGCCGGGGTTGCTCGGGGTCGCTCCGGGGTTCGTGCGGTTGCTCGGGGAAGAGCCGCCACAGTGCGCGGTGGATGGCGTAGCGATCGGGGGCCGCGCGCGGCGGGATCTCGGCTCGACTGAGGATCATGCCTCTCCCTCCTGTCGGTGCAGATAGACCACCCGATTGGCGAACTGACGCCGGCGCGGATCGTGAGGGACGTCGCGTATCGGGATGGTGCGCCCGTGCGCCAGCGGCTGCTCGGTGTAGACCGGGCCACCCGTGGGTGGAGATCCCTCGAGCGCGGCGAGCGCGTCCTCGGCCTCGATCACACCGTCGGTAACGAGCGGGTGGGCGAGCGGGCAAGAACGTCTGCCGAGCACCGGGGTGAACAGCGGTCGGCGCAGCGCGGCGGCGATGCGATCGAGGTCGAACGCGGCATCGGGTCGAGCGCCGATGGCGACGGTGAAGCTGGCGTCGAACAGGTACTCGCGGTGCGACTGGATGGGATGGCGGTTGGTCGAGCCGTCGACCTTCCGGGCATCGAGCACGGTGTGGTAGTCGCGCTCGCGGATTGCCGACTTGGGGCTCGACTCGCTCTCCTCGGGGCGTTGGGCCTTGCGGTCGGCGCGCACGCTGATCTCGATGCTCGCCGCGAGCGCGCTGATGCGCTCGGCGTCACCACGCGCGATCCCGAGACAGGCGCCGAGCAGCCCGACCAGGGCGCTGCGGGTGGGGAAGGCGTTGCTCGGGCGGTAGTCCTCGAAGGTGTGGGTGCCCCAGGACTGCATCGGGCCGTCGAGACGCAGGATGAGATATCTGGCCATCTGCGGTGTCCTCAGCTGTGGCCGTCCTCGCGCAGCCAGGTCTGGAGCGCGGGCAGGGTGTCGAGGTGCGGCGGGGTCTCGCCGGTGGCGGCGTCGAGGCTGAAGACGCGCGCCGTCTCATTGAGTCCATAGGCGCGGTTGAGTCGCCGCCAGTAGTCGAGCATGGTCTCTATCGACGGGCGCAGATAGCCGCCCTCGCGATCCTTGGCGACGGGGGTCTCGAAGGCGTTGGCCAGCGAGATCGGTTGGTCGGCGAGGCTGACCAGGGCGCAGTCGGCGATGTTGTGGGCGGCGAAGGACTGCTGCTTGGCCTCCGGCACCACGGTGGTCATAAGTTGCAGCACATGGGCGGCGATGGCGAGCGCGCGGGCGCGGCCCGCGGCGGTCTCGGGGGCGTCGATGGTGTCGAGCAGGCCGAGGTTGTACTGCAGTTGGCGCAGGTTGAGGCTGGCGTAGCGGTAGAAGACGCCCGCCGAGAACTGTTGCACGTTGAGGTGCCCGGCGCCGCTCTCGCCGGCGTCCTGGGTGAGGTCGTCGACGGCGGTGAACCAGTCGATGTCCTGCGGCTCGACGGTGTGGGTGGTGAGGGCGTGGGCGACGGCCAGGGCGCCGTCGACACCGTGGATCAGCTCGGAGTTGGCCATCCGCCCGGAGAGTGCGACATCGAGGTCGAGCTGGTGGCGCAGGCGCTGCTCGAGCTCCTTGACCGCCTGCTTGAGATGGGTGATGCGTGCCTTCTCCGTCGCCAGCGCGGCGGCCTCGCGCAGCAGGCCGCCGATGGCCTCGATCTCGTGGCTGGAGAAGGGGATGATCTGGGTCTCGATGTGACCGCTCTTGGCGCGCGCGTACCTCTGGATCTCGGCCTCCTTGGTCTTGCCCTCGAAGATCGCGGCGACATAGAGGGCGCACTGCTCGAAAGCCGCGGCGTCGATGCCAGAATCCGGGTCGAGGTCGGCGACCAACTGGTCGAGCAGACGGCGGGTGCGGGTCGAGCGGCTGAACGCCTGGCGGTAGGTGTCGCTGAAGCGGAAGGCGCGCTTGAGCGACTGGCTGGAGATGCGCATCCGGGTCTTGCCGCCGAAGATGGCCGTCTTCTGCTGCCCCATGTCGTCGCGGTTGAGACACGATGGGCTGTGCGAGATGAGGACGTGGAGGTTGACGAAGTTCGGGCGGCTCATGCGGCATCTCCTTGATCGAGCGAATAGAGGTTGAGATAGAAGTCTTCGACGAAGCGGCGCTTACACCGGTCGCCCCAGAACTGGGCGAGTCTGGCGACCTCCAGCCAGCCGACCGGGGCCTGACTGTGCAGGTGGATCAGCAGCCGGCGGAAGGCGATCAGGTCCTGTGGCGCGGTGTCGCGGGCCATCTGGATGATGCGCCGCTCGTGGATGTGCTCGGCGCAGCGTCGGGCGAGTGGTTGCTCGCTCTCGACCTCCCTGCACCAGGGCAGCAGGAAGGCCTGTCGCAGTTGTTGAGCCGTGGGCCGCGCGCCCGGGAACAGCCGGTAGAGCCCGGCGCAGTCACGCAGGGTGTCGGGGTGATCGACCCGGCGCAGTTCGGCCTGCAGTCCGTTGGGCAGGGCGGCGTGGCGCGCGTGGAGGTCGCGGAAGTCCTGCATTTGGTCGTCGTCTTGCGATTGGGTGTCCTTGGCCATCATTCCTCCCGAAGGTGCTTGAGGTCGCGTTCGAGGATGCGTCTGGACCAGGCGATGATCGGGATCAGCGCCGGGTTGTGGGCATAGGGATCGGTGAGTTGCGCGAACAGGGGGCGGCAGTCCCGCGCCAGCCGATCGATGTAGCGCAGCCGGGCGTTGCGCCAGTCGGTGAAGGTGGTCGGGTCGGCGAGGGTGTCGAGGATCATTGGCTCGGTGCGGCTGTAGAAGCGCTGCTCGGCGATCGAGGGCAGGGCGGGGTTGCCGAGTCCGGGCAGCTCCTTGTGGTGGCTGCCCTTCTTCTGCTTGCCCTGCGCGGCGAAGCGGAGCGCGTTCTGTAGTGCGCCCTTCGCCCGCAGCCCGAGCTCGACCAACTGGTGCAGCCGGGTGTCGACCGCGTTCCATCCGACGCCCAGGGTGATGAGCTCGTGTCGCCGCTCCAGCACCGACGCCTGCTTGTTGCGATAGCCGCCGACGAGCAGACGCAAGGGTGCCTCCTCCTCCAGCGCGCCGAACTGGGTGACGGTGAGCGGCGGGCGCGCGCCCTCGCCCTTGGCCGATTGCCGCGCGATCGCCAGCTCGCCCAGTCGGGTCCAGGCCGGCGCGGTGGTGGTGAAGGAGGTGAACCGCTGCTCCAGCTTGCCCGCCTTCGCGCGGGTCTCGACGGCGCCGTGCGGGTGCGGCCACAGCCCGTCGACGGTGAACTTGAACTTCTCCTTGCGGAAGCCGAGATAACGCGGCCCGGCGTCGATGCCGAGCAGGTCGCAGGGACCGGGTTCGGTCGCGACCAGCTCAACGTGCGCCGGTTGCCAGAGCAGCCCGCGCACCACCCCGATCTGGTTCCACTGGATGGTCGACTGCGCGGCAATCGGCTCGACCCAGGTCGGGCGATCGCGGGCGTGGTCTGGTTGCCAGCCGGGCAGCAGCCGCTGTAGCCGCGGCCGGGTGAGCACGTTGGACCAGACCTGGAGGCGCAGATCGGCGGCATCGACCAGCACGGTGATCGGCGCCCCGCCGCGCAGGCTGCCCTGGAAGCCGCCGCCGAAGCTGGGACAGTTGGAGGCCTGGTGGAACAGGGCGATGGCCGCGATCGGTGCGCTGAGCGCCCGGACTTCGCCGGGGGCGTTGAAGAAGGCGTGGTTGTTGCCCTCGGGCAGCCCGATCAACAGCTTCTGGATCGGCGTGACCTCCTTGGCGCTGACCCCTCGGGTCTGCATGAAGGGCTGGGTCGGGTGGTCGAGCTGGAACCAGTCGAGGACCTCGGCAATGGCGTGCTCGAACGCGGCGGGGTCGAGCGGTTGGTCGAGCAGGTCGAACAGGGCCTCGTCGTCCTCGGGCGTGAACAGCGCCTGGGTCAGGCACACCAGCAGTTGCAGCGCGGCCAGCTCCAGGTCGTCGCGCGGCAGGCTCAGCCGCCAAGCGCCCGGCTCGCAGAGGAGTTCGCGGTAGGTGAGGAGACGGAAGTCGCCGGTGCCGTGGTGGTCACGTACCGGGATCCAGGGGGATTGGAGTAAATCCATTTGAACTCAGCCCTTTAGTACTTTCAGTACAATCGTCGCTAGCAGGATGCAGAGGATGACTGCTAAGGCTAGAACGGTGATGGGGGAAACGGGGTCGAGCGTGATGACAAGCTCCTTGATCTGGATCACGGTGTCTTTCCTGGTCTGTGAATTGAGAAGAGCGTTCCCCATCATTGTAGGTGTGTTTCTTAGTTGGTCAAGCGATTAGATGTTCTATAAATTCTAGAAAGACCTTTCTAGTAAAGAGGGATTACGGCTAGCTGATGCGTGCTTGTTGTCGTGGGGGGCTCTTAAGAGCTGCTACAATCTTTCGCTTCCCCTAGACCTAGGGGATGAACCGCGATTTGATGTCCTGAAGATCTGTCGGTCGTGACGTTCCCCGCGCCAGCGGGGCTTCGGCGTACTGCGGGATCCGGGAGTGACTGGATCCCACAGCCCGCCTACTTCCCCCTGTCTAACCGATGTCTTGGCGCGAGAGCCCGAGCCGGGTGTCGTAGATCAGCCCGCTCCGTGGGCAGCGCCAGCGGCCAGGGCCGATCGTCTCCATGTGGAGCGGGACCAGGCCGTGCTCGTCGCACGGGCAGTCGGCCAGCGTCGTTTTCTTCCAACTGCTCGGCGCCGGGCAGGTGTTCAGCAGTCGCGCTTCCTCCCACGCCGGATCGGTGGCGGCGGGCAGGGACTCGCCTTCGAGCGTGTGTCCGGCGCCATCGAGCAACAGCACGTCGACACCCAGTTCGCCGTCGCGGGTGAGGGCGCGGGCCGGCTCGTCGTTGTCGCGGAATTGGGTCTGGTTGAGCCGTGTCAGCTGGATCGCCTTGTCGTTCGCGGCGTGCTGCGCGTTGCGCCAGCCACAGTGGCAGCCATAGATGGCGTCCGGTTCGTCGTCCTGGGGGCGGTCGTCATAGACCGTCTCGATCCAGTCGCGATAGGCCGCGGGAAAGTGTGCCTCGCTCCGCTCGCGGATTAGCCGCTCGGTGCGCCACAGCAGCCGGGCATCGCCGTAGATTAACTGATGCGGCCCGTAGTCCTCGGTGCCCTCGGGCGGCGCGAGCACGTTGCATCGAGGGGTCTCGAAACCTGTCGGTCTGGCGCGCTGATGTCGATGCAAGCGACCGATGCGCTGGAGCAGCAGGTCGACCGGGCAGAGTTGGGTGATCAGCCAATCGAGGTCGAGGTCGAGGCTCTGCTCGATCACCTGGGTGGCGACGAGGATGCGCCCGCCGTGCTCGGCGGCGTCGCGACCATAGCGCTCGAGCACCCGCTGCTCGATGTCCTGGCGATCGCGCCGACGCAACCGGGCGTGGAACAGATCGACCGGCACCGCGTCCCGATCGCGCAGTTGCTGCGCGAGCCACTGGGCATCGTCGACCAGATTCATCACCACTCCGACCCGTGCGCCTTGGCGCGCGGCCTCGATCAGCGCCTCGATCCTCGTCGCGTCTGGGCGTAGCCCGGGGTCGCGCCAGAGTTCGAGGGTGACGGTGCGGCCGGGGGGCTGTTCGGTCTCCGGCAGGCAGTCGGGGGTCGTTCGGTCGTCGCGCCACAACGCGGGATAGACGGCGGGCGTCGTCGTGGCCGTCGCGGGCGTGTCGCGCCAGGTGTCGAGCAGGCGCGCGCGGATTCGGCTCGGCAGTGTTGCCGAGAGCAGGATGGCGCTGCCGCCGGTGGCGCGCTGGCGGCGCAGCACCTCGTCGAGCAGCCCCTGCATGTAGGCGTCGTAGGCGTGGATCTCGTCGACGATCAGCACCGCGCGGTGCAGACCGAAGGCGCGGATGAAGTTGTGCCGCACCGGTAGCACCGAGAGCAGCACCTGGTCGATGGTGCAGACCCCGAGCTGACCGAGGAAGACCCGCTTGCGGCTGCTGGCGAGCCAGTGCGCGCACTGCACGCTGGCCGGGGGCTGGGTGTCGGCGGCGCTGTGCGTGCCGCGCTCGACGAGTGCGCGGAACCGGACGTTGAGGTCTCTGTGGCCATGGGCGAGCACCAGGTTGGCGTCATCGAAGGCGTGGCGGGCGAAGTCCGCGCAGCGCCCGAGCATGGCGTTGGCGGTGGCCTGGGTGGGCAGGGCGAAGACGATGGTCTCGGCCTCGCCCGCGGCAAGGAGTTGCCAGGCCAGCGCCAGGGCCGCCTCGGTCTTGCCGCTGCCGGTCGGGGCCTCGATCAGCGTCAGGCCGGGGCGCGCCGCGTGTGATGCGTCGATCAGGGTCTGTACGCCGCGCGGGCGCTCGCCGTCGCGCAGCAGGGCGGCGAGCCCCGGATAGGGCCGCGACTCGCCGAGCAGGCCGAGCCGGTGCAGGAGCCCGGTATCGCGGATGTGCTGGCGGCGGCATCGCCAATAGTCCGCGGCGGGCTCGCCCGGTGCGTGATAGGGGAAGTGGGCGCTGTCCGAGCCGATCCAGTCGCACAGGCTGCAGAAGCCGGCAAGCAGGGCGCGGGCGCTGGCGCCGCAGGGCGGCGGCGAGTCGTCCGCGGCGATGCCCTGTGGTTCGAGAAAGAGGCTGGCCGCTTGTGCCAGCCAGTCACGGCGGACCGCTTGATCGTGGACCTCGATGTCGGGGTCGGCGTAACCGTTGAGGAGGATCTTGGCCTCTTCGACTTTGGGGTGCTCGTCGTCGAAGACCTCGCCGTGATGGCCGGTGACGGCGCCGAGCCAGTCGCGCCAGTGAGGACAGCCACGGCGGTGGCCCGGTACGGTCGGGGCGAGTTTGCGCCCGAGCGCATAGCCGACGAGTCCGTGGTCGAACCTGCCGCAGCCGCTGGCCGGGCGCGCGGTGAGCGTCGGCCAGCTCAGGGGGAGGACGTCGGGGGCCTTGCACTGGAAGCAGGCGTGGAGCTTGCCGAGATCGTGCAGGGCGATGAAGTAGAGCACCCAGGCGCGGCGGCGTGCCGGGTCGGGCTCTGCGGGGAAGGCCGTGGCGAAGGCGGCCCGGGTGCGGGGTGAGGCCGCCCACAGCTCGGCGGCGACCGCACAGACGTCGAGCGCGTGATGGGCGAAGGGGTGCCAGGGCGGGTCGTGCTCGGCGGTGGTGTCGGCCTTGGCCCAGTAGTGGTCGAGTGTCGTCGTCTCCATGATGCTGCCTCCTCGCGTGGCCATGTGGGCGTGGCGTCGTTGCCGGTGCGTGCGATCATGGCGCAGGCGCGCGGCGCGGGCCAAGTGGGGTGTCGAGAGGCGGTGGAGGCGGAGGGCGAGATGGAGTGGCTGTCGATCCTGGTGCTGGTGAGCTGGGCCAATGGCGCGCCGGTGATGGCGCGGTTGGTGTTCGGGCGGCGGGGTTGTCGGGCGCTCGATGGCGGCGCGCGCTGGCGCGACGGGCGGGCGCTGCTCGGGCCGTCGAAGACCTGGCGCGGGGTGGGGACGGCGCTGGCGAGCACGCCCGTGGTGGCCTGGACGCTGGGGGTCTCGCCCCTGCTCGGGCTGGGGGTGGCCGCGGCGGCGATGACCGGGGATCTGGCGACGAGCTTTCTCAAGCGTCGGCTGGGGGACCGGTCGAGCGCGGCGCGACCGGGGCTCGATCAGTTCACCGAGGCGCTGTTGCCGGCGCTGCTCGCGGTGGCGGTGCTCGGCGGTGGCTGGACGACGGTGGCGGCGGTGGTCGCGGGGTTCACCCTGATCGATCTGGCGCTGACCCCGCTGATCGCCCGGTTGTGGCGGCGCTGGCGACGCTGAACCGGGGGCTCAGTCGGGCTGGAGGACGTGGATGGTGATCTCGGGCGGGCAGTTGAGCCGGGCGTTGACCACCGAGGTGCCGGCACCGACCGAGGTGTAGCCGACGAGGGTGCCGTGGCGCCAGGGCCCGGCGGCGAGCCGGCGCGGGCAGCGGGCGTCCCAGATCAGCGGGATGCCGCCGGGCAGACAGATCTGGCCGCCGTGGGTGTGACCGCTGAGCATCGCGGCGAAGCCGGCGTGGGCGGCCTGGCGATAGATCTCGGGGGTGTGGGAGAGGAGGATCGCGGTCTCGTCCTCGGGGATCGCACCGGCGACCTTGTCGAGGTTGTGGAGCTGGTAGTAGTGGGCGTCGTCGACCCCGGCGAGGTGCAGTCGCGCGCCGTCGCGCTCGAGGGTGACGGTCTCGTTGAGCAGGAAGCGGATGCCCAGGCACTCGAGTTCGGGCACCAGACGCAGGCTGTCGTGGTTGCCGAGCACGGCGTAGACCGGCCCGCTGAGCGCCTCGCGGACCTCGCGCATGCCGTCGACCGTCGCGGTGATCGGGCCGAAGGTGCGGGCGCGGTAGTCGCCGGTGAGCACGCAGAGGTCGTAGTCGAGCCGGCGCACGGCGGCGGCGATGGCGTGGGTGTTCGCCGCGGCCATGTCGACGTGCAGATCGCTGAGCTGGAGGATGCGCAGCCCGGCGAAGGCCGGCGGCAGTCCGCGCAGCGCCAGCGCGTGCTCGACGATGCGGTGACGGCGGGCGTTGCGCCGGGCGCGGCCGTGGAGCCCGCTGAGGCGCAGACAGTGACGGATGACGCCGTGCACCGAGTACCAGTTCTCGGGATAGAAGAAGTGAGCGCCGGGGCGGTTGAGCACGAACACCTCATGATCGCGCTCGAGCCCCAGGCGCTGGCGCAGATGGGTGCGCCCGAGCCGCGCGCGCAGCCCGTCGAGCGGCGTCCCGGCGGTGCTCGCCGGGGGTGGCTGGACGGTGCGGGGGGCGGCGCTTGGCATCGCGGTCTCAGAAGGGGTTGAGATGGGCCTTGCGGGTGAAGTCCATGTAGCCGGCGCTCACCCCCTGGCGCCAGCCGGCGCCGAAACGGATCGGCGCGAGCACGGTATCGCCCGATTGCAGATAGTTCACCCCGACCCCGCCGACGAAGTAGAGGCTGCCCTCGGCGCCGGGATAGCGCTGGAACAGCGCGTCGGGGTTCGGCAGCCGATAGATCAGCACGAACACCTTGGCGGCGTTGGCGCCGACGTCGAGACCGATCGAGGGTCCCTGCCAGTAGACCGGACGGGTGTAGCCGTCTTTCATGTACAGCCGTCCCTTGCCGTAGCGCACGCCGATGCCGAGCGCGGCGCCGACCTCCTCGCCGGTGATGTAGCCGTTGGGCTCGCCCTGTTCGCGAAAGACCTTGCGCACCACGGTGCCGAGGTTCTCGGCGCCGTCGCCGAAGAAGGTCTCGATGCTGTCGAGGATCTCCTGCTGGCGGTAGGTCTGCTCGGTGGCGGAGGCGAGCGCCGGGGCGAGGACGAGGAGCAGGCAGAGGACGAGTCGAAGGGGCAGGGCGGGCATGATGATCAACGGGCTCCCATGGTGATGGTGTGGTCGATGCCCCTCCATTCTGGGTCAAGTCGCGCCGGATTGGTATGGCGCACGACGAACCCGCGGAATGAATCGGGTTTTGCTTGCCTTTTCTGGAAGTGCACTAATACTTGAGTGCGAAGGTAGGAAATTAGCCGTATCGTCCCGGCACGGAGGCCGACGGCTTGTGCCTGACCATCCTGTTTCTTTCAGTCATGCCCAGAGGATTCGCGCCATGAGCAACGACAATGTGACCTCCATCAGCCCGCTGACCGCCATCCTGGTGCTCGCCGCCGCGGTGGGCCCACTGGCGGCGCTGTCGATCGGCAGCAAGGTCGCCGACGAGGAGACCTTGGAGCGTGCCCGCGCCGGCCTGGAGAACGCCACCCCGACCGATCGTTTCGCCCATTACGACAGTCTGCGCAGCCCGTCCTATGCCTCGAACAAGTCGATCACCGACATCACCGAGGGCTCCGGGGTGTTCACCAAGCTGCAGGCGGCGATCGAGGCCGCCGGCGCCGAGGCGATGTTCTCCGAGGGTGGTCCCTACACGGTGTTCGCGCCGAGCAACGAGGCCTTCTCGCGCATCCCCGCCGATCAGCTCCAGGCGCTGCTCTCGGACAAGGAGCGGCTCAATCAGGTGATCGCCGCGCACGTGGTGCCGGGGCGGCTGAGTCCGACCGAGCTGATGCAACTCGAGAGCGCGCCGACGCTCTCGGGCGAGCGCGTCGCGATCAGCGTGCCGGGGATGATCAAGGTCGGCGAGGCCACCGTCTCGCAGTCGATCGCCGCGCGTAACGGCGTGGTGCACGTGATCGACCGCGTGCTGCTCTGACCCGTCCCGTCGCCGCCCGCCGCGTGGGCGGCGCTTCTCCCGAGCCCGATGACGAGGCCGTGGCCATCTGGTCGCGGCCTCGTCGTTGCTGGTTCAGTCCTCGAGCCCCGCTTGCGTCGGCAGGGCGATACGACCGGCTTGCAACAGCGGCTCGATCTTCGCGCCCGGCAGGGGGCGGCTGTAGAGATAGCCCTGGGCGATGTGACAGCCGTGCTGGAGCAGGAAGTCGCGCTGCAGCCGGGTCTCCACGCCCTCGGCGATGCCCTCGAGACCGAGACTGTTGCCGAGCCCGATGATCGCCTTGACGATGGCCGCGGCCTGATCGTGACGGGCGCTCTCGGCGCCGATGTCGGCGAGGAAGGAGCGGTCGATCTTCAACGCGTTGACCGGCAGGCGGTTGAGATAGTTGAGCGAGGCGTAGCCGGTGCCGAAGTCGTCGATCGCAATCGAGAAGCCACGCTCGCGCAACCCGGCGAGGATGTCGACGGCGCGGTCGATCGAACGCATGGTGGCGCTCTCGGTGATCTCGAACTCGAGCAGCTCGGGCGGGATGGCGAACGCGTCGACGATGCCGTCGATGGACTCGATGAGCGCCTCCTGGTAGAGCTCGTTGGCCGAGAGGTTGACCGCCATCGGCACCGGCGCGATCCCCGCCTCGCGCCAGCGTGCGAGCTGGCCGCAGGCCTGGCGCAGCACCAGCGGACCGATCTGCAGGATCAGTCCGGTCGCCTCGGCCACCGGGATGAAGCGTCCCGGCGGGATCCAGCCGTGGTGCGGATGGTTCCAGCGCACCAGCGCCTCGAGACTGAGGATGCGCCCGGTGCGCATGTCGACCCTGGGCTGGAAGTGCAGCGAGAGCTGCTCGCGCTCGAGCCCGTGACGCAGATCCTGTTCGAGCTGGAACTGCTGGTGCATCTGCTCGTTGAGCGCCGGGGTGAAGAAGCGGTAGGCGCCGCGTCCCTCGGCCTTGGCGGTGTGCAGTGCGGCGTCGGCGTGGCTGATCAGCGCATCGGTGCTGCGCGCGTCATCGGGGTGCAGGGCGATGCCGATCGAGGCGCTGATCAGCAGCGAGTGCCCGTCGATGACGAAGGGCATGGTCAGTGCCTGCTGGATGCGCTCGGCAAGCTCTCCCGAGGCCTGCACCGAGCGATTGCGGGTGGCCAGCCAGATGAAGTTGTCGCCGCCGAAGCGCGCGAGGGTGTCGTCGCTGCCGAGCACCCCGAGCAACCGCTGGGCGACCTCGCGCAGCACCTGATCGCCGAGGCGGTGGCCGAGCGAGTCGTTGACCTGCTTGAGGTTGTCGAGATCGAGCGAGAGCAGCGCGACCCCCAGCCGTCGTTTGGTGGCGATCTGCAGCGCCTGCTCGATGCGCTGGCGCATCAGTGCGCGGTTGGGCAGGCCGGTGAGCGGGTCGTAGTGCGAGACGAAGGCCAGCTGCTTCTCGTCGCTGATGTTGATCAGTCCGCCGTAGTGACGGCGCGCGCCGGGTTGTGCCGGATCGGCGCAGCACTCGGTGGTGGCGCGCACCCAGCGCAGCGTACCGTCGCGATGGCGCAGCCGCAGCTCGCAGGTGGAGCTGGCGCCGATGGGCAGCTCGAGGATGCGCGAGACGAACAGCTCCTGGTCGTCCTCGATCACCAGGAAGCGCCAGGTGCCGTGGGCGCGGACCTCCTCGACGCTGTAGCCGCTGAGCGTGGTGATCGACTCGGTGATCCACTCGAGCGAGGGGGTGTCGTCTGCCGCGCGCAGCACCGAGTAGGCGACGTCCGTCACCACCGAGGTGACCTGACGATAACGGGTCTCGCTGGCGCACAGCTCGCGCTGGGCGTGCTGGCGCACGCGCAGGTTGGAGAGGGTCTCGGCGACGAGCTGGAGCGTCTGCGCCTCGTCGTTGGTCCAGACCCGGTGCGCGAGACACTCGAGTTCGAGCAACGCCGGGCGCTGGTCGGTGTCGAGCAGCGGCGCGACGAGCAGCGCGCGGATGCCGCGGTGCTCGAGCAGCTGGCGCTCGAATTCGACCCCGAGCGCCTGGTGTTCGCGCGCGGGCAGGCTGACCGGGCGCCGTGCCTGGTGTTCGGGAACGAAGCCGGCGGGCAGTGGCGTGGGATGGTACTGCGCTGCGGCGGCGATGCCGGAGCTGCGCCACTGCTGGAGGCAGCGTGCGCGGGTGCCGCCCTCGGGGGCGTCCTCGAGGTGCGAGAGCAGACAGCGGTCGACCTCGAAGAAATGTCCGACACGATCGAGCGCCTGGGCGAGCGTGCAGGCGTCGGGCTGGTCGTGGCGGGATTCGGTGAACAGCGTCGAGAGTTCGGTGAGCAGTCCCTGGAGACGGAGCTGGCGGCGTAGCGCGCGCTGGGTCTGCTCGCGTTCGGTGACATCGGTCACCAGGCCTTGGAAGTAGAGCACCTGCCCATCGGCGCCGCGCGCCACGCTGGTGTCCTCCTCGACCCAGTGCACCGAGCCGTCGGCCCAGATCACCCGATAGATCAGGTTGAAGGCCGCCTCGGTGGCGCTGAGATAGTCGCTGAAGCCCTGATCGACCCGGGCGCGGTCCTCGGGGTGGACCAGTTCGATGAACTGCAGCTCGCCGCTCTGCATGCGTTCGAGCGGATAGCCCCAGCGGCACACGTTGTGCGAGGCATAACTGATCGGCCAGCCGGGTTCGGGGCGCCAGCGAAAGGCTACCGTGGTGCTGGCGTCGACGACCTCGGCGGCGACCGCCAGCCGGGTGTTGGCGCTGATCAGCGCATCGCGCTG
The DNA here is from genome assembly GCF_003718685.1 of Marichromatium sp. AB31. Lineage (NCBI taxonomy): Bacteria > Pseudomonadati > Pseudomonadota > Gammaproteobacteria > Chromatiales > Chromatiaceae > Marichromatium > Marichromatium sp. AB31. The sequence goes on along the minus strand of NZ_RHFI01000015.1, from coordinate 26,242 downwards.
GGCGATCCGTTCGGTCTGGTCGATGATGCAGCAGACGCACTCGAAACGGTCGCTCTCGGGGATCGGCAGCCGGATCAGCACCAGGTCGGCGAGCAACGGGCAGGTCTCGCGGCCGCGCAGCGCGATCTCGCTGCAGCTGGCCTTGCCCTCGCGCAGCGCACGCTGCAGCGCGCTCTGCAGGAAGGGCTGGTGTCTGGAGTGGGCGAGCAGCGTGAACAGCCGACGATCGAGCTTGAGCAGGTGCGAGGCCGCGCCGTTGTGATCGCCGATGCGCCCGTCCTCGGAGACCTGCAGCACCGGGATGGGCAGCTCGTAGTAAAAGCGCATGAAGCGGGTGCGCGCGATCTCGTTGAGGTGCTGGCTCTCGTGCAGTGCCTGCTGCTGGAGTTCGAGTTCGGCATGATAGATATGCAGCTCCTCGAGGAGCTGCTCGAGCCCGAGTCCGCCCTGATCGAGTTCGATCAACGCCGGGGTGAGGCGGCCATCGCGCAGGATCTGGCGGGCGCGCTCGCGCAACTGGCCGTGACTGGTGGTGGCGTCCTTGGGCGTCATCCGGGTCTCCGCGCGGTTGGGGCCTGGCGCGTGCGGGCACGGCGGCAGCGCCACCCTCTCCGTGAGGCCTCGTGGTGCCTGGGTTCGCGTGTTTCGACGGCCTCGGGGCGGCTTCGCCCCAGGAGCAGTAGCGCCATCTCTGTTGCTTCCTCCGCTGCCCGCTCGGGCGTGGCGACGATGGTGTCGCGGTCCTTCCCTGTTACCGGTCGTCTCGGCCCCAATGATCCGTCCAGCCGGCGTCGTGCCAGGGGTCGAGCACCATCACCGGTGTGTTCTTCCAGGCCAGCGCCCGCAGCCACGGCAATCGGCTGCGGGCCGCCAGCAGCGGCGGCAGCGGATGCAGGTCGCCGGCCTGTACTCGGTCGAGCGATATCGGTTCGTCGACGCGGACCCGGAGCGCTCCCGCGGGGTGGGCGAGGAGCAGCTGGCGCTGGTGTTGCGCGGGGCGCTCGTCCGTCGTCGAGGACAGTCGCAGCAGCTCGGCGATATGGGGCGCGCGGGTGCTGTCGGCCGGCTCCAGGGCGATCACCCGACGGCGCTCCAGGGCAAAGCCCAGCCGATTGGCATGAAACGATAACAGATCGATCCCCAGGGGCGTAGTCGTGCTCTGCGTTTTTTTGTTTTCCATGCGCTTAGGCCGACTCCTTCATGAAGTCGATGAACAAGCGCTCGAGATCGAGCACCGCCACCGTCCGTCCCTTGGCGGTGAACACCCCGGTGGTCACCCGAGCGAGCATCGAGGGCAGTGTCGGCGGTGGTTCGAGGATGTCGTGCCCGGCGATGTCGACGACATCGACCACGCGCTCGACCCGCAGTCCGCTGGTGATCTCACGTGCGCCGGCGAGCAGGATCGCCCCGCGCGTGGCCGGTGCCGGGGTGGGACGCCCGAGCAGGGTGGCGAGACAGAGCACCGAGGTGATCTCGCCGCGCACCGAGATCACCCCCTCGAGCGCCGGCGGGCAGCCGGGCACCGGGTGGATCGGCACCAACGGCAGGATCTCGGCGATGCGTGCGCCGGGCAGGGCGAAGCGCTGCTCGCCGAGCGCGAACACCACCAGCTTGACCAGGTCCTGCGACTCGCTCTCCGGCGCCGGGTCGTCCTCCCCGGGGCGGGCGGCGAGCAGCACGCCGAGCGGATCGTCGTCCTGGGTCACGGTCGCGGCTCCGTGGCGACGGTGGCGCACTCGATGCGATTGCGCCCGTGCCGCTTGGCCTGGTAGAGGGCGCGGTCGGCGGCCTCCTGCAGGGTGGTGGGGTCGGTGAAGTCGGGGAAGGCGGCGAGCCCGGCGCTGAAGGTGCTGTGGAACTGCTGGCCGCCCTCGCCGGCGAAGGTCACCGCAGCGAAGCTCTGGCGCAGCGCGTCGAGCACCTGCATCGCGCGCTCGGCGCTGGCGCCGATCATCACCACGGCGAACTCCTCGCCGCCATAGCGTCCGACCACGTCGGAGTCGCGCATGCGCAGGCGCAGGGTGCGCCCGAGGGCCATCAGTACCTGATCGCCGACGTTGTGGCCGTGGCTGTCGTTGACCTGCTTGAAGTGGTCGATATCGATCATCGCAAAGCTCAACGGGGTGTTGCCGCGCAGCGCCGCGGCCACCGCGATCTCGAGGAGCTGGAGGATGGTGTTGTGGTTGAACAGCCCGGTGAGGCTGTCGCGCACCATCAGCGAGCGCAGGGTGCGCATGCGCTCGGCACGCAGCCGGATCTCGGCGACCAGCCGCTTGGGCGCGATCGGCTTGGTGAGGAAGCCGTCGGCGCCGGCGGCGAGCGCGCGGAACTGGCGCTCGGCGTCGGTCTCGGAGGAGATGTAGATGATCGGCAGGCCGACGTGCGCCGGCACCTGGCGCAGCACCTGGGCAAGCTCGGGTCCCGAGCACAGCGGCATGTAGAGATCGACCAGCATCAGGTCGGCCTGGAAGGTCTCGAGCTGCTGGAGCACCAGCGCCGGATTGTTGAGCACCCGGGTGACCATGCCCGCGGCCTCGAGGATCAGCGCATGGTACTGCGCCAGGTCGGGGTCGTCGTCGACGATGAGGATATGGAAGGGTTCGACCGGGGTGGTGTCGGTGATCAGATCGAGGATCTCGACCATCTCCACCGTCTTCACCGGCTTGGTGCAGTAGGCGCTGCCGCCGGCCTGCACGGCGTGCAGCCGGGCGCCGAAGTCCTCGCGGTTGGAGATGAAGATGGTCGGCACCGGCTGACCGGTGAGCCGATTGATCTCGGCGAGCGCCTCGGGTCCGGCGTTGATCCCCTCGGGGAAGACCACGTCGAGGATCACCGCCGCCGGCGGCGTCTCGGCGACCGCCCGGTGGAGCCTGGCCAGCGAGGTGAAGGCGGTCACCCGGTAGCCGAAGCAGCCGAGCTGCATCGCCAGCTCGGCGACCACCTCGGGGTCGTCGTCGCAGACATAGATGGAGTGCTCGCCGCGACTGGTGGTGATGTCGCGACCGCTGCGTCGCGCCGGCAGCGCGACCTGGGCCGGCGGCTCCTGGGGCAGGCAGGGGCCGCGATCGATCTCGAGGTGTTCGAGCGCGTCGAGCTGGTGGGAGAGGGTGTCGAGCAGCTCCTCGCCGAGCGCCTCGTAGCCGTCGAGCACCTGGCTGAGGTGCTGCTCGGCGTCGCGCGCGGCGGCCATCACCTCGGGGAAGCCGAAGGTCGCCCCCGAGCCCTTGAGGGTGTGAAAGAGTCGGTGGATCTCCTGCAGGTTGAGCCGGTCCGGGGGCTGTGCGGGATCGAGCCGCGAGACGCGCTCGCGCAGCTCGCCGAGCCGCTTCGGCAGCTGGGTGATGAAGGAGGCACGCAGTCGCGCCTTGCGCGTCTGGAGGTCTGCTGATTGCTGCTGCGTCATGCGCGTGGTCGCGGGCTGCTGCGTTGCGGCGGCGGTAATCACAGCCGGGCGACTGCCTGCAGCAGGGCCTCTTCCAGGGTCTCGTCCTTGCAGAGGTGGGCGCTGATGCCGGGGCGTTGATCCGAGGTCGCGCGCAGGTCGTCGCCGCTGAGCAGGATGAAGGGGATCGATACGCCTAATTTACGGATCTCGCCCTCGAGTTCCAAGCCATCGAGCAGCGGCATGTGCAGATCCGAGATCACGCAGTCGAAGGGGCTGGTGGCGGCCGCGATGCGCTCGAGCGCGGCGAGACCGTGCGCGACGATCTCGCAGCGGTGTCCGGCCTGCTCGAGGATGGCGGCGGTGAGTTCGCCGGTGAGGGTGTCGTCGTCGACGATCAGGATGTGCATGTGGTGGCGTCCTCGATGGTTCTTATGGTGGATGGCGCGCGAGGCTCATCCGATCAATCCTCGCAGGGTGTCGACCAGGCTCGACTGGGCGAAGTCGCCCTTGACGATATAGGCGTTGGCGCCGACCTCGATGCCGCGGCGTCGGTCGGCCTCGTCGGCGCGCGAGGTGACGATGACGATCGGGGTGGTGCGATAGTCGCTATTCTCGCGCAGCCGGGCGGTCAGGGAAAAGCCGTCGAGCCCCGGCATCTCGACATCGCTGACGACCGCGTCGAAGCGCTGTCGCTGCGCCTTGTCGAGCGCCTCGAGCCCGTCCTCGGCGAGGGTGACGCGATAGCCGCTGGACTCGAGCAGGTCGCGCTCGATCTCGCGGGTGTTGAGCGAGTCGTCGACCACCAGTACGTGGTGTGCCGAGGCCGGCGCGGTGGTCGCGTCGCGCGCCGGTGCGTCGGCCTCGAGCCGCGCGGCGGCGAGCAGCGCCGGGGCCTGGAGCACGCTCACCAGGGTCTCGTCGCCGGTGGTGACGAAACCGCCGACCAGCTCGCCGACCGGGGCGAGCGCGCGCATGTGCGCCGGCAGCGGCTTGATCACCATGTCGCGCTCGTCGACCAGACGATCGACGATCAGCCCGAGCTTGGCGCGCGCGGTGCCGATGACGATGATCAGCGGCGCCGGCGGTGAGGGCGCGCCGGTCTCGCGCTCGAGCCCCAGCAGCGCGCTCAGGGTGATGAGCGGCAGACAGGTGCCGTCGAGCGTCAGCGTCGGCTGTCCGGCGACCTGCAGGGTGGTGTCGAGCGCGACCCGGATCAGCCGCTCGACGTGCTGCGCGGTGAGCGCGAAGACGCGACTGCCGGCCTCGAACAGCAGCACCCGCATCAGCGCCAGCGACAGCGGCACCTTGAGCGTCAGCCGGGTGCCCTGGCCGGGCGTGTCGGTGACGGCGATGGTGCCGTGCAGCTCCTCGACCACGGTGCGCCTGACCACGTCCATGCCCACCCCGCGCCCCGAGACCTCGGTGACCAGCTCGCTGGTGCTGAAGCCGGGGCGGAAGATCAGCTCGGCGACCTGCGTCGGCTCCAGGGCGGCGGCCTGCTCCGGCTCGACCAGCCCTTGGCGCACCGCACGCTCGAGGATGCGCGCGCGATCGAGTCCGCGCCCGTCGTCGCGGATGTCGATCGCCACCCCGGCGCCGTCCTTGCGCGCGCTGATCTCGATGCGTCCGAGCGCGGGCTTGCCGGCGCCACGGCGCGCCTCGGGCGACTCGATACCGTGATCGACGGCGTTGCTGAGCAGGTGCACCAGGGCATCGCCGAGACGCTCGACGATATGACGGTCGAGCTCGATCTCGCCGCCGCTGGCGTGACAGTCGACCTGCTTGCCGAGCGCCCGGCCCTGCTCGCGGGCGATCCGCGCGATCGGCTCGAACAGGGTTGCCAGCGGCAGCATGCGCAGCCCCAGGGCGCAATCGCCGAGCTCGCTGGTGAGCCGCTCCTGCTCCTGCACCAGATCGCGCAGCGCGCGGGTGAAGCGCTGTCGGCCGGCGACGTGCTCGGCCAGTGCCGGGTGGTCCTCGAGCAATCGTGCAAGCTCGACGTCGAGCGCGCGGGCCTCGAGCAGGCGCTGGCGATAGCGCCCCTGGGTGGCGATCAGCTCGCCCATCAAGCGGATCAGCCCATCGAGCTTGTCGAGTCCGACGCGCACCGTCTCGGTCGGGCGCAGGTCGAGTCGCGGCGGCGTGCGCGCATCGCCGGGTGGTGGCGCCGCGGCGGGCGTCGGCTCGGGGGCGGGTGCGGCATGCGTCTGCGCCGCCGCGGCGGTGGGCGCGGCGTGCTCGAGCAGCCGCGCGAGCAGCGCCGGGTCGGGGTGTGCGGGCAGCCGCTCGGGGGTGGTGGCGGCGGCCACCAGGTCGCCGATGGCGTCGTGGCATTCGAGCAGGGTCGCGGCCAGCTCCGGCGAGGGCGCCAGGCGCGCCTCGCGCAGCGCCCCGAGCACGTCCTCGAGGGCGTGTGCGATCTCGGCGATCACCCCCAGCTTGAGCATCCGCGCCGAGCCCTTGATGGTGTGGGCGGTGCGGAAGGCGGCGTCGAGGTCGTCGCGTCCGAGCGGCTCGTCGCGCGCCATCGCCGAGAGCTGGGCCTCGAGCTCGCCGAGATGGCCGTGCGACTCGGTGACGAAGCGTTGCAGGAAGCGTTGCAGGTCGATGGCCATGCCCGTGGCGTCCGTCTCAGTCCGCGCCCTGGGCGGCGAGCCGCGCCAGGTGGCGCTCGCAGATCAACCGCAGGTCGCGCCGCGACAGCGCGCTCGGCAGCAGTGGGCGCGGCGCGCCGGGCGGCGGCTCGGCGGTGAGCAGGTTGCGGGCGATGCGGTACTCGCGCGCGGCGGGCGCGGCGGCGCCCTCGTCGCGATGCAGCTCGGCGAGCTGATAGTGCGCCCGCCAGCACTCGGGCTGGACATAGATGACGCGGGCCAGTTGCGTGCTCGCCGCCTGCGTGCGGCCCTGGCGCCGGGCGCAGCGCGCGCTGACGAGCAGCGCCTCGAGCGACCAGGGATCGCTGGCCAGGGCCTGTTCGCAGCTCGCCTGCGCCGCGGCGATCGCCCCGGTCTCGAACTCGAGCAGCGCGCGCAGCTCCAGTGCCGCCACCGAGCGGCGTTCGAGCGGGATCATGGCCAGCCGGGTCAGCGCCTCGGTGTAGCGCTCGGCGCGTGCCAGCGCCAGCGCCTCGGTATAGCAGCGCGCCGGGTCGAGCGGTGGCGGCGGGCGGCGCACCGGACGGGACGGGGCGAGGGCTCGCGCGGGCGGCGCGAGCGGGTCGTTGCTGAAATAGAAGATGCCGCGATGGACGTGCTGGCGCAGCAGTCCGATGTCGTTGGCGAGGGTCTCGGCGACGCCGACGATGAGGAAGCCGCCGGGGTTGAGCAGCCGCGCCAGCTGCGCGAGCACCTGGGCGCGGGTCGGCGGATCGAAATAGATCGAGACGTTGCGGTAGAAGATCACGTCCTGTCCCTGCAGCCCCGGCGGGTAGTCGCGGGCGAGCAGGTTGAGCGCGAGGAAGTCGACGCGCGCGCGGATGGCGGCGGCGAGCTGGTGCTGGCCGTTGTCGAGCCGGGTGAAGTGACGTGCGCGCAGTGCCGGGTCGAGGGCGCGGAAGGTGAAGGCGCCGTAGCGCCCGGCGCGGGCGCGCTCGAGCACCTCGGGGTCGAGGTCGCCGGCGCTGATGCGCACCGCGGCGGCGGCCTCGGCGCCGAGACGCTGCTCGAGGGCGATGGCGATCGAGTAGGGCTCCTCGCCGCTCGAACAGCCGGCCGAGAGGATGCGGATCGGCGTCTCCGGGGGCGCGCGGTCGCGCGCGCGCAGCGTCGGGATGAGGTGATCGGTGAGCAGCTCGAGGTGCTGCGCTTCGCGATAGAAGTAGGTCTCGTTGATCGTCAGCAGGCTGCCGAGCGCCATGAGTTCGGTCTCGTCGGCGCGCAGCCGGGCCAGATAGGCCGCGGGGCCGTCGCTCGCGGTGTGGGCGATGCGACGCGCCAGCGCCTCGCGCAGCGTCGTCTCGGAGGCGGCGTCGAAGTGCAGCCCGATCCGCTCCTTGATGAGCGTGCGCAGCGGGGAGAGATCGTTCACGACGGGGCGGGCGCGACGGCGCCGGTCAGGGCGCACAGGCGCGGCGGGATCTCGGCCAGGGTGAGGACCTCGGCGGCGGCGCCGGCGACGATCGCCTCGCGGTTCATGCCGAAGATCACCGAGCTGGCCTCGTCCTGGGCGATGGTCGGGGCCCCGGCGCGGCGCATCGCCAGCAGCCCGCGTGCGCCGTCGCGCCCCATCCCGGTGAGGATCACGCCGACGGCGCGCGCGCCGTAGTGCGCCGCCACCGACTCGAGCAGATGATCGCAGCTCGGGCGATAGATGTCGCCGGCGGCGCGCGGCGAGAGCTGGATGCGCTGCTCGTGGTCGACGCCGAGGTGCTGGCCGGGGTCGGCGATGTGGACCCGGCCCGGGCGCAGCGCCTCGCCGGGCTCGGCGACGGCCACCGGCAGCGGACAGAGCCCGTCGAGCCAGGCGGCCATCGCCTGGGCGAAGCCGTCGGCGATGTGCTGGGCGATGAGCAGCGGCGCGGGGAAGTCGGGCGGCAGCGCGGCGAGGATCTGGGCGAGCGCGTGGGGACCGCCGGTCGAGGCGGCGATGGCCACCACCCGGGCGCGGTGACGGTGCGGCTCGGGGGCCGTCGGGGCGAGGGCGGCGGGGGCCTGGGGGCGACGGATGTGGCGGATCACCGGTACCCCGGCGAGGGTGCGCAGCCGCTGCGCCAGGCGCGACGCGTCGCCGAGCGCCTCCTTGGAGAGGGCATCGAGCGCGCCGTAGGCCACCGCCGCCATGGCGTTGTCCGCGTCGGCCAGGTCCGAGACCACCAGGATCGGGGTGGCGCGTGTCGACATGATCTCGGCGATGGTCTCGAGCCCGCCCATCCCCGGCATCTGCAGGTCCATGGTGATGATGTCGGGCGCGAGCTCCTGGGTCAGACGCAGCGCCTCGCGGCCATTGCCGGTCTCGGCGCAGACCTCGAGACCGGCGGCGGCCTCGATCTGGGTGCGGATCAGCGCGCGCGCCAGCGGGCTGTCGTCGACCACCAGCACGCGGATCGGACGGGACGCGCTCATGCCGGATCCCGGGTGTCGGCGGCGGGGGCGGCGCCGAGCTCGAAGCGGTCGACGCGCTGGCCGAGATTGGTCGAGAGCTGGGTCATCTGCTGGGCGACCTGGGCGATGCGCTGCACCGACTGGGCGGTGTCGGCGCTGGCGGTGACGATCTCGCGCAGCGCCACCACCACCTGGTTGCTGGCGGTCTTCTGCTGCTGGGTCGAGAGGCTGATCTGTTGCGCCGAGCTGGTGGTCTCGCCGGCGGCCTCGACCAGCGAGCGGAGGATCTCGGAGCTGCGCGAGGAGGCCTCGAGACCCTCGGCGATGCCCTGGGAGCCTTTCTCGGAGTTGATCACCAGACGGTTGATGGCGTCCTGGATCTCGATGACCTTGTTGCTGATCTCGCTGGTCGAGTCGGTGACCGAGTCGGCCAGGCGGCGGATCTCGGCGGCGACCACGCCGAAGCGCTTGCCCGCCTCGCCCGCCGAGGAGGCCTCGAGCGCGGCGTTGAAGGCGATCAGCTTGGTCTGATCGGCGACGGTGTCGATGATCTCCATGACCTTGGAGATCTCCTTGGACTTGTGCCCGAGGGCGACGATCTCGGCGAGCGCGTGCTGGTTGTCGCGACGGATCTCCTCCATCTGCGCGGCCAGCTGCTGCATCGACTCGGCCCCCTGCAGGCTGTCGTCGTAGGTGCGCTTGGCGATCTCGGCCACCGAGCCGGAGTACTCGGCGATCTGGGTCGAGGAGGCCGACAGCTCCTCCATGGTCGAGGTGATCTCGGCGATCGAGGCCGACATCTCGCTGGAGGTCGCCGCCTGGCCCTCGACGGCGCCGGCGATCTCGCGCGCGGCCTCGTCGACGGCGCGCGCATCCTGCTCGACCTCGCCGACGAGACCGTGGAGATGACGGCGCATGCGCTCGCCGTCGTGACCGAGCGCGGCGAGCTCGTCGCGCCCGTCGATGGCGATCTCGTGGCTGAGGTCGCCGGCGGCGATCTGCTTGATGCCGCCGGCGAGCCGGCGGATGCGCCGCTCGAGCGCGCGCGCCGTGAGCAGCGTCAGCACCAGACTGAGGCCGGCGACCAGGGCCGCGACCAGCCAGGCCTCGCGGGTGCTGGCAGCGATCGCGGCGAGCGCCGCGCTGCGGTCGCGCACCAGCTCGATGACCCCGATCGGGGTGCCGGAGTAGTCGGTCACGGCGCTGGCGTAGACCGCCACCGGGGTGGTGCCGAGCCGGGCGTGGACGAGCTGCGGGGTGCCGGCGAGCGCCGCGCGCAGCCGCGAGTCGTCGAGCAGCGGCTGGGCGCCGAAGGTGCCGGCGAAGGTGCGCAGACCGTCGGCGCGGGCGAGGTGCAGCGCGGCGTCGACGCCGTGATGCTGCTTGAAGGTGGCGAAGAAGTCGGCGCCGAAGGCCATGCCGAACTCCACCGAGCCGACATGACGCCCCTGCCACGCCACCGGGACGATGCCGCGCGCGCCGAGGTTGGCCACCCCGACCTCGAGCCCGCGCTGGGGCTCGCGCTCTCGGTTGGTGTCGACCACCGAGTGACGGAAGCCGGAGAGGTCGTCGCCGTGGCGCTCGGGCATGTGCAGGCGCAGCATCGAGGTCGCCGGCGGGGTGTGGAACTGGAACTGCACCACGCCATAGTCGGCGTGGAGCTTGCGATAGGCCGGTTCGAGCGCCGCGCGCAGCCAGGCGCGGTCGCCGGCGGCGAAGTGCGACTGGATATCGGGGAGGTTCGCCACCAGGGTGCTCATCGCCGCGGCCAGCCGGGTCTCGGAGGCGATCTCGGCCTGCAGGCTGTCGGCATAGAGTGCGAGCTGCTCGCGCTCGGCCTGGGCGGTGAGACGGTCGATGTCGTGGAGGTTGTTGTAGGTGAGCGCCGCCACGGCCAGGGCGATGGCCAGCCCCATGCCCAGCAGGATATTGGCCCACAGCGGGAGATACTTGAACATCGCAGGCTTCCGTGGTGATCCGCGGGGCCGGCTGCCTCTCTGGGGCCGGCGTGATGGCGCCGCCACCGCGGGCGTGGGTCGACGCGTCAGCTGCGGATGCTAGCGCAGCCGCGCCCGGGGCGCGACCGCGCGGCGCGCTCAGGCGCTCAGTTGCAGTGCCGGGGCGTCGAGCGCCTCGACCAGATGGGGGATCTGCGAGAGGGCGGGGGCGCCGTCCATCAGCAGCGCGATCGGCATCACCTCGAAGATCTCCTCGGGCGGCGTGCCGAACTCCAGCGCCGAGCGCGCGTGCAGACGGATGTGGTCGCGGCGCTGCTCGACCAGGGCGATGCCGAGCGCGATCAGCTCGCGCACATGGTGCTCGATCGGGCCGCGCCCGAGCACGTACTCGCGCCAGGAGTCCTCCCAGGACTCCCACATCTCGCCGCCGCCGCTGGGGCTGGCCTTGAGAAACAGCGCGATCTTGCGCACCTGGCTGAGTTCGCCGTCGCCGGCGCCGAGGCGTCTGGCCTCGCTGCCGTGGATGTCGATACAGCGCCGGCACTGCTTGGCCAGGGCGATGCCGAGGGTGATCAGCTCCTTGCTGGCGCGGTCGATGCGGCCCTTCTTGGTGCTCTCCTGGGAGAGCTCGCCGATGATCTCGAGGAACTCCTCGAGCCCGTACTCGCGGGCGCGACTGAGTGAGTGCTTGAAGGTATCGGGACTGCTCATGATCGATGGGTTCCTACTGCTGTCGGGGCCGGGTTGGAGAGGTCCGTCCGGCGTCGGACACCCGGTGCGGGCGAATGAGATGAAGCCAAGCGTGTGTGCCGAAACCGTGCGCCCGGTCACGATTGCGGACGCCGGCTCGCCGCTGGCGCGTCGACGTTGCGTCGTCGTCGCGCGAGCCTCCCCACGCTAGCCCAAGGCGCGGTCGCGGATCAATCGTCGCGCGCTCGAGCGTTGCGACGCCCTCTTACTTTCAATGGTTTGTGCGTGCCCCCATGATTCGGTGTCGGGTGTGTCGCAGAGCGCCTCGGCCGCCCCCGCCGGGTGCACCCGGCGCGCCCGAAGAGATATAAACGTGTCCGTCCATGCGGATCGTGGTCGCTGTCGTGGGGCGATCGGCGTTAGGATGCGACCAGCGGACAGCTGCCGACCGGGAGGCCCCTCCATGCACCGCACCAGCGGTATCCTGCTCCATCCGACCTCGTTGCCCAGTCCCTTCGGGATCGGCGACCTGGGGCCGGGTGCCTACCGATTCGTCGACTTTCTCGCCGCCGCCGGGCAGGGGCTGTGGCAGATGCTGCCGCTCGGCCCCACCGGCTATCACGACTCGCCCTATCAGTGCACCTCGGCGTTCGCCGGCAACCCACTGCTGATCAGCCCGCAGCGGCTGCTCGAGGCCGGTTGGCTCGACCCCGAGGACCTCGAACCGGCGCCGAGCTTCTCCGCCGACCGGGTCGAGTACGAGGCCGTCGGCGCCTGGAAGCGCGCGCTGCTCGAGCGCGCCCGCCGCGGCTTCGAGGCGCGCGCCTCGGCCGCGCAGCGCGCCGCCTACGCCGCCTTCTGCGAGAACCACTGCGACTGGCTCGAGGACTTCGCCCTCTACAACGGCCTCAAGGCCTTCCACGAGCAGCGTCCCTGGACCCAATGGGCGCGCGACTACGCGCTGCGCGACCCCGGCGCGCTGGCGCGCTGGGCGGCCGCGCACGGCGAGGTGCTGGCGCTGCAGCGCTTCGTCCAGTTCTGCTTCTTCGAGCAGTGGCAGGCGCTGCGCGACTATGCCCGCGCGCGCGGGGTACGGTTGGTCGGCGACATCCCGATCTTCGTCGCCCACGACTCGAGCGAGGTGTGGACCCATCCGCACTGGTTCGAGCTCGACGCCGAGGGCGAGCCGACGGTGATCGCCGGGGTGCCGCCGGACTATTTCAGCGCCACCGGCCAGCGCTGGGGCAACCCGCTGTATCGCTGGTCGGCGCTGGCCGCCGACGACTACGCCTTCTGGGTGGCGCGGCTGCGTCAGGTGCTCGAGCTGGTCGACCTGGTACGCATCGACCACTTCCGGGGCTTTGCCGGTTACTGGGAGATCCCCGCCGACGAGCCGACCGCGGTCAACGGGCGCTGGGTCGCCGGGCCGGGGATGAAGCTCTTCGGCGTGCTCCAGGAGGCGCTCGGCGACGACCCGCCGCTGATCGCCGAGGACCTCGGGGTGATCACCGAGGACGTCGAGGCGCTGCGCGACGGGCTGGGGCTGCCGGGGATGGCGATCCTCCAGTTCGGCTTCGAGGACATCCCCGAGGGCTTCGGGCGGTCCTACTTCCTGCCCCATCACCACCGCCGCCGTCAGGCCGTCTACACCGGCACCCACGACAACAACACCCTGCGCGGCTGGTGGGACAGCCGCGACGAATCGGTGCGCCGCCACGCCCGGGTCTATCTCAACACCGACGGTCACGAGATCCACTGGGACTTCATCCGCTGCGCCCTCGGCTCGGTGGCGGAGATGGCGCTGTTTCCGCTGCAGGACGTGCTCGGACTCGGCGCCGAGGCCTGCATGAACCGCCCCGGCACCGCCGAGGGCAACTGGGAGTGGCGCTTCCGCGAAGAGATGCTCGAGACCGGCAGCGCCGAGCGGCTGCGCGCGCTCAGCCGGCTCTTCGGGCGGTTGCCGCACCCCGAGGACTGAGCGCGGCGCGCTCAGCGCGTCGGCGTGGCGCCGAGATAGGCGATCCAGCCGGCGTCGGGCTCGCCGCGCTCGACCGCGACGAAGTCGCCGTCGGGCTCGCCCTCGGCGTCCCAGCCCTGCCAGTAGACGCCGACCTCGCCGAAGCCGGCCTCGGCGAGCAGCTCGCGCAACTCGGGCAGGGTCCACAGCCGCCACTGATAGCTGAAGGCGCGCTCGAGCCGCGAGCCGTCGTCGAAGGCGAAGTGGATGTGACACTCCAGATCGCTGCTGATCGGGTCGAAGCGCGCCTGCTCCCAGATGTAGTCGAAGTCGCCCTGCTCGGGGTCGGCGACGCGGCGCTCCTCGCGGATCACCCGCGGGGCGTCGTAGCCGCCGTAGACATCGAGCAGGAAGACCCCGTCGGGGGCGAGCGCGCGGTGCACCGCGCGGAAGTAGTCGCCGAGCGACTCGCGGCTGCGCAGCAGCCAGTAGCTGAAGTTCATCGCCACCACCAGGTCGACCGGCGCGGTGGCGGCCTCACGGACATCGGCTTGGCGCAGCGCCAGTCGCGCGCGCGCCTCGGGCGCGAGCCCGGCGAGGGTGTGGGTCCGTGCCCAGTCGAGCACCGCGGCGTCGAGATCGATGCCGAGGGCGTGATTGTCGGGGCGGCGACGCACCCAGGCCGCAGAGATCGCGGCGCTGCCGCAGAAGTCCTCGCGCAGCCGTCGCGCCGGGCGGCCGCGCAGGTCGGTGACGAGCTGATCGAGCAGGTCGATCTCGGCCTCCGGGGCCTGGACGGCGAGTTCGTAGAGACGGTGACGGTCGGCGGTGCTGGCGCGGGTGTTGGGCATGGGGCAGGGTGGCCTGAGGGAAACGGGTGCCCCGATGATGCCCGCTGTGCGTTCGAGAAGAAATGGGTTGAAAGCCGTCGGGGTTTCGGTTAAAGTTCACGGCTCAAACGCGCCGCGGGCCTTCCTGTCGCCGTGTTTTCCGGAGAGGTGTCCGAGTGGTTTAAGGAGCACGCCTGGAAAGTGTGTATAGGTTAATAGCCTATCGTGGGTTCGAATCCCACCCTCTCCGCCACATCGCAAAAAATACCGCCCTCGAGGCGGTATTTTTTTGCCTGCTTCCTGCGTCCCCCCTTCCTTGCGATCGACCGACAGGGGTTTCGGCGACCCTGGCTCAGGGCGTTGTTCGACGATCTCCTCAGGATCTTGTGATCCAGCCTCGGGTTCGCTTGCATGTGCTTGAGTCGGCGGTTTCCCTCCTCAGCGCACCTTGTGCAGGCGCCTTAGGTTCAAAACTCCCCATTTCCCGTATTTCGATCATCATCGATAGGACAGTTTCTGCGCTGACGTCCAGTGTCCAGCAGGCACCTTTGACGACCATTCCAGACTCAACGATGCGTTGCTCGCTGTACTTGCTCGTGCACATATTGGCACTCTTCTGCTCCGCCAAATCATGCAGTCGGTCTTTACTTGACGCCGGGCCTGGCTCCGGGGAAGGTGAGAATTAAATTTGTGTTATTTAATAAATAATTTTGGTGTTAGAGGTTCTTTTCAAGATAAGTTTCAGTTGCATTGACCAAGTCTTTGATGAAGCGAATGGCCTTTGCAAGATCCTCGCGTTTTATCAAGTGCGGTAGAGGCGGGCCGTTGCTGATTGCTTTCGAGCGATGAACAGCGTCTCCACGCTTTGAAATCCATTGATTCAGTAGCTTTTTCGCTCTAGCTGGGTCAGTGTTTGCCCATGTCCAGCCTTGCGTCACGTCAACATCTAGATAGTCAAGGAAAATCTTCCTCGTTTTGTCCGAGTTTGGATTATGGAATTGTTTCAGGTCTTGTTTTAGCCGGTTTTCGATAAAATTGCCGGCATAGCTGCCGGAAACAATGCTGAGCTTTTTTGCTAATGCCTCAGATACACGGTCTTCTACGTACGTTTCCCATGCCGTTAACGCCATTACCAAGCTGGCACGCTTGAGAACCTCTGCATTGTCAGGTGGCGGGTTGGTGTTGGCTGAATCGAAATGTGCCAGTAGGTCTTCCGCATCTTTGATGCCGTATTCAAATGATATTTTTGCTTCGGACATAATCTCTCTTTAACGTTGAGTTTGAGATGGCCCTGTTTTCGGTGAGGGGGCGCGGATTGGTGGGCATTGGCCCAATGGCTTGAGCCAACAAGCCAGCCGATGGTGGTTTGGGATGATGCGGTGGGGTTGGAGACTCCGAGCGTCGACTCAGATGCACCCCCCCTTCCTGCTCCGAGACCCGCAAGACACATTCGGTCTTGCAGGGGCGGAGCGTCAAGGGTATTCAAGTCTCTTGAATGGCGATCCACGCCGCTTCAACCGCTCCCGATTGGAGGATGCACCATATCGCCTGCCGAGGACGCTGCGATCCGCCGCGGCTCAGGCCGCGCATGCCTCGCGCGTCATCTCCGCCGGGCTCTGCCCGAAGTAGCGCTTGAACTCGCGGCTGAACTGCGAGGGGCTCTCGTAGCCGACCCTGTCGGCGGCCATGTAGGCCTTGATGCGCTCGTGCAGCATCAGTTCGCGCGCCTTGGTCAGGCGCACCTTCTTCAGGTACTGGATGGGGGTGTCGGAGGTGATCTCCTTGAACGCCCGGTGGAAGGCCGATGGACTCATGTGCACGCGCTCGGCGAGCTGTTCGACGTCGAGCTTCTCGGCGTAGTGGCTCTGCATGATCCGCAGCACCTGGGCGACCTTGGAGAAGGTGCCGCTGTACATCGCCAGGGCGTGGAGCACCGGCGCCTGGGTGCCACCGAGGGCGCGGAACAGCACCTCGCGCACCAGCCCCGGGCCGAGCAGCCGGGCCTCGGTCTCCGAGCCCAGCGCCTTGATCAGACGGGCGATGGCGTCGGCCATCTCGGCGTCCAGCGCGGCCGGCCCGATTCCCCGCGGCAGGCCGCGCTCGGTGGCCTTGCCGATCTCGGCCTGCAGGCCCATGCCGCTGATCAGCGCGTTCAACTGGCCGAGGTCGATATCGATATAGAGCCCGAGCAGGGGCGTCTCGGGCGACCTGAAGGTCTCGCACTCGAAGGGCATGGTGACCGAGGTGACCAGATAGTTGTCGGCGTCGTAGCGGAACGCCTCGCCACCGAGATAGCCGGTCTTGTGGCCCTGGACGACGATGCAGATGCCGGGGTCGTAGACCAGCGGGCGCCGCGGGATCGGCTGTGTCGACTTGAAGAAGCGCACCCCCTGGAGGGGCGACTCCATCACCCCGGTCTCCAGCGCCGGGAAGTGCTGCAGCAGTATCGAGTTCGATGACATGTCGTGCGCGCTCTGATTCGGGAGATGGATCTTTTAGACAGGATTGGCTCCACCGGGGCAACTTGAAATCACCGCTCGGGTAGGAATAGGCAAGAGATCGAGAGGATCAGGTCTCTCAACCGAGGGCATCGAGCCCTATGTTCATCGTCAATGCAGCCGATGATGTGGCCCGCCGTGGCGACCGCTCTGGCAGGTGTGGACTGCTCGGCGGTGGCGCCGTTCTCTACCCCGTTCGCCCCGCCTGCACGAGCATCACGAGTCTGGCTCAACACGGGTGCGTTCGCCGACCCCGTCGTGCCGGGTCCGCGCGATCGCGCGCCCTCGGCGCCGAGTTCAAGTCATCGTCGCCGCTCGCCGAGACCGGCGGCACCTCCGCAACCCACTGACGAAGACAGGCCAAAGACCATGAAAACCGTTGGATACGCGGCCCATTCGGCCGATGCCACGCTCGTTCCCTATCACTTCGAGCGTCGCGCGCTGCGCCCGAACGATGTCGCCATCGACATCCAGTACTGCGGTGTCTGTCACTCCGACCTGCACACCGTCAACGGCGACTGGGGGCCGCAGCCCTATCCGCTGGTGCCGGGCCACGAGATCGTCGGCGTGGTCAGCGCCGTCGGTCCCGAGGTCGAGCGCTACCGGGTGGGTGACCGCGTCGCGGTCGGCTGCATGGTCGACAGTTGCCAGGACTGCGACCAGTGCCACAACCATGAGGAGCAGTACTGCCGCAACGGCATGACTCCGACCTATGGCGCGCCCGATCGCATCAGCGGCGAGATCACCCAGGGCGGCTACTCCAAGCACATCGTGGTGCGCGAGGCGTTCGTGCTGCGCATCCCCGACAGTCTGGATCTCGCCAGGGCCGCGCCCATCCTCTGCGCCGGTATCACCACCTTCTCGCCGCTGCGCACCTGGCAGGTGGGCGAGGGCACGCGTGTCGGCGTCATCGGGCTCGGCGGACTCGGCCACATGGCGGTCAAACTCGCCGCGGCGATGGGCGCCGAGGTCACGGTGATCAGCCGCTCGAGCAGGAAGGAGACGGAAGCGAAGGCCAGCGGCGCCCGTGGCCTCCTCGCCTCCACCGACCGGCAGGCGATGCAGGCGGCCGCCAACGCCTTCGATCTCATCATCGACACCGTGCCGGTGAAGCACGACCTGAATGTCTACACGCCGCTGCTCGACGTCGACGGCTCGCTGGTGATCGTCGGCCAGATCGGGCCGCTGGAGGCGCCGATGACCACCCCGCTGGTGTTCGGTCGCCGGCGCGTCGCCGGGTCGCTGATCGGCGGCATCGCCGAGACCCAGGAGGTGCTGGACTTCTGCGCCGAGCACCAGATCTATCCCGAGTGCGAGATGATCCGCATCGAGCAGATCAACGATGCCTTCGCGCGTCTGGCCGAGGGCGAGTTCGCCCATCGCATCGTCATCGACATGGCCTCGCTCAGCGTCGATGGGCCCGCGCCGGGCGCGGCGGTCTGAACGAACGATCAGCGCAAGGGCGCCGAGGTCGGGCCTTCGTCTGGCCGGGCGTGACGCGGGGCGGATCTCGCGCCTCGCGCCCGAGGCGCCCCGCGCGACCTCTCGCCGGGACGCCAGGCCCCGTGTCGGCACCACCCCCCCCCATCCCCCGATGCCGTTTGACAGAGGACGGGCGCGCGCCCCGTCCTCTTCGCGTGCGCCGAGTGGCCCCGGTCGTCGACCTCGTCTCCGGCGGCGGACTGGAGCGCGAGGCGAGCAAGCGCGCCGCCCCGAGCCCGCGGAGAGGCCGCCGCGCCTGCTCGCGGTCTGGGGCCGCGCCGCGTGCGGTGCGCGATCGAGCGGGCCTCAGTCGCGCGGCGCGCGCAGCAGTCGGCCATCGGTGCGCGCGGCGCGCGGGATGCGTCGCTGCGGCGTCAGCGAGCGTGCCAACAGGCGGCTGGCGCAGACCCGCGCCGGGTGTCCCTCGGCCTCGCCGATCAGCAGCCGGGCGCGGCGCAGTGCGACCGGGTACGCGGTGCCGAGTTCGGGGCGGTCGCGCCGGATGATCCGCGCCAGCACCGCGAGCCGCGCCTCGGTGCGGCTGATCTCGGTCTCGGCGCGCCGCTCGTCGTCGCAGTAGACGCGCGGGCTGAAGCCGACCGCCCCGGCGCTGGCCAGGCGCAGCCACAGCTCCCGCTCCTCTGCAGAATGCAGTCCACCGTCGAATCCCTTCGCATTCTGCAATGCATCGCCTCTGGCCACCACCGTCGAGGTGCCGACCAGGTTCTCGGCGAACAGCAGCGCCGTCGGGTGGGAGAGCCGTCGGAAGCTGTCGCCGCCCTCGAGCAGCCGCCGCAACCCCGGCCAGAGGCTGAAGCAGTCGCCGCGGTCCTCGCCGTCGGCGCCGACATGGCGGTAGTTGGTGAAGCTCATCACCAGCTCGGGGTCGCGCCGGTGGAGGGCGAGCTGCGCGGCGAGCTTGCCCGGGTACCAGCGA
Source organism: Marichromatium sp. AB31 (assembly GCF_003718685.1). Lineage (NCBI taxonomy): Bacteria > Pseudomonadati > Pseudomonadota > Gammaproteobacteria > Chromatiales > Chromatiaceae > Marichromatium > Marichromatium sp. AB31. Next base: position 7,466 of record NZ_RHFI01000015.1, on the reverse strand, counting down.
TCCCCTACGTCGAGGAAGGCGATCAGCGCGCCGCGCGCCGCGGCGATGGCGTGATTGCGCGCCCGCGCCGCGCCCAGCCCGCCGAGCCGGATCGGGTGCAGCCAGCGCGCGCGTCTGGCGTACGCGCACAGCCAGTCCCAGGTGCCGTCCTCGGAGCCGTCGTCGACGACCAGCACCTCGAAGGCGTCGAGCTGCTGGGCGAGGACGCTGTCGATCGTGCGCGGCAGCTGCTCGAGACAGTCGCGGGCGGGGATGACGATCGAGACCTGGATGGGCTGGGTCGACATGGCGCGTCCTCTGGCATTGATGTTGCTCAAGGCGCAGCAGTTCGCATGCCAAACGGAAACATCACCATCATGAAGACGATCGCCTATCTCATCCCCGCCTTCCCGGTCCTCTCCGAGACCTTCATCGGCACCGAGATCCGCGCCATGGAGTCGCTCGGTCACCGGGTGGTGCCGATCGCCTTCCGCCGTCATCCGGGACCGGCCCAGGCCAGCGATCAGCGTCTGGCGGTGCGCACCTGGTATCTCTCCGATCTCGGTCCGGCCGATGCCGCCGAGGCGCTTGGCGGCATCCGCCCGAGCCTGTTGCGCGGGCTCGGCTTCGCGTTGCGCCAGCGCGGGCTGCCGCGCGCCGCGCTGCTCTACGGCGCCGCGCGGGTGGCGGCGGTGATGCGCTACGAGGGCTGTACCCACATCCATGCCCATTTCGCCCAGGCCACCACCGCCACGGCGATCGTCGCCGCCCGCTGGCTCGGCATCGGGGTGTCCTTCGTGGGGCACGGCTCCGACGTCTACGCCACCCCCGCCGACCTCGCGCTCAAGCTCGATCGGGCGGACTTCGCGGTGGCCGTGTGCGAGGACATGCGCCGCGACTTCACCGCGCTGGCGCCGCGTGCGCGCGTCGGGGTGGTCTATTGCGGGGTCGATGCGCGCACCTTCGCGCCGGTGGTGAGCGGTGCCGCGGAGGCCGATCGGCTGCTGTTCATCGGTCGGTTGTGCGAGACCAAGGGGGTGGCGGATCTGCTCGAGGCGCTGGCGCTGGTCCCGGCGGCGCACCGCCCCCGGCTCGATCTGGTCGGCGACGGCCCGCTGCGCGCGTCGCTGCGGGCGCGTTGTACCCGGCTCGGGCTGGACGACTGGGTGGAGTTCCTCGGCGCGCGTCCGGCCGAGTGGCTGGCGCGTCACGGCCCCGGCTACCGGGCGCTGGTCGCACCCTTCCGCATCGCCGCCAACGGCGCCCGCGACACCGACCCGGTGGTGGTCAAGGAGGCGATGGCGATGGCGCTGCCGGTGATCACCACCACGCTGATGGGCTGCAAGGAGATGGTGACCGAGGAGAGCGGCTGGCGGGTGGCGCCGGGCGATCGCGCCGCGCTCGCCCGCGCCATCGAGACGGTGGCGACCACGGCGCCGCTGCGTCTGGCGGCGATGGGGCAGGTGGGGCGCCGACGGTTGCTGGAGCTGTTCACCGCCGAGCGTCAGGCCCGGGCGCTCTCGGCGCTGGTCGAGGAGGTGTGAGAGGGTCGCCGCGCGCGCGCCCCGGCCTCCGGGCGCCGCTCTACGGGCTCGCGCTGGCCGCGACGCCGTCCTGAGGCGTGTTGCAGGATGCAGCGCCCGCTGCGTTGCACGCTGCAACGCCGGGGCGGGCGAGCGGCGCGGGATCGCGCCGGCGCGTGCGGATGCGGGATGGCACGCGATCTGCTCACGGTCGGTCATCCTCTGCTCATCGGTCCCGACCATGCCCATCGAGTTGCTCGACCGCATACGACCTGCCCGCCGGCGACTGGCGCCCGCGCGCGCTGACGGTGCTCAGCCGCATCCCATCACTCAAGCCGTACCGAATCGAGTGCCGCTCGACGGACCGCGCGGTCGATCATCTGCCCGTGGAGAAATCCCGATGACCACCATCGTTCATGTCGTGCAGCACCTGCGTCCCGGTGGGGTGGAGAGCATGGTGCTGGAGCTGGCGCGTCACGGCGCCGCCACCGAGCGCCATCTGGTGATGAGCCTGGAGGGCGAGGGCGTGGCGGCGGTCGCCGCCTGGCCACGGCTGCAGACCGATGTCGATCGGCTGCGCTTTCTCGCCAAGCCGCCGGGCTGGACGCCGGGGCTGGTCCCGCGTCTGGCGCGGCTGTTGCGCGCCGAGGGCGCGGTGGCGGTGCACACCTATCATCGCGGCCCGCTGATCTACGGCGGTCTGGCCGCGCGCCTGGCCGGGGTGCGCCATCTGGTGCACACCGAGCACGAGGCCCGGCACCTGGAGTCGTTGCCGCAGCGTTGGCTGCAGTGGACGACGCTGGCGCTGACCCGACCCCGGCTGGTCGCCGATGCCGAGCACGTCGCCACGCGCATCCGCGCGCGACTGCCGGGGTGGCGGCCACGGGTGATCCTCAACGGCGTCGATACCGATCACTTCATCCCCGGCGATCGCGCCGTGGCGCGCGCGCAGCTCGACCTGCCGCGCGAGGTGCGGTTGATCGGCTGCGTCGCACCGCTGCACCCGGTCAACGGCCAGCGGCTGCTGATCGAGGCGCTGCTCGGACTCGACGCCGACACCCATCTGGCGCTCGCCGGCAGCGGCCCGGAGGAGGGCGCGTTGCGCCGCCTGGTCGCCCGGCAGGGGTTGGCGAAACGCGTGCATTTCATCGGGCGGGTGGACGCCATGCCGACCTTCTACCAGGCGCTCGACCTGTTCTGCCTGCCCGCGCTCGCCGAGGGGTTGCCGCTGGCGCCGCTGGAGGCCCAGGCCTGCGGCATCCCGGTGGTGGTGAGCGCCGTCGGCGGCGTCCCCGAGACCGCCTGTCCCGACACCGCCCGGGTGGTGCCGGCCGGGGATGTCGCGATCCTCAGCGTGGCGCTGGCGGTGCAGCTCGCCGCCATCGCGCGCGCCGTGCCGTTCGACCCACGCCCCTATGTCCTCGCCCGCGCCGAGGTGCGGGCGATGGCCGCCGCCTATGCCGCCCTCCGTCACCCCGGTGCGAGCTGAGTCCCGATGCGGACCAGCCCGCTCGCGCTGCTCATCCTGACTGCCGAGACCCCCTTCGCTGCCGGGCTGGATCGGTCGTCTGGCGTCGATGGTCGGAGCGGCGCTGTTTTTGGTACTGTTCCTCGCACCCTGTGTATTCCGCGGCGCCGTCGGCGTGGTGCACCGGGGTGGCGGGCGTCCTGTGCTATCGGCGCGGTCACGCGCGCCGCCTCGGGGCGCGTGGCCGAGCGCCGGAGCCGGCTTGTGCGCCGGCGCGGGTGCCTACAGATGTTCTGACGGGGGTCTCTCGCGCCCCGACCGCCCTGGACGAAGAGGAGGGGCGCCGATGGGCGATGGTGTCGAGGACGAGGCGGTGGTGGTCATCGGGGACGCTCTCGACGGTCTCGGGGTTGGCCGGGCGCGGCCATTGCGGATCGAGTCGCATCCTGCACCGCGGCCTGCAGCGGTGCGGCGCGCACCGGCCCACTTCGCCGCCGGTGTGGCCGCGACGCTGGAGCGGCTGCGCGGGGCCGGGGCGCGGTGGCTCGGCGGCGTGCTCGGTGACCGCTGCAACCCGTCGCTGGCCGCGGGGCCGGTGCGCGAGACCGATCGCCTGGCACGGTGGTTGCCAAGGTTGAGCAGACGCCTGCGCAAGGCGATCTGGAAATGCCATCTGCTCACCCTGAACGTCTGCCCCCGGAGCCAGAACACCATGCTGCTCTCCCACCACCGTCGCTTCGTCTATTTCCACATCCCCAAGACCGGCGGCAGTTCACTGACCTCGGTGTTTCGCGACGACCTCGACACCCGGGCCTCGCTCGCCGGGCTCGATGCGCGCGCCCCGGGCTGGCAGGACCGTTGTCACTTCGACGGTCGCCAGCACAGCACCTATCGCGACAACGCCCGGCTGCTGGCCAGATATCCCGACTACTTCCGCTTCGCCTTCGTGCGCAACCCCTGGGATCTGGCGCTGTCGTGGTACATCGCGCTGGCCCGCGCCTCCCCCGACGAGCCCCTGGGTTCGACGCACCTCTCCGGCCCCGGCTTCAAGCAGTTCCTGCGTCGCGCGCTGCGCCCGCGCGCGCCCGGAGACTGGCTCGCCTGGGCCAGCCAGGCGCCCGTTCATCGCTTCATGATCGGTCGCTCCCAGAGCGACTATGTGACCGATCGAGCAGGGCGGTTGCAGATCGACTTCCTCGCCCGCTTCGAGCACTACCAGGAGGATCTGACCGCACTGTGCGACCATCTCGGTCTCGCGCCCCCGGCGCCCGAGCACTTCAACCGTTCCCGGCATGGCCGGCTCGACTATCGGGAGTTCTATGACACACACAGCCGCGACTGGATCGCGCGCCGCTTCCGGCGCGACATCGAACTCTTCGGTTACCGCTTCTGAGCGCACCCGGCGCCGTGGCCGCGCGGCGCTGCTGTTGCTGACCCTGCTCGTGGCGCCGCTGGCCGCATCGGCCACGGAGCTGAGCTTCGGCATCGTGCCGCAGCAATCGGCAAGCACCCTGGCGCGCGCCTGGGTGCCGCTGCTCGAGGCGCTCGGCGCGCGCGCCGGGGTGGCGCTGCGCTTCGAGACCGCCGCCGACATCCCCACCTTCGAGCGCCGTCTGGCGCAGGGCGAATACGATCTCGCCTACATGAACCCCTATCACTACACGGTCTTCGCCCGCGACCCCGGCTATCGCGCACTCGCCCGCGCCGAGGGACGGCTGCGCGGGGTGCTGGTGGTACGCGCCGACAGCCCGCTGCGCGAGGTCGGGTCGCTGCAGGGCGCGACCCTGGCCTTCCCGGCCCCGGCGGCCTTTGCCGCCAGCGTGCTGATCCGCGCCGAGCTGGCCCAGCGCGGCATCGCCTTCACCCCGCGCTATGTCGCCTCGCACGATTCGGTCTACCGTACCGTGAGCGTCGGGCTCTATCCCGCCGGCGGCGGGGTGGTACGCACGCTCGAGGCGCTCGACCCGCCGCGCCGCGCCGAGCTGCGCGTGCTGATGACCACCCAGGGCTATACCCGCCACGCCTTCGCCAGCCATCCGCGGGTCGCACCCGAGGTGGTCGCGCGGGTGCGCGAGGCGATGCTCGGGCTCGCCGCCGACGCCGAGGGGCGGGCGCTGATCGAGACGCTGGGGATGCCCCGGCTGGTGGCCGCCGAGGACGGTGACTGGGACGACGTGCGCGCCCTCGGTATCGACCTGCTCGACGACCTGCGCGCCGAGGCCCCGTGAGCTTCCGTCTCAAGACCATCCTCGGCATCGCGCTGATCGAGGCGGCGCTGCTGGCGCTGCTGGTGTTCAGCGCGCTGAGCTGGCTGCGCGAGTCGAACGAGGCGCAGCTGGTCCAGCGCGCGACCACCGCCGCCAGCCTGGTGGCGACCAATGCCACCGACGCGGTGCTGGCCACCGATCTGGCCCGGCTCGAGAGCCTGCTCGACGAGGTGCTGACCAACGCCGACATCGTCTATGCGCGGGTGCGCGACCGCGATGGCCTGATCCTCGCCGAGGCCGGTGCGGCGCGCGCGCTGGCGCGCCGCTTCGTCGCCGACCAGGACCCCTCGCACGCCGCCGACGGGGTGTTCGACACCCGCGCCGAGATCCATGCCGGCGGGGCCTATTTCGGTCGTGTCGAGCTGGGCGTCTCGGTCGAGCCCTTCCTCGCGCTGCTCAGCTCGGCACGCTCCGGGGCGATCGGGATCGCGCTGCTCGAGATGGCGCTGGTGGCGCTGTTCTCGCTGCTGCTCGGCACCTATCTCAGCCGTCAGCTGCTGCGCCTGCGCGATGCCTCCAACCGCATCGCCCGCGAGGGTCCGGGGGTGCGCATCCCCCAGCACGGCAACGACGAGATCGGCGAGGCGATCCGCGCCTTCAACCTGATGTCGGCGCGCCTGGCCGACAGCTATGCCGATCTCAACGAGGCGCTCGCCGCCGCCCGTCAGCTCGCCGAGCGCATCCGTCGCAGCGAGGCGCAGAAGAGCGCGCTGCTCGACGCCGCGCTCGACGCCATCGTCACCATCGACCTCGATGGCCGGGTGGTCGACTTCAACGCCTCGGCCGAGCAGATCTTCGGCTATCTGCGCGAGGACGTCGGTGGCCAGTTGCTCGAACAGTTGATCGTCCCCGAGCGCTATCGCGCCGCCCACCGTCGCGGCATGGCGCGGTTTCGCGCCGAGGGCAAGGGGCGGGTGGTCGGCCAGCGTCTGGAGATGGAGGCGCTGCACCGCGACGGTCACGAGTTCCCGATCGAGATCGCCATCACCGAGGTCGAGGCCGATGAGACGGTCTATTTCACCGCCTTCATCCGCGACATCAGCGCGCGGCGCCGCGCCGAGGAGGAGCTGCGTCTCGCCGCCCAGGCCTTCGAGGCCCAGGAGGCGATCTTCATCACCGACGCCGAGAGTCGCATCCTGCGCGTCAACCGCGCCTTCACCGCGATCACCGGCTATGCCCCGCACGAGGCCATCGGCGAGACGCCGCGACTGCTCAAGTCCGGGCGCCAGTCGCAGCGCTTCTACCGGGAGATGTGGGCGCGGTTGCAGCGCGACGGTCACTGGGAGGGCGAGATCGAGAACCGCCGCCGCAACGGCGAGATCTTCCCCGAATGGCTGAGCATCACCACGGTGCGCGACCCGGACGGCCGGGTGACCAACTATGTCGCCAACTTCATCGACATCAGCGAGCGCAAGCGCACCGAGGCGGCGCTGATCGAGGAGCGCGCCCGCGCCGAACAGGCCAGCGAGGCCAAATCGCGCTTTCTCGCCACCATGAGCCACGAGATCCGCACCCCGCTCAACGCCATCCTCAACATGAACGAGCTGCTGCTCGAGAGCGGTCTCGACCCCGAGCAGGCGGCCCATGCGCGGGTGGCCGGCGAGGCCGGGCACAGTCTGCTGTCGGTGGTCGACAGCATCCTCGACTTCTCCAAGATCGAGGCCGGACGGATGGAGACCCGGCCCGAGCCCTGCGCCCTCGAACCCCTGCTCGAAGGGGTGCTCGGGCTGTTCGCCGCGCGCGCCTTCGCCAAGGGCGTGGAGCTGCTGCTGACCCTCGACCCGCAACTGCCGGTGCGGGTCGAACTCGACCCCGGCCAGCTGCGCCAGATCCTGCTCAACCTGCTCGGCAACGCGCTCAAGTTCACCGAGCACGGCGCCATCGAGCTGTGCGCCGGGGTGGTGGGCGAGGGCGCCGAGCAGCGACTCTCGATCGAGGTGCGCGACACCGGTATCGGCATCGCCCGCGAGCGTCTGTCGGAGCTGTTCAACGAGTTCGTCCAGGTCGACGACTCGCGCCGCCGACGCTTTGGCGGCACCGGGCTGGGGCTGGCGATCTGTCGCGGGCTGGCGCGGATCATGGGCGGCGAGATCGGCTGCGCGAGCGAGCCCGGCGTCGGCTCCCGCTTCTGGGTGCGCCTCCCGCTGCGCGCGCGCGCCCCGGCCGACGATCGGCGGGCGCGTCTGGCGCGCCGGGCCGCGGGCTGGCGGGTGCAGGTGTGGGCCGCCA